>NZ_CP046977.1:907050-1209400 GCF_030408455.1 Corynebacterium atrinae
GAGTCCCCAGGGGGAGTCGGCGGTGAAGGCGGCTTGGAGGATTTCTTCGCCGTTGCCGGTGAGGTCGGGGATGAGGTGGGAGATGTCGACAGCAACGCCGATGGCCGCCGGGATGCTCACGATCAGCCAGCGGGGATCGAACGTGGCGCCCTCCTGCGCGACGGCGATGAGGCGGAGGAAAGCGGAGCCCAGGAGGGCGGCGAGGGGAACGAGGAGGAGCGCCCAGGCAAGAATCGACCAGGAGAAGTCCAAAGCGGGGAAACGGTAGATCGGTTGTCGCCCCAGCAGGAGCCAGGAAATTCCGGTGGCCAGGGCGGATGTCGCGCCCGCGGCGGCGAGGAGGCGCCAGCTTCGACGGACGGGCAGGACTTCCACGCAAAAGAGGAAGCCAGCCACGGGCACGTTGTAGACCGCCGCTAACCCGGCTCCCGCCGACGCCGCCACGAGGAGGCGGCGCTGCTCGGGGGTTACTCGTACCCAACCGGCGATCGTGGACATGAGCGCCGCCGCGCCTTGGCGCGGCGCTTGTTCTTTGCCCAGGGACAGGCCGGAGGCGACGGCGAGGATTTGAAGGAGGGCGTCGATAAGCGAACGACCGAGCGGGAGGGGAGCGCCGGTGTGGAGGGAATCTTCGATGTGGCGGACGGGGCCATCCCGTCGCAGCCACCACCAACCGAGGCCCGCGAGGCCACCTCCGGCGAGGGCCCACCACCAGCCGTCGAGGGAGTGGATGAGGTGAAAGAGCCAGGCCATCGCAGCGCCAACAACCCCGGCAGCGATGCCACCAGAGAAGACGGCGAGGGCGAAGCGCACGCTACTCGTGGTGGACGGAATCGACGGCTTTGCGGCCCGTGAGCTTCTTCACACCCATCACGATGCCCGCGACGACGAGGCCCCAGACGAGGCCGACGATGAGGGAGAAGAAGGTGTTGACCGCCCATCCCAGGAACCCGCCGCCGGCCGCGACTTCGAGGCTGTGGATGAAGTGATAAGGCCAGGTGAGGCCGAATTCCTCGAGTCCGGCGATGATGATGTGGCCACCAACCCACAGCATGGCGAAGGTGCCGATGAAACCGATCGTGGACAGCACCTTGGGCATGGCAGCAACGAGGCCTCGACCGAACCCGGCGGCCTTGCCTCGCTCAACCATCCGCAGGCCCAGATCATCCATCTTCACCAGGACGGCCACGGCGCCGTAGACCAGGGCGGTGATGCCGATGGCGACGACGATGAGTACGGCGGCGCGGAAGAGTATTGGCTGGTCGGCGACCTCGTTGAGCGAGATGACCATGATCTCTGCGGAGAGGATGAGGTCAGTGGTGATTGCCCCCTTAACCAGCTTGTCCTCGGCCTCCTTGGCGTTGACCTGTTCCCGGACGGGCGTCTTGTCCTCGTGGGAGTTGTGCGGCGCGACCATGTGGATGATCTTCTCGGCTCCTTCGAAGCAGAGGTAGGTGCCGCCGATCATGAGGATGGGGGTGAGTGCCCAGGGCGCGATCCAGCTGAGCAGGAGCGCGATGGGGAGGATGATGATGATCTTGTTGACCAGGGAGCCTTTGGTAATGCGCCAGATCATCGGCAATTCCCGGGCGGGGGTGACGCCGGTGACGAAGCGGGGGGTGACGGCGGCGTCATCGACGACCACGCCGGCCGCCTTAGCAGAGGTCTTTCCTGCGGCGGCCGCGACGTCATCCAAGCTGGAGGCGGCGCTGCGGGCGATGAGGGCGACGTCGTCAAGCAGTGCGAGCAGACCACCGGCCATGTTGGAACCTTTCGTCAATACAAGGGAACAAAGAAATCCTACAATGGGGTGCCATGAGAATCGCGATCCTGGGAGCAGGAGCAATCGGTGGCTGGTTCGGCGGTCGGCTTGTTGAAGCCGGGCATGAGGTCGTGTTCGTCGCCCGGGGCGAGACCTTGGAGGTGCTGCAGGGCCGGGGTCTGGTGCTTAACGACGCCGCGCCCATCCCGGTCCGTGCCGTCGGCACGCTGGCGGAGGTGCCCGACGACACCGACGTCGTGCTGATGGCGGTGAAGGTCACCGCAGAGACCGACCTGGCGGCTCTGCTCGAGGGCCTGCCACCCACCGCGGTGGTGGCGCTAACGCAAAACTCCGTCGAGGTGCCTTCCCTCGTCGCCGACGTGGTGGGCAAGGAGCGGACGTGGCCGGGTGTCGTCCGCGCCTACTTCCACCACATTGGCCCCGGCCAGGTCGAATACCACGGCGGGCCGATGACGTACTCTTTCAGCCCGTGGGATGGCTCGGCGGACGAGCAGAGTGAGCCCTTCGCCGCGGCCCTGCGAGAAGCTGGCGTCGAGGCCAGCGTCATCGACGACATCTTCAGCGATGTGTGGCTCAAGGCGATGCTCGTGACCAGCACCGGCGCGCTAGGAGCCCTGACCGACCAGCCGATGGCCGAGCTGCGCGGCCGTTACCGCTCCTCCCTGGAAGCCCTCATGCGGGAGACTTATGAGACGGCGCTGGCCAACGGCGTCGACATGCCCGCCACGGCCATCGAGGACACCCTCGCCTTCGCCGATCGGATGCCCGCGGAAGCCACCAGCTCGATGCAGCGCGACCTGCGGGACGGGCGCCCGAACGAGCTTGATGCCCAGGTCGGCGCCATCTGCCGAATGGGTCGTGCGCAGGGGGTGGACACCCGCCTGCATAATTTGTTGCTGGAGGTGCTGGGGTAGCGTGGCCCTATGACTGCTTCCGCGACTGCTCGGATTCGTAGTGCCAGGCCAGGGCGCTGCGCCAAAGCTCTCGCTGCCCACTTCGCCCATTCCGCTCGCACCGAGTGGGATGGGGATTCTGGACGCGGCTCCCTAGTCTTCCCTGCGGGCAATGTCGGAGAGGTCGACATGATCGCTGGCGATGGGGTCCTATTACTGCATATAGAGTCCTCACCTGAGCACCGGGATCAACTGGAGGCCATCGTCGGCACCGGTGTTATCGATGTTGGGGGAGACGAGGACCTCGTGGTGGAGTGGAAGCACCCAGGTGGCGGCGACGGCTCCCGGTGGGTGGCTGGCCAGGCTTAAGCCGGTCCGGGTAAGGTAGCTCCCGCACGATTGTAGAAACCAACACGGGTACCCGGTTCGAATCCGGGCTGAGATGCCTTTTAAGGCGAACCGTCGAACCTGATCCGGCTAGTACCGGCGCTAGGGAGAAAATACTGTGAGTACTTCACGCGCGCGCACCTCATGGCGCGTCATCGACATCATTATTGCTTCCGTTCTCGGTGTGGCCTGCGGCCTCATTTTCTGGGTGTGGAACTCCATCGGCTACGCCTGGTTCACCGCCATGGATGCGCTCACGCCCGGCTTCGGCGGCATTGCCGTGGGTGTGTGGCTGCTCGGCGGCGTCATCGGTGGTCTGGTCATCCGCAAGCCGGGTGCCGCGTTGTTCGTCGAAGTCGTGGCGGCGACGGTGTCTGCGCTTCTGGGTAATCAGTGGGGCATCGAGACGATGTACGCCGGAGTGGCTCAAGGCCTCGGCGCGGAGTTGATCTTCGCGGCCTTCCGTTACCGCCGTTTCACTCTTCCCGTCGCCATGCTGGCCGGCGCTGCCGCTGGCGTGGGAGCCTTCCTCCTAGAGCTGTTCACCAGCGCGAACCTGGCGAAGTCTCTGGCGTTCAACTCCATCTACCTCACCTGCCTCATCATCTCCGGGGCTATCCTCGCGGGCTTCCTCGGCCACTGGCTGGTCAAGGCTCTTGCCTCGACTGGCGCGCTTGATCGTTTCGCGGCTGGGCGGAAACAGGTCTGATGCCTGCCTCCGGGTCCGTGGTCGTCGAGGCTCGCGATCTCGGCTGGCGGCACGCCTCACGCCGGGAGGCAGCGCTGGAGGGGGTGAGTCTGCGCGTCGAGCGCGGGGAGAAGATCCTCCTCACTGGCAACTCCGGTGCCGGAAAGTCCACGCTTTTGGCCGCCCTGGCCGGCATTCTCGGCGACGAGGAAGATGGCGAATCGATGGGCTCGCTGTCCATCAACGGCACGGTGGGCATGGTGCTGCAGGACCCGGATTCGCAAGTGATCGCCTCGCGGATCGGTGATGACGTTGCCTTTGGCTGCGAAAACCTCCGCGTGCCCCGGGAGGAGATCTGGCCGCGCGTTCGCCGCGCCCTCGACCTCGTGGGCCTGAATTTCCCGCTGGATCACCCTACCCGCTACCTCTCGGGCGGGCAGAAGCAGCGCCTCGCCTTGGCCGGTGTCATCGCGATGGAGGCCGAGCTGATCCTCCTCGATGAGCCGACTGCGAACCTCGACCCGGACGGCCAGCGGGAAGTGGTAGAAGCGGTGGAAAAGGTCGTTGCGGAGACGGGTGCCAGCCTCATCGTGGTCGAGCACCGCCCGCAGTTGTGGGCGCACGCCGTTGATCGCTTCCTCCATCTAGATGCCGAAGGGCTGCACGAGATCACGTCCTCCCAGCTGCCGACCCTTCCGATCCTCCCTGCCGCCCCGCCGGTCCCCGCAAATACCCCCGCGTTGGTCGAAGCCTGTGAGCTGCAACCCTATTGGGGTCCGCCCCGAAACTTGGAGCTGCCGGAAGGATGCTCGACCGTCATCACCGGTCCCAATGGGTCGGGGAAGTCCACCCTGGCGCTGACGCTGGCCGGCCTGGTTGCTCCGGTGGGGGGAGAACTCCGCTACGCCAAAGCGCTGCGTCAGGGGTTGATCGCCCCGCCGCACAAGTGGTCCTCCCGGGACTTGGCGCAGCGGGTGGGCTACGTCTTCCAAGACCCCGAGCACCAGTTTGTTGCGCGCACGGTGGGCGAGGAGATGGCCGTATCGGGTGGAGCGCAGGATCGCATCGACGACCTCCTCCACCGCCTGTGGCTCAAGCACTTAGAGCACGCCAACCCGTTTACCCTCTCGGGAGGGGAGAAGCGGCGGCTGTCGGTGGCCACGGCGCTGGTGAACACGCCCCGCTTCCTCCTCCTCGATGAGCCCACCTTCGGCCAGGACCCCACCACCTTCGTCGAACTAGTTGGCCTCGTTCGCGAGCTCACGGAACAAGGAGTGACGGTCGCCTCCATCACCCACGATGAACTATTCTTCCATGCCCTCGGCGATCACGAGGTGCGGATTAGATGAACGTGCTCAAGGACATCAATCCGGTGACGCGCGTCATCGGGCTCATGGTGCTGACCACCCCGTTGCTGTTGTCGGTGGACGTCGTCTCCGCGGCCGTGGCCCTAGCCTTCACGGTTCTCGCGGCTCCCTTGTGTGGGGTGAGTTGGCCCCGCCTCCTCCGCCGCGGGTGGCCGATCTTCCTAGCCGCTCCGCTCGCCGCGGTGCCCATGGCTTTGTACGGGCGTCCGGAGGGGGAGACCCACTTCCAATTCCTCCTCATTCACGTCACCGACAACTCCCTGTCGCTGGCGATTGCTATTTTCGTGCGTGTCCTCGCTATCGGCCTGCCCGTCATCGTACTGTCGGCCGACGTTGATCCCACCGACTTCGGTGATGGTCTCGCCCAGGTGCTGCGCTTGCCCGAACGTTTTGTGTTGGGTGCGGTTGCCGCTGCCCGCCTGGCGTCCCTGTTCCGCGAAGACCTCACGTCGATGCGTCGAGCGCGCCGGGCCCGCGGAATCGCCGACCAAGGCCGCGTTCGCTATTTGCTCACCCTTGCCTTCGGCTTGCTAGTCCTTTCGTTGCGGCGGGGCTCGAAGCTTGCGACGGCCATGGAGGCCCGCGGGTTTGGCCGGGTCGCCGAACATGGACGCACGTGGGCCCGCGAGTCCCGCCTGCACGCCCGCGACTGGGCGGTCATGGCGGTGTGCCTGCTCGTCTCGGCCTCTGCGATTGGCATTGCCGTGGCCACCGGATACTTCCGCTTCCTGGGCGTGGCCTGATGCTCACCGTGCTTATCGACGGTCCCTCTGGGTCCGGCAAGTCCACCTTCGCCGAGGCCCTCGGGCGTCACTGGGGCCTGCCGGTGGTCCACCTGGATAGCTTCTATCCCGGGTGGTCGGGTTTGGTGGCAGCCGCCGCCATGGTGGTGGACGACGTCTTGCATCCTTCCCACCCCGGCTACCGCCGGTGGGATTGGGTGGACAACCGCCCCGCAGGGTGGGTGGACCTTGACCCGGGCGCCTCGGTGATCGTGGAAGGGGTGGGGGCGGTGACGGGGGCGTCGATAAGCAGGGCGGAGGAGCGCGGAGACGTTTTGACGGTGCGTGTCTGCGCCCCTGCTGCCCTGCGTCGTAGGCGCGCCCTGGAGCGCGATCCGGGCTTCGAACCGTGGTGGGAAATGTGGGCCGCGCAGGAGCGCGAACACTTCGCCGGACCGGGCCACGTGCCCGTTCATCTCCGGATCGACATGAGTGGGGGTAATTGGGGGTATCGAGGGTTGTCGGGCACGTAAACGTCAGATGTCTGATTTGTGCTGGTCGCATGGCGGTCTTAGGAGAAGCTGCGGAGCGACAGTGACATTCCTGGGTGGGTGCCGTTCTTAATGAGGTCCGTCACAGTTTATGCTGGGGGGACATCATCAAACCTACCTGGAGGTCCACAGTATGACTCTCAGTAAGAAGGCGCTCAGCGTTCTGGCGGCCAGCACCCTGGCCATGGGCTTGGTTGCCTGCTCGAGCGACTCCGGTTCCGGCTCCACCGGTGGTGACAACTACGTTGTTGCTAATGGCACTGAGCCGCAGAACCCGCTCATCCCCTCGAACACCAACGAGGTCGGTGGCGGCCGCATCGTCGACCTCATCTATTCCGGCCTCGTCTACTACGACGCCGAGGGTGAAATCCACAACGAGGTGGCTGAGTCCATCGAGCCCGAGGGCGACAAGACCTTCCGCGTCACCCTCAAGGATGGCTGGACCTTCGCGGACGGCACTGAGATCACCGCCCACCACTTCGTGGACTCCTGGAACTACGCGGTGGCCAACTCTCACCTCTCCGAGTACTTCTTCGAGCCGATCCTGGGCTACGCCGAAGGCGCTCAGTCCATGGAGGGTCTGAAGGTCATCGATGACAAGACCTTTACCATCGAGCTCAACCAGCCTGAGGCCGACTTCCCGCAGCGCCTGGGATACTCCGCCTTCTATCCGCTGCCGGACGAGGCACGTGAGGACGAGGCAGCCTTCGGTGAGAGCCCGAACGGCAACGGCCCGTACAAGCTGGCAAGCTGGAACCACAACCAGGATGCGACCCTCGTCCCGAATGAGGCTTACACCGGCGAGCGTAAGCCAAAGAACGACGGCATCAAGTTCGACTTCTACGCCCAGCAGGATGCCGCCTACAACGACCTCCTCGCCGGGAACCTCGACGTTCTGGACGCTGTCCCGGACACCGCTTTCTCCACCTTCGAGTCCGAGCTCGGTGACCGTGCTGTGAACCAGCCTTCCGCTGTTTTCCAGTCCTTCACCATCCCGGAGCGCCTCGAGCACTGGAGTGGTGAAGAGGGCAAGCTTCGCCGCGAGGCCATCTCCCACGCCATCAACCGCGAAGAGATCACCGCCACCATCTTCCAGGGCACCCGGACCCCGGCCTCCGACTTCACCTCCCCAGTTCTGCCGAACTACAACGGCGACATCACGGGCAATGACGTCCTCGACTACGACCCGGAGAAGGCCAAGGACCTGTGGGCCCAGGCTGACGCCATTTCCCCCTTCACCGGCGAGTTCACCCTCTCCTACAACGCTGATGGTGGGCACCAGGCCTGGGTTGACGCCACTGTCAACTCCATCCGCAACACCCTCGGCATCGAAGCAATCGGCAACCCGTACCCGGACTTCAAGTCCCTGCGCGATGACGTGACCAGCCGTAAGATCCAGGGTGCCTTCCGTACCGGTTGGCAGGCCGACTACCCGTCCCTGGGTAACTTCCTCGGCCCGCTGTATGGCACCGGTGCCGGCTCCAACGACGGCGACTACTCCAACCCGGCTTTCGACGCCAAGCTGGCTGAGGCTGCTGGCGCCGACTCCCCGGAGGCAGCCGCCACGATCTACAACGAGTCTCAGGAGATCCTCTTCCAGGACCTGCCCGTGATCCCGCTGTGGTACTCCAACGTCACTGGTGGTTCCAGCCAGAACGTCGACAACGTCGTCTTCTCCTGGAAGTCTGTCCCGGTGTACTACGACATCACCAAGAAGTAGTTCGCGAAATCACTGTCGGAACAATCTGATCTGTGAATGCTGTAGTTGTGGCCCTTACCCCGCGTGAAAGCTTGACTCACGCGGGGTTCGGTCGTTGCATTAAAACGGCATACTCCAGATCTAGTTAAGGAATAGTTATGTTGCGCTACATCGGGCGACGACTGCTCCAGATGATCCCCGTGTTCTTCGGAGCCACGCTACTCATCTATGCACTCGTCTTCCTCATGCCAGGCGACCCGGTCGAAGCCCTCGGCGGCGACCGCGGATTGACCGAGGCGGCTCGCGCCCGCATCGAGGCGGAGTACAACCTGGATAAACCCTTCATCATCCAGTACCTGCTCTACATCAAGGGCATTTTCACCCTGGACTTCGGAACCACCTTCTCCGGACAGCCAGTGTCAAGCGTCATGGCGAACGCCTTCCCTGTCACCATCAAATTGGCAGCAATGGCCATCGTCTTCGAGGCAGTCTTCGGCATTATCTTCGGTGTCATCGCTGGTGTCCGCCGCGGCGGAATCTTCGACTCCACCGTGTTGGTCATGTCGCTCATCGTCATCGCTGTTCCTTCCTTCGTCATCGGCTTCGTCTTGCAGTTCGTCGTTGGCGTGAAGTGGGGGATACTCCCCGTCACCGTGGGCTCAAGAGAAACGTTTACCTCCTTGCTCATGCCAGCCCTCGTGCTCGGAGCCGTCTCCTTCGCCTACGTGCTGCGGCTCACCCGACAATCGGTCTCGGAAAACCTGCGCGCCGACTACGTCCGCACCGCCCGGGCCAAGGGCCTGTCTAACGGCAAGGTCATGAGCCGCCATGTGCTGCGGAACTCGCTCATCCCAGTGGCGACCTTTCTCGGTGCTGACCTTGGTTCGCTCATGGGTGGCGCCATCGTCACCGAAGGTATCTTCGCCATCAACGGTGTCGGCGGCACGATCTACCAGGCCATCATTAAAGGTGAGCCCACGACGGTCGTATCGTTTACAACCGTGCTAGTCATCGTGTACATCATTGCCAACCTCATCGTTGACTTGATCTACGCCGTTCTCGACCCGAGGATCCGATATGCCTGACATCAACCGCAACGTATCCAACCCGGCCGGTGAAGATGACATCCTGGCGGGCAACGCTCTTCGTCCCCGCATGGGCCAAGACCACTTCATCGCCGAAACGGACGAGACCGGCCTGGGCGCCGTCGATGCTGTCTCCGATGAATCGGCTCCGGTGTCCCAGTGGCGCCAAGCGTGGCGCAACCTTAGCGTCCGACCCCTGTTCTGGGTGTCGTCCGCCCTCATCCTCATCGCCGTGCTGTTGGCACTGTTCCCGCAGCTGTTCACCTCCACGGACCCGCGCATGTGTGTGCTGGCCAACTCGCTTGACCAACCGCGTGCCGGCCACCCCTTTGGTTTTGACCGCCAGGGCTGTGACATCTTCGCTCGCACCATCTACGGCGCCCGCGCCTCCGTTACGGTGGGTATCCTCACCACCGCGCTCGTCGTGCTCATCGGCACCTTGATCGGTTCCCTGGCCGGCTACTTCGGTGGCATCCTGGACTCGATCCTCTCCCGGGTGACGGACGTCTTCTTCGCCGTGCCGCTGGTGCTGGCAGCCATCGTCGTCATGCAGGTGTTCAAGGATTACCGCACGATTATCACCGTCGTACTCGTCCTTGGTCTCTTCGGCTGGACCAACATTGCCCGCATTACCCGTGGTGCGGTTCTGAGCGTGAAAAACGAGGAGTACGTCACTGCGGCGCGTGCCGTCGGTGCTTCTAAATGGAAGATCCTCACCAGCCACATCCTGCCGAACGCGGCAGCCCCGATCATCGTGTACGCCACGGTAGCCCTGGGTACCTTCATCGTCGCCGAGGCGACCCTGTCCTTCCTAGGAATCGGACTTCCGCCCAGCATCGTCAGCTGGGGTGGCGATATTTCCGCCGCCCAGGCCAGCCTCCGCACCCAACCGATGGTGCTGTTCTACCCGGCCATGGCGCTGGCACTGACGGTGCTCAGCTTCATCATGATGGGCGACGTCGTCCGCGACGCGCTTGACCCGAAGGCGAGGAAGCGATGACAACTGATACGAATCAGACTCCGCTGCTGGAAATGAAGGACGTCAAGATCGCATTCAAGTCCTCCACCGGTGTGGTCGAAGCCGTCCGCGGCATCAACCTCACCATCTATCCGGGGCAGTCGGTCGCCATCGTTGGCGAGTCCGGCTCCGGTAAATCCACCGCGGCGATGTCCATCCTGGGACTGCTGCCCGGCACCGGCCAGGTGACCGATGGCCAGATCCTGTTCAAAGGCCAGGACATCACCAAACTTTCTGAAAAGGAAATGCAAACCCTCCGCGGCTCCGAGATCGGCCTGGTTCCCCAGGATCCGATGTCGAACCTCAATCCCGTGTGGCGCATCGGTACCCAGATCGGGGAGTCTCTCAAGGCCAACGACGTGGTCAAGAACTCGGAGGTCAACGCCCGGGTCGCGGAGCTCCTCGGCGAAGCTGGTCTTCCTGATGCCGAGCGGCGCGCCAAGCAGTATCCCCATGAGTTTTCGGGCGGTATGCGCCAACGTGCCCTCATTGCCATGGGCCTCGCGGCGCGTCCATCCCTCCTCATCGCGGATGAACCGACCTCCGCCCTCGACGTGACGGTGCAAAAGCGCATTCTCGATCACTTGGCTGGACTCACCCGTGACCTCGGTGCCGCAGTGCTGTTCATTACCCACGACCTCGGCCTGGCCGCCGAGCGAGCCGAGCACCTCGTGGTCATGCACCGTGGCCGCATTGTGGAATCCGGCCCGTCCTTGCAGATCCTGCGCGATCCGCAACACCCCTACACCAAGCGCCTGGTCAAGGCCGCGCCTTCGTTGGCATCCTCCCGTATTCAGTCCGCCTTGGCGGCAGGTGTGGAGTCCAACGAGCTCATGGCCACAGGTGGCGAAGGGGTGTCCGAGGAAGAGGTCATCCGCGTCGAGAACCTGACCAAGGAATTCGACGTCCGCGGTTCCCGAGGGGCGAAGAAGACCCTGCGCGCCGTTGACAACGTCAGCTTCACTTTGCGTAAAGGCACCACCCTGGCGCTGGTGGGTGAATCTGGTTCGGGTAAATCCACCGTGGCCAATATGGTGCTCAACCTCCTCGATCCGACCGAGGGCAAGGTCTACTACCAGGGCACCGACCTAAGCACCCTGAACAACCGCGAGCTGTTCAACATGCGCCGCAAGATGCAGGTGGTCTTTCAGAACCCCTATGGTTCCCTGGATCCAATGTTCTCCATCTACAAGTGCATCGAAGAGCCCCTGGCCCTGCACAAGGTGGGAAACCGCAAGGAGCGCGAGACCCGCGTGGCGGAGCTGCTGGACATGGTGGCCATGCCGCGTTCAACCATGCGACGTTTCCCGAATGAGCTCTCCGGTGGCCAGCGCCAGCGCATCGCCATCGCGCGCGCCCTCGCGTTGTCCCCGGATGTGCTCGTCCTTGATGAGGCAGTTTCCGCGCTCGACGTGCTGGTCCAGAACCAGATCATCCAACTGCTGGGTAACCTGCAGTCGGAGCTGCACCTGTCGTACCTCTTCATTACCCATGACCTCGCAGTGGTCCGCCAGACCGCTGACGATGTCGTGGTGATGAAGCAAGGCGCCGTCGTGGAGCAGGGAACCGCCGACGAAGTATTTGCCAATCCGCGCGAGGACTACACCAAGGACCTCATCAATTCTGTCCCCGGTCTGAACATCGAGCTGGGCACGGGAGCGAACCTAGGGCTCGCCGAGCAGTAGGGGAGCAGAAGCCAAAAGTTAATTCGCCACCCCATCTCTGGGAGCCGCCTGCAATCGATGCTGGAAGCCGCGGAGGAGGGGTGGCTTTTTATGCACGGGTTCGCCTGGCTATGGCCTCGGCGTTCGGGCAGCTAGGTTAGGTTTTTACTGATTCAAACCTTGATAGAAAGCTCGAAAAAGCTGAGCCGACGGGCGCCGGAGCCGAATATTTGGCGGTTTTCCAGCGAATCAGTCTCATAATGAGTAGATTTGTAACCTAAGACACATTATCCATGGTGTTCTGATTATTCGTATCCCGACAAACTTGGGGTTTGATGCCGATGCTGAAATATCTTCTTAGGAAGACCCTGACGTGGTTGATCGTCATTTTCCTCGCCACCAACGTCGCTTACCTGCTGGCAGCCACCTTCCTCGACCCTCGTTCCAATTATGCAGGTCGTCGGCCGCCGCTGTCTTCCGAACAGATTGACAGAATCCTCACTCCCTTGAATCTCAACCCTCAAACGCCGCTATTGGAGCGGTGGTGGACCTGGTTGAGCGGGATCCTTTTCCACTGGAATTGGGGAACATCCCCACTAGGTGACCCAGTCAATGCCCAGATTTCCTACCGAATTTGGGTCTCGGCCCAGCTGTTGCTCATGGCAACGCTGTTGGCGGTTGTCATCGGCGTGGGCCTCGGTGTCTACACCGCCTCACGGCAGTACAAAGCGTCCGATCGGCTGTGGCAGGGTGTTTCCATCGTCACGATGAATACCCACGTCGTTGTCGCATCGCTCTTGGTTGTCGCGTTGGCACTGAAGATCAACGAATGGACCGGAACCCGCGTCTTCTATGTCACTGGTGCTCCAAGTTCAGGGGGAGGGGAAGGATTCCTTCCCCGACTGATTAACACCTTCCAGCACCTAGCACTGCCCACCATCTCGCTGCTCATCATTTCTTATGCCAGTTATCACCTGATGCAGCGGACCCTGTTGTTGGATAACCTGTCGGCTGATTACGTCAGGACTGCCCGCGCTAAGGGGCTCACGAGGCAGAAAGCGATCCGTAAGCATGCGCTGCGGACGTCGATCATCCCCGTCGCTACCTCGGTTGCTTTCTCCGTGCCGGGTATCTTCACGGGTGCCGTGATGACTGAGCGCATTTTCGCGTGGAACGGCATGGGCCAGTACTTCATTGAGACGATTTCCAAAAATGATGTCAACGGTGTCGTCGCCGTGGCGGCCTTCGGTGCCCTCATGGTGGCCGTGTCGGCAATTCTGGCTGACCTCGTGGTGGTCGCCTTGGATCCCCGAGTGAGGGTGAGCTGAAAATGAGCAAAGACAACAACAAGCGCCGCCACGATCTCTCGATGGACACCGCTCGCGAGAATCTGGGCGTTCGGCCAGTGGCTCCCGTCGCGGACCTCACCCCGGCGTCGGAGTTCGGTTCGCAAGCGACGGGTGGACACGACCCTGAGACCCTCCTGGCCATCGAGGCTGCCCCGGAGCGGGCGGTTGGTACGAACAAACTCCGTCTCTACGTCCGCCGCTTCTTCCGCAACAAGCTGGCGGTGGTGGGCCTCATCATCTTCGCGGGCCTCGTGCTGGCCTCCATTTTCGGCGGGTATTTGTCCCAATGGTCCTACGACGAGCCAGACTTTATGAACTTGTCCACGCCGCCGTCGTCCGAGCATTGGTTTGGCACCACGGACGGTGGCAATGACCTATTTGCCCAGACGGTTCATGGCCTTGGTCGTTCGCTGACCATTGCCGTATTGGTATCCCTGGCCACGTTGGTGCTCTCGGCGGTCATTGGTGCCGGCGCCGCGTTGTATGGCGGCTTCATGGAAAAGGCAGTCTTGGCCGTTATCCACTTCCTGCTCGCAATCCCGACCTTTCTCCTCATCGCGTTGCTCGTCGCGGACTCGGCGGGCGATTGGAAGATCCTTGTCGTGGTGTTCATCCTCTTTGGCTGGATGTACCCCGCCCGTGTGATTTGGTCATTGGCCTTGAGCGTGCGGGAGAACGACTACGTGCGAGCCGCCCGCTTCATGGGCGTGTCTCGGGCACGAACGGTCGTGCGGCACATCATCCCCAACATTGGCTCGCTACTCATCATTCAGTTCATGCTGTCGATCGTCTCCACTGTGATGGCAGAGACCGGCCTCTCCTTCCTCGGTCTGGGTGTGAAGCTGCCGGATGTGTCGCTGGGCACGCTCCTCTCGGTGGGCTCAGGTGCCCTCCAATCCGCACCGTGGCAGTTCTATTTCCCGGCGGCGACCCTGACATTGCTCACGGTGTCCATGGCGTTCATCGCTGACGGCCTACGCGACGCACTCGATCCCAATTCAAAGTCCGGAGGCAAGGCATGAGTGTGGCTACTCCCATCCTGTCCGTGCGTGACCTGCGGGTCACCTTCCCTTCAGAGGCCGGCAAGGTTCAAGCCGTCCGGGGCGTTGACTTCGATATCCACGAAGGTCGCACTCTCGGCATCGTTGGTGAGTCCGGCTCCGGCAAGTCCGTCACCTCTCTGGCCGTCATGGGCCTGTTGCCCCAGTATGCGAACGTCTCCGGGTCGGTGCTTTTCGACGACCGCGAACTCCTCGGCCTGTCCGATCCCCAGATGTCAAAAATCCGTGGGTCCGGCATCGGCATGATCTTTCAGGATCCGCTGTCGGCGCTAACACCGGTGTTTTCCATTGGTGATCAGATCGTGGAGGCATTGCAAGCCCACAACCGCATTTCGAAAAACCAAGCGATGAAGCGGGCCGTCGAGTTGCTCGACCTGGTGGGTATCCCGGACCCGCAAAAGCGGGTCAAGAATTTCCCCCATGAATTCTCCGGCGGTATGCGCCAGCGCGTCGTCATCGCCATCGCGATCGCCAACAACCCGCGCCTGCTCATTGCGGACGAACCGACCACTGCGCTCGACGTCACCATTCAGGCCCAGATTCTCGACGTACTGAAGCTGGCTCAGCGGGAGACGGGCGCGGCAATGATCCTCATTACCCATGACATGGGCGTGGTGGCCGAAACCGCCGACGACGTGATGGTGATGTACGCGGGTCGTCCCATCGAGAAGGCGGATGTGTTTTCCACCTTCGCCCAGCCGAAGATGCCTTACACGATCGGCCTATTGGGGTCCACGCCTCGAGTCGACCAGCGCTCTGATGATCCGCTCACCCCGATCGAGGGGTCACCGCCAATTTTGGTCAACATCGAGGATCGCTGCCAGTTCGCCACACGGTGCCCGATTGTGGTCGATGCCTGCCTCAGTGCTGAACCGCCGCTCGTACCTGTCGACGACGACCCGGACCACCTCACGGCCTGCCTGCGTTCCCCGGAGATTCATGATGCTCAGCTCAACGGTGAGGCTCTCTATCCGGTGCCGGTCCTATCCGAGGACGTGCTGGAGGGTGTCCCACGAGATCAGCGCAAGGTCACCCTCCAGGTCGACAACCTGAAGAAGGAGTTCCCCCTCATTAAGGGCACGGTGATCAAGCGACGCGTGGGCACCGTCCACGCTGTCAAAGGCGTCAGCTTTGACCTCCGGGAGGGGGAGTGCTTGGCCATCGTCGGCGAGTCCGGCTCCGGCAAGACGACCGCCCTGTTGGAAGTTATGGGTCTTGAACCCGAGGAGGGGACCTCAATTGTCCTCAACGGTAAGGATGCCGCGGCGATGTCTCGCGGGCAGCGCAGACAAGCACGCCGCGACATCCAAATGGTCTTCCAGGACCCCATGAGCTCGCTCAATCCGCGCATGACCATCCGCGAAATCCTGGAAGAGCCCCTTGCCTCCCTCGGGTTCGAGGGGGACAACAAGGCCCGCGTTGCGGAGCTCATGCGGCTTGTTGGCCTTGACGCCAGCCAGATCGACCGGTTTCCGGGGCAGTTTTCCGGGGGTCAGCGCCAACGCATCGGTTTGGCTCGAGCGCTGGCGACTCGGCCGTCGGTCATCGCTCTCGACGAGCCGGTGTCGGCGCTGGATGTGTCCATCCAGGCTGGCGTGATCAACCTGTTGGAAGACCTCAAGCGCAAGCTGGGGCTTTCCTACCTCTTCGTTGCCCACGATCTTTCGGTGGTCCGACACCTCTCGGATCGGGTCGCCGTGATGTACAAGGGCGAGTTTGTCGAGGAGGGACCGGTGGACAGCATTTTCGATAATCCCCAACACGACTACACCCAGAAGCTGCTGTCGGCGATTCCGATCCCGGATCCCGTCGCCACGAGAACCCGGGACCGCCCAGGTTCAGGCTCCGAAGCACGACCCGAATAGACCATTACGTCCCCAATACTGAAAGGAAGTGAAAGCTCATGCGATCACGTTTCCGTACTCTCACTATCGCCACCCTCTCCGTTAGCGCGCTCACCCTGGCTGCCTGTGGTTCTGGCGGCGGCTCTTCAGACTCGACTAGCGGAGGCTCGGCTGGTTCAGGAGCGATTGACGCCCACAGCGTCAGCGCCTCGGGCGACTACAACATCCAGGAGCGTGACGCACTCCAAGACGGCGGCACCCTCATCCTGCCCCTGACCGAGCTCAGCCAGCAGCAGAACACCTGGCAGGCGGACGGCAACCTCTACACCAAAAACGTGTGGAAGTGGTACAACCCGCAGGTCTCACTGTTCGACGGCGACGGCACCTGGCACGCCAACCCGGACTACCTCACGGACGTTAAGGATGAGGTAGTCGATGGCAATACCGTCATTACTTACACCATCCACCCGGACGCTACCTTCAACGATGGCACCCCGATTGATTGGACCACCTTCGAGCACACCTGGAAGTTCTCCAACGGCGAGAACAAAGAGCTCAATGTTTCCTCCACCGACGGTTATGAGCTGATCAAGTCCGTCACCCGCGGGGAGAACGACAAGCAAGCTGTGGTCACCTACGACGGTTCTTACGCCTGGTGGCAGGGCCTATTCGGCTTCCTGCTGCACAACGCCGTCAACACCCCTGAGCTCTACAACACCGGCTACCTCGGCCAGGTGCGCCCGGAATGGGGAGCGGGCCCCTACAAGGTGGAAAACGTCAACTTCAACACAGGCGAGATCAGCTTTGTCCAAAACGAAAAGTGGTGGGGAGACACCGGCAAGCTGGACAAAGTTACCTACCGTCAGATGGAAGATCAGGCCAGCCTCAACGCCCTCCGCGCAGGTGAAATCGACGCCTCTGCAGTGGCTTCCAAGGATCGATTGGCTACCGCGAAGGAAATGGGCGACAAGCTCGATATCCGTACCGCTTTGCTGCCAGCCAACTACCTCATGACTGTCAACAGCAAGTCGCCGATGCTGGAAGACATCAAGGTACGCGAGGCCATCATGACGGCCGTTGATCGCGAGCAGCTCGCCGCCATCCGATTCAATGGCCTCGACTACACCGAGGATCTCCCGGGCTCCTTCGCGCTGTTCCAGACCCAGGAGGGCTATGAGAACAATTTCGGTGAGGTCCTCAGCTTTGACGCCGATCGGGCTAAGACCCTGTTGGAGGAGGCCGGCTGGACCGAGGGGGCCAACGGCATCCGCGAGAAGGATGGCCAGCCCCTTACCCTGCGCTACGTCATCACCGGTGAAAGCCCGATGGTCCAAGCCACGGCTGGCGCGATCCAGGCGATGCTCAAGAACGTGGGCGTCGACGTTCAGATCCAGGAACGCCCCTCTTCCGAGTTCTCCCAGGTGACCAGCCAGCGAGACTTCGACATCTTCCTCATGGGCTTCCGCTCCGGTGACCCCTTCGGCGTCGCCTACTTCGGTCAGGTGTACCTGTCCGACTCGGAGCTGAACCTGTCCGGCACCGGCACCCCGGAGCTGGATACCAAGATCCGCGAACTGCAGCGTATCTCCGATCCCGATGAGCAGATCGCGCGCGCCAATGTGCTCGAGCAGGAGGCCATGGGCACCTTCGGCATCATGCCTTACGCCAACGGACCGGAGATCATTGCCGTGAAGCCGGGGCTGGCCAACTACGGAGCATTCTCCTTCGCCGAGATCCCCGTGGAGGACATCGGCTGGGAGAAGTAGCGCCCGGCGCTAGATGATCTCGTCGAGGATCTCAGTGGGGCGTGCGATCCGCACGCCCTTTTCCGTCACCACGATCGGCCGCTCAATCAAACGAGGGTGGACCACCATGGCGGCTAGGAGATCCTCGGCGGGAGTATCTTTGCTGAGGCCGAGCTTGCGGTATTCCGCCTCCCGCACGCGGATGGCGTCGTGCGGGCTGAGCCCGGCGGCGTCGAGAAGCTCTTTGAGCTTTTCGACGCTCGGCGGTGCTTCCAGGTAAGCGACCACCTCCGGCTCGATCCCACGCTCCCGCAGATAGGCGAGAGCCTGCCTGGACTTGGAACAGCGGGGATTATGGAAAATAGTCGCCATAACTTAGTAGTTAGCCGGCGGATCGCTAGCGGGGAAGGACTCTTGGCCCCATTCCTCGGGCAGTTCATCGCGCAATTCCTCGGATGACTTGCCTATTTTCTCCGGGTGATTGTGCGTGAAGGGCTTGTCCTCTGGGAATTCCCAGAGCAGCTTCTTTTCTTCGCCATTGTGTTGGTCGGACATGACAGCTCCTTTCGTGGGGGATATCTACCCTTAAATCTACCCCGCGAACGTGGTCAGCGTCACAACCCTTAGTTGTCTGCAGGTGCCAAACTGACCGACTCGGCCCACGTCAACTCGATTCCCAGGGTGCGCAGCCATTCCATGGCGTCGTCCTGGTGGCGAGTAATGCCCTCCACGGCGGTCAATGTGGTGTCGATAGCGCGCTCGGCGTCCTCCGCCGTGATGAGGCCAGCCGAGGTGGCGGCGGCCAACTCATCGATGTCCTGGACGTCGATCGGCTCACCGGTGACGGAAATGAGGTCGACGTAAAGGTCACGGGTCGACCACACCTCGCCGTCCACGTCGATATCGGCGACATCAAAGTAGAAATCCTGGCGCTCGTTGATACCCTCGCGGAAATGGAAAATGTTGGCGCGCAAGCCCAGGTTAGGCAGCAGCCACGATTCGAGGTAGCCAAACTTGGGGTGGTTAGCACCGCGAGCCATATACAGGCCGAAATCGGTGACGTGAAAGGTGTCCACTGCGCGCTGGTAACCCTTCGGGTCAATGTTGACTCGATCGGAGGTGTTGAATGTCTCCTGCTTTACGGGATGAAGATCAGCAGTCACGTCTATTACCTCGCATCGATAATCGCGGCAGTGGGGATGAAGTGGCACGAGTTGGTTTCAGTGCGCACGTTTCCAGAAACGACGGCGACGACCGTGCCGTGCCCCGTGTTGGCGGTGCCGGAGACTGTCGCCGGTCCTTCTGGATTGATGCCGTTGTTGTCCAGGGAGGTGATGCCGTGGCGCAGGTTAGTGAGATTGAACCAATGTACGAACAGCTCGCCCTGATTGGCGGCGGCGGGGGAGGTGCCAAGAGCGGTGAAAAGGAAAGCAGTCTGGCCATCGGCAGCACCGGGGGCTGGAATCGTGGTCGGCCCGGGAACTGCGATGGCTGAGCCGACCGCGTCCAAGCCACCTTCGATGCACTTTCCCGACACCGTCGGCCAGATGAACTGGGTGAACCCGGGTCCATCGACGGGGAGCGGGACGCCGCCCTCAGACCCATTGCCGTTGCCCGCATAGAAAGCTAGGGCAGACAAAACGGCGTCAGAGATCTCCTTGGGCAACCAGGGGTGGTTAGCGAAATCGCGCACCTGCTGAGTGACCTGCGGCGTGGGTCGGCCGAGCTCGTCCAGCGGACTCTGCGGTAGAGAAGACGCCGAGGCGGCCGACGGCGCCAGCAGGCCGGTGAGGGCGATTGCTGAAGCCGCGGCCACGGCGACAAACGCCGAGCGGGTGCCGACACGCTTTGCCGGACGGATTGGTGATCCCACAGAGGACCTTTCCGAATTCACATCTTTAACAGTAGTTTCATTGCACAACAATATTCACTTGTATCCCACAGTCAAGCCATTTTGCTTAACTATTTAGTTCTGTCGCACTTCGAGACCATTTCGTTACACTTGCGCGTTCCTCGACTCTAAAGATTCGCGCGCCTCACGGCAAAGCCCTGGATGTGAACGAGACGGGTTGGTCACACTCCCAGCTCTCCGATAGTGCAGGTCTGGCCAATCGCGAGTAGTCTTATGGGCTGTTCACCATCGCGGCCTCGATTGGCCCGATCAACATCCGCTAGGAGCAGCCCACTCGTGTCCCACCCTGAGTTCCGTAACGTCGCCATCGTCGCGCACGTTGACCACGGCAAGACCACCCTCGTTAACGCCATGCTGGAGCAGTCCGGCGTTTTCGGCGATCACGGCGAAGTCACCGACCGCGTCATGGACTCCGGAGATCTGGAACGCGAAAAGGGCATCACCATCCTGGCCAAGAACACGGCTATCCGCCGTCAAGGCCAGGGCAAGGACGGCAATGACCTGATCATTAACGTCATCGACACCCCGGGCCACGCCGACTTCGGTGGCGAGGTGGAGCGCGCACTGTCCATGGTCGACGGCGTCGTCCTGCTCGTTGACGCTTCCGAAGGCCCGCTCCCGCAGACCCGCTTTGTTTTGGGCAAGGCGCTGGCCGCCAAGATGCCCGTCATCATCCTCGTGAATAAGACTGACCGACCCGATGCGCGCATCGAAGAGGTTGTCAGCGATTCTCAGGACCTCCTGCTCGAACTCGCCGCCAACCTCGAAGATCCGGAGGCCGCCCAGGCTGCCGAGTCCCTGCTGGACCTGCCGGTCCTCTATGCCTCCGGCCGTGAGGGCAAGGCCTCCACCGAAAACCCCGGCGATGGCAATGTCCCCGACGCCGAGAACCTCCAGGCCCTGTTCGACGTCATCTACGAAGTCCTCCCGGAGCCCTCCGCAGAGCTCGACGCTCCGCTGCAGGCCCACGTCACCAACCTGGACTCCTCCTCCTTCCTAGGTCGTATCGGCCTCGTGCGTATCCACGCCGGCAAGCTGCACAAGGGCCAGCAGGTCTCTTGGATTCACTACGATGACGAGGGCAACGAGCACTTCAAGACCGTCAAGATCGCCGAGCTGCTCCGCACCGTCGGTGTGTCCCGACAGCCCACCGACGAGGTTATCGCCGGTGACATCGCCGCTATTTCCGGCATCGACGAGATCATGATCGGTGATACTCTCGCCGATCCCGAGAACCCGGTTGCTCTCCCGCGTATCACCGTCGACGAGCCGGCCATCTCCATGACTATCGGTGTCAACACCTCCCCGCTGGCCGGCCGCGGTGGCGGCGACAAGCTCACCGCCCGTGTCCTCAAGTCCCGCCTGGACAACGAGCTCATCGGTAACGTCTCCCTGCGCGTGCTGCCGACCGAGCGCCCCGATACCTGGGAGGTGCAGGGCCGCGGTGAGATGGCTTTGTCCATCCTGGTGGAGACGATGCGCCGCGAGGGCTTCGAGCTGACCGTGGGCAAGCCGCAGGTGGTTACCCAGGTCATCGACGGCACCGTCCACGAGCCCTACGAGCACATGGTTATCGACGTCCCCGGGGAGCACCAGGGTGCGGTCACCCAGCTCATGGCAGCCCGCAAGGGCCAGATGACCGGTATGGACACCGGCGCTGGCGAGTGGGTCCGCATGGAGTTCGACGTTCCCGCCCGTGGCCTCATCGGTTTCCGTACCACCTTCATGACCGAGACCCGCGGCACCGGCATCGCCAACAGCTACGCCATCGAGATGCGCCCCTGGGCCGGCGAGATCAAGGGCCGCAACTCCGGCTCCCTCGTTGCCGACCGTTCGGGCCAGATCACCACTTATGCCCTCCAGAACCTGGCAGATCGCGGCTCCTTCTTCGTCGAGCCCGGCACTGAGGCCTACGAAGGCATGGTCGTCGGCGCGAACAACCGCGAAGAGGACATGGACGTCAACATCACCAAGGAGAAGAAGCTCACCAACATGCGTGCAGCTTCCGCCGACACCACCGTCACGCTGGCGAAGGCACACACCCTGTCCTTGGATGAGGCCATGGAGTTCTGCGGCCAAGACGAGTGCGTCGAGGTCACCCCGGACATCCTGCGGGTGCGCAAGCTCAACCTCAACGCCACGGAGCGTGCCCGTGCTCGCTCCCGTGAGAAGCAGCTGAATAAGTAGTAGCGCTCGACCAACAGCCGCGCCGGTGTCTTGATTTCGTCTCGACACCGGCGCGGCTCTGTCGTGGCTCTGTCGTGATGTAGAGAACCAATGATCCCCTTCACCGGGTGCTTCATCGACACCGCGCCGGCATGGTTCTTCGACATTTTTCGATCGAGGGCTCCCGGGAAAACTCTCCTTTTGAGCGTCACGGATCGGCTACGTGTGTGGCTTAACCCGCAGGGCTACTCAGGTAGAACAGCCTGAGTGGCCCAGAGAGCAGCTACTCGCACCCGACGCCATCGCCGTCCCGGTCGAGGTGCTTGCCGTATCCGGGGCTGCCCGCGTACACCGGGGCGGCACCGGCAGCGCGTGCTGCGGAGCAGTTCTTGTAGTAGGCGGCAGCGGGAGCCACGGCTCGGGCAGGTTCGGGGATGGAGGCGAAGCCTTGCGGGACGGTGTTCACCTCTGCTTCCACGGGAGCGACAACAGGCTCCGGTTCGGGTGCAGGTTCCGGTTCGGGCTCCACCACCACGGATTTGGTGACCGTGACCTTCTGCGTTGACACCTTTACGGAGGTGACCGTCTCTGTGACTGGCGTGGGCTCTCCGCCACCGCAGGCCGTGAGGACGAACATGGCGGACAAAGCGAAGGGGAGCGTGAGCAGGCGGCGCATTGATTTCCTTTGGTGAGATTTCGGGCGACCTGGAAATTCTCCCACCTTTCACAGGAGTTTCGCAGCAAGTTGCCAAAGAATTGTTACCCCCAGAAGCCCCCGGCTCACGCCGCCGTGATTTCTCCCACCTTCCCACGGCGGCTGGGCTTCCTGAATGTCCCACATTTTGTCCGGCGACGACGTTCTCTTTAGCAGGTTGGCAAGGCATTGAACGGGAAAGGGGTTGAAACCTTTCCCAGTTTGTGAAGGCTCCGCTGATCTGCGCGGTGTGAGAGAAAAGGGGGCGCTGTGGAAGCATGGGCCGCATGAGCCAACGACTTAGGCGAGTTTCCGGCGTGGGAATTATGTTTGCCACCAACGGAGCTGTTTTCGCTTCCGTTTTGCCGTGGTACCCGACGATTAAGACTCAGTGGGGGCTCAGCGATCTCGCTTTCGGCCTCCTCGTCGCTGCCGTCGCCGTCGGTTCCCTCGGTTCCACCGTGTTGCCATCGTGGGCTGTGAATCGGTTCGGGCCGCGCAAGGTTGTCTTCTACGGCACCGCCATTTTGGCGTTGTTGGTAGCGGCGATCGGCTGGATCCCCTCCGCCTGGCCCCTGGCGTTGGTCTTTGCCTGCTTTGGTCTCATGGACGCGGTGGTGGATGTCTCGCAGAACGTCGCAGGCGTGCGCGTTCAGGATCGGCTGGGTAAGTCCATCATTTCCTCCCTTCATGCCTTTTGGTCCTTGGGCGCGGTGGCAGGTGGTGCGGCGGGCACCGCCGCAGCCGTGGCGGGCTTGGACATTCGGGTCCACCTGGGGATTGTCGCGGTCGTCGTGACGCTGTTTGCACTGTTGGCTACGTGGCTCACCGGCCCTGTGCCGGCCCCGACGATGGACGACAGCTACGAGGGGGACGGCGGCGTCGATAAGCGAGTGTGGGCATCGCTCATGGTGGTGCTGCCGATTGCCCTGGTGGCGCTGTCGGGCACGATGATGGAGGACTTGGCCAACAACTGGTCCGGGCTGGCGTCCGTGGAGCTGGCGGGCGGCTCGCTCGAGGCCGCCGGGTTGGCCTTCACAGTCATGTTGGCTGCGCAGTGCATCGGACGTTTCACCGGAGATCTGCTGATTAATCGCTACGGGACCGTCGCCATCGCCCGCAACGGCGGCGTGCTCATCGGTATCGGCGGCGTCTTGGTTGTCCTCGCCACCGGCCCCGAGCTGCTGTTCCTGGGTCTGGCGTTCGCGGGCTTCGGCTGCGCCACCCTCGTGCCCAGCGCCTTTGCCGCGGCCGCCCGCATCCCGGGGCTATCCCAAGGTGCCGGCGTCACCGCCGTGGGTTGGCTCATGCGCCTGGGCTTTTTGGGTACGAGCCCGCTCATCGGTGCCATCTCGACTGGGCTGAGCCTGCGGTGGGCATTCGGCCTGCTCATCGTCATTGGAGTGCTGGTTGCCTTCCTCGCCCCGGCGCTGCGAACTGGGTCCACGCCTGTCGCCAAGGCATAATTGGCAGGGTGAAAAGCCGAATCCTCCTAAGTGTTGCCTGCGCGGCGGTGCTGAGTTCCTGTGTCGCCAACCCTGGCCCGCCACCGGTGGAGGAGCCGACGCCGACGCCAGAGCCCTCGGCAACTTCTAGTGCTCCGGCTACTCCCACTCGGGCGGAGGCGATTATTGATGTTGGCGTGGATCCGCTGCACAGCGGACTCAACCCGCACCTGATCTCGGACAAATCCTCTTTCGTGGAATCCCTGGCCAGCCTCGTCCTGCCGAGTGCCTTCCGCGATGGAGTCATGGACGCAGACGTTCTAAGCTCCGCGGAAGAGGTTCCTTCGGAGCGAGAAGGCGTGGCTCAATCGCTGCGTTATGTCATCGCTCCGGGGGCGCAGTGGTCGGACGGCACACCGATCACGGGCGCCGATTTCCGCTACATGTGGCACGGCATGAGTGATACTCCGGCCGTCGTCGATCCCGCTGGCTACCAGGCCATCACGGGCATGCGGGTCTCCGCCGATGGTCGAACAATCGACGTTGACCTGGGGACAAAGGTGGCCGAATGGCAGGAGCTGTTTGCCCACTTTTTACCCAGCCACCTGCTGCAGTCCGATGCCTCCGACTTCGAACGAGCGCTGGCGGACACCATCCCCGCCTCCGCTGGGCGGTACATGATCCGCAGCGTCGATCGCTCCCGCGGCATCATCACTATCAACCGCAATGATCGTTTCTGGGGCGCGAATCCCGCCAGCATCGACCTGGTCAACTTCCGGGAGGTGCGATCGGTGACTCAGGGCGCTGAGCAGCTCCGCAGCGGACAAATAGGTTTTCTGGATACTTACCCCGCTGAGACCTCCGTCGACGCCTACTCCATCATGGTGGGCACCCAGGTCCGCACGGTTGAACTGCAGCGCGAGCTCCGGTTGAGCCTGTCCACCACGTCAACAATGCTTGGTAGCGTCGCTGCCCGCGAGGAACTGCGTTCGCTTATCGACGTCCCCCTCATCGCCCGCATCGCCGCCGGACGGTCCTCCAACCTGCGCGTCCCCGCGAATCAGCCTGCGGCTGATCCATCTTTTACTCCCACGGTGCTGCAGTCATTGACCGCCGAGGAGCCCCTCCGGCTGGGGGTCAACGTTGGTGACGACGCCTCGGCCGCCGCCTCCCGCGCCATCGTCGAGCTGCTCGCTGCCCGCGGCGTGAAGGCGCAGGTTATCTCCACCGATCTCCCGGAGATCACGGGGATCTTGCTGCCCCGCGGGCGAGTCGATGCAGTAATCACTTGGGAGAACACCGGTGGGAGTTCCACGGGTCTAGCAGGGGAGTGGCTCTGCCCCGAAGCGCCTTCCTCCCCGCGCGCCGCCAACCTCAGCGCCTACTGCACCCCGGAGAGTGACGCCTTAGCCAGGGACGTGCTGTCCGGCATGGTCGCTCCCGAGGATGCCGCTGAGGTGTTTAGGCTCATCAACGAGCGTGAGCACCTGACGATCCCGCTGTTGGGGGACACCCGAATGCAAGTACTCGGCGAGGGTATCGTTGGCCCCGACCCTGATCTCAATAACTGGACCTTGACTGATGCGCTCTCGACGGTCCCAAGCTGGAGGAAATTGTGAGCTCCCGTGACCTGGTGGGTTTTCGTGTAGTTGCCGTCCACGCCCACCCCGACGATGAAGCCATTTCCACCGGCGGTGCACTGTTTCAACTGGCGCGACGCGGCGCCGACGTCACTGTAGTCACCTGCACGCTGGGTGAGGAAGGCGAGGTCATCGGACCCACCTGGGCCAGATTGGTGGCCTCGGAGTCGGATCAGCTGGGTGGATTCCGGACAGCCGAATTGGCGGCCTCCCTGTCCATCCTCGGCGTACGCGGCATCTATCTCGGCGGGGCCGGTCGCTTCCGCGATTCCGGCATGGTGGGCAGCCCCGCGCACGCTAACCTGCGCGCCTTCGTGAACTCCGGTTCTCTCGCGGTTGACCTGCTTGCCGAAGTATTCGATGACATTCGCCCACACCTCGTCATCACCTACGGTCCCGATGGCGGGTATGGCCACCCTGACCACATCCACGCCCACGACATCACCCACGCGGCGGCCGCTCGCGTGGCCGTGCCACGCCTGTTGTGGGTGGTCAACTCCCTCGCCGCGACAGCGGCGGGGATTGACCGCATCGAAGAGATCCCCACGGGCTGGACCCGGCCGGATACTGCTTACCCGGAGAACCAGGGCGTCGATAAGCATGACTTAGTGGTCGAGCTCGACAGCTCCGACCTCCACGCCAAACGCGAATCCATGCGCGCCCACGCCACCCAGGTGTGGATTGCCGACGGCTACGTCTCACACACCAACCCCCAGGCCGCCTGGGCCGTCGGACCCGACCCCGTGTTCGCCCTGTCCAACCTGCACGCCCAACCCATCCTGCGGCAAGAGTATTACCAGCTTGGTGCCGGAACTATCGACGGGCCGGGGCTCCTCGACGGCCTCGATCGCGAGTGGCAAGGATGAACGAACGTATCATCCGCACCGACTTCTCGCGGGGTGAAGTCATCTTCGGACTCGTGTGGCTATCAGTCGGCGCCCTTGTCTCGGTGCTGCTAGAAATTGTCTACCTCGGCACGTGGATTAGCCTGCCCGGCGGCGCGAAAGTCGCGTTCCCCTACACCATCGCCATCGCGTTTCTATTCAACATCGTGCTCACCCGCACCGCCCGCCTCTGGAGCTCCACCCCCGCCGTGGCACTCATCCCCCTGGTGGTCTGGTGCTTGGGATTTTTCGGTCTCATGCTCGGCGGCGGAGTCACCGGAGACCAACTCGTCATCAGCAGCATCCGCAGCGTCGCCCTGCTCGGCGCCGGGATCGCCGGAGGTATTTGGCCTCTGATACGAGGAAAGTGACATACTGGGGGAAGATTTTCGCTAAAGCCCAGGAGTTTGCAAAAGAGATGACATACACCATTGCGCAACCTTGCGTCGACGTTCTCGACCGCGCTTGTGTTGAAGAGTGCCCCGTGGACTGCATCTACGAAGGCAAACGGATGCTCTACATCCACCCCGACGAGTGCGTCGACTGCGGTGCCTGTGAGCCTGCCTGCCCGGTGGAGGCCATCTTTTATGAAGACGACGTCCCCGATGAGTGGCTCGAATACAACGATGCCAATGCCGCGTTTTTCGACGACCTCGGTTCCCCAGGCGGCGCCGCCAAGCTCGGCCCGCAGGACTTCGACGTCCCCATGATCGCCGCTCTTCCCCCGCAGAACCAGGAGTAAAACGTGGCTCGCACCCCGCTGGGAACCCGTCTGCCCGACTTCCCCTGGGACACCCTCGCGGACGCCAAACAGCGGGCATCCGAGCACCCAGACGGCATCGTCAACCTTTCCGTGGGTACCCCCGTCGACCCAGTCGCCCCGGGGATCCAGCTAGCACTCATGGATGCCGCAGCCGAACCCGGCTACCCGCAAACCGCCGGCACCGAGGAACTACGCTCAGCGATTGTTTCGGCGTTGGAACGCCGCTATGGGATGACCGGGCTGACTACAACCTCCGTCCTTCCGGTCGTGGGGACTAAGGAAGCCATCGCGTGGCTTCCTACCTTGCTGGGCATCCGCGACTCACTGGTCGTCATCCCCGAAGTCGCCTACCCGACTTATGAGGTTGCCGCCTTGGTTGCGGCCAATCGAGTTCTGCGGGCAGATTCGCTCGTTGCTTTGGGGCCGGAGACTCCCGCGCTGCTGTTCCTCAACTCGCCTTCTAACCCCACTGGTAAAGTCCTCGGGGTTGACCACCTGCGTAAAGTGGTGTCCTGGGCGCAAGAGCGCGGCGTCATCGTCGCCTCCGATGAGTGCTACTTAGGTCTGGGCTGGGATGATGAGGACGAGCCAGTCTCGATCCTCGACCCACGCGTCTGCGATGGAAACCACACCGGCCTGTTGGCCATTCACTCGCTATCCAAGACCTCTAACCTGGCGTCCTACCGCGCGGGATACCTCGCGGGCGACAGCGAGCTCATCGCCGAACTCCTCTCCGTGCGCAAGCACATGGGCCTCATGGTGCCCGGGCCCATCCAATCTGCCATGGTCGCCGCCCTAGCCGACGACGACCAAGAAGCAGCCCAGAAAAACCGCTACGCTTCGCGGCGGGCAAAACTCATGCGAGCCCTGCTGTCCGCAGGCTTTGAGATCGCCGATTCCTCTGCTGGATTGTATTTATGGGCTACTAGGGGAGAGGACTGTCGCGCCACCGTCGACTGGTTCGCGTCACGCGGGATCCTCGTCGCACCCGGCGACTTCTACGGACCCGCCGGGCAACACTACGTTCGCGTCGCCCTCACCGGCACCGATGAGCGTATCGACGCCGCCGTCGCCCGGCTGGCAGCCTAAGGCTAGGTGCCTGAGTTTGGGCTCACAGTCGCGGGCCCCGATATCGGCGCGGGAGGGCATCTCGCCTCAGCGAGTGGTTCTCCGAGGCATCGTCCCTACCTCGCCAGAATTCTGGGCCGGCTCGGCGGGGGACTCACCCTTCACCTTCGGTGAGAAGCTGGTGCCCGGGACCTTGCTCGAGTGCCCACAGCCCGTCTGGTTCCACCCCGTCGTCCCGCCAGAACCGGATATTCCATTTGATCTGCGGGTCCTGTGGGAGAACCCGGACCTCATCGTGGTGGACAAGCCCGGATTTCTCCCCTCAACGAGCAACGGACGCATCATCCGCGAAACCGTTCAAACGCGACTTCGGTTGATGTACGACTCGGATGACATTGTTCCCCTTCATCGCCTAGACCGGCTGACCAGCGGAGTTCTCCTGTGCTCACGACGAGCAAAGACCCGAGGGTTGTACCAACGGATGTTCCAGGCCGGGCAAGTGCGAAAGACCTATCACGCACGGGTATCTAGTTCCGTGGACTTTGGTAGCGAGATTGAGGTGCGGGTTGATCTCTTGAAAGTGCCGGGGAGGCGAGCCGTGGAAGTGGTGTCGGATGGTCAGGGAGTGCCCACGCGGACGATAGTTCGGTCGGTTGCTTCGGAGCTTGGTTCGGGGCTTGTTGAAGTTGAACCTCTCACGGGGCACACCCATCAGATTCGGGCGGTGCTGAACCACCTTGGATGTCCGATCATCGGCGACGACACCTATCCCGTCGACCAAGGCCTGTCCCTGTACGATTTCTCGACCCCACTCCATCTTCGAGCATCCGAACTTCGCTTTGAGGACCCAATTTCTGGTGAGCAACGTGCCTTTCTTAGTTATTTTCCGCTTCCACCAGTAGGATTGAGTGGTTAATATCCGGTAAGAAGCGAGGGTAGGGCCGTAATGGCGGAGCGAAGCGGTTTGAGCGAACGGTTTTCCACTACGTTCCGACAATTCATCATGTTCGGGATCGTCGGCGGCTCGGGCACTGTGGTCAACCTGCTCGTGGTCTACCTGACCAAGAAGATCAGCGGCTGGGGCTGGGGCATCTCCGAACACGATGCGTTTCTCAACCTGCTGGGATCAAGCTTCCACATTCGCTGGTACCACGTCTTCGCCACGATCGCCTTCCTCGTGGCCAACACCTGGAACTACCAGCTGAACCGCAGTTGGACCTTCCGGGGCTATCCTCGCCGCAGTTGGTGGCGTGGATTCTTCCCCTTCCTATTGACCGGAATTGGCGCGTTTGTGGTCAGCCAGATCGTCCTGACTCTGCTGATGAACCCAACCTCGCCCCTCACTCTGCCCGTTGACATCTTCGACGACTCCACGGGCCTGCGAACCAAGTTCTACTGGGCCTCCGCAATCTCCATCATTGTGGCAATGCCGGTGAATTTTATGATTAACAAACTGTGGGCGTTCAGGGGCTCCAGTAAGAAGGCAGAAATCGTGGTTGAGCAGGAACCGGTAGCTCAAGCTTAGGTATCTTCCGCCTCTGCATCGTCGTTCAGACGCTGAATATCCTTCCTCCGCTGGCGTGCTGGGATGCGAGAGGCAAGGAAAACTGCCGCGAGCAGGCCGAGGATTGCCCCAACGGCGGCACCTACGGTGAAAGCCAAAGAAGATCCAAACCCCTTAACGGCAATGCCGGCCAGCCAAATAACGATGATAAAGATGAGTGCTATCCAGTCGATTCGGGAAAGGGGAACAGGTCGCGGTGCAGGCACCGACTTGCGGAGCCACGCCAAGCCAATCCATGATGCGACGAGGGGCGCAGGAAAGATGAGGGCTGTCCATAGTGTGTCAAGCCCGTCGAGGACCCAAGCCAACATTGCCGCGGTGACAAGGATTGCCCAAGACATCCATTTCACAGTGACAGTCGATGATTTGTGCAGCATCTGCCGTTCGAATTCGTCATCGACGGATGCGTCCGCTTGGGCAATGATGTCGTCTGAATAGCTCACGCTATTTGCCTTCCTGTTCTTCGCCGAAGATTTCTTCGACGGTGTGGTTGAGCACTTTGCAGATGGAAAGTGCGAGGTGGACTGAGGGAGAGTAGTTACCCCGCTCAATGTTGGCGATGGTCTGTCGTGATACTCCGACCTTCTCGGCCAGTTCCGCCTGGCTTAGCTCGTGCCAGCGGCGGTACTTGCGGACCATGTTCTGCTGGTCTTGATCGCTCATGGTGTCGAGCTCCTGAGTGGGTGGTTGCGGTAGAGGGGTCACGAGGGCAATTTTTGGAAGGCCATGTACCTCCTGGTCGACTATGTTGACTACATGCTGAATCCTTCTTCCTAAGGTGCATGTCAAGGATAGTTTACAACATCATCGGAAAAATGGGCATAGAGTAAAAGTTCTAACACGTTTGGGGGTGATCGAACAACTATTCGGCCATTGGCCTTGACTGCGCTTGGAACGGTGTTATTGTCGAAAGTGTAAGCGATGAAATCGGGGGGATTGGAGGGGAAGATGTCGACAAAGCACCACATTGACGCACTGGTTGACCAGGCTGTCTCTGCCATGGCGCAATTAGCCTCTGTCATGTCGGATCCCTCTTCGCTTGACTTCGAAGCTGTGCGGGAAGGCATGGTCAAGCTCGAGTCCATTACTGGCGCCAAATCCACCGCCGACGCGGCATTTGCGTGGATTGCTGAGCGATCCAATGCCGGACGTCTTGTTGGATCGACTAGGTCCGTCGAATACCTCACCAAGACCTTGGGAATTTCATATCGGGAAGCCGTAGACCGACTGGCACGCGGGGAAAACCTGTTCACCACCCCAGTTGCCGAGCCGGTGCCCGCTGCGCCCATGCCATCTGCCGCGCCATCCTCTCCGGAGGATGGGGCGGAGGCAGATTCTGCAGAGGAACGTCGGCGCCGGGAAGAGGCCGCCCGCAAAGAAGCGGAGGCGCGCCACCGACGCGACCGTGAAGCTCAAGAGCGTGCCCGTAAGAAGGCCCAGGAAGTCGCGGCTGAGAAACAACGCATCATCTCTCAAGAATTGCGGAATCTCGGCGAGCGCTCTCGCCCCAGCAAATCAGTCCTCCACGAACAATCTCTGGAGCAGGCGGAGAAGCGAACCCCAGAAGATCTTCGCATTTGGTTACGCAGGCAGGTCAAGAACGCCAACGCAGCGGCACGCCGGACGGATGGCACCAAGGATCCTTTCGCGGGCTACAAGCGTCGCTTTCTCAGCATCGGGGAGCCGGAAGAAGACGGCAATGTCCGCGTAGTTGCCAGCCTGCCTGCTTCACTTGCAGCGATGCTCAAGGCCGCCCTAGCTCCCGGACTGCGCCCCGGAGCCAACACCACTGTTCCGGAAGGGGAAGACAAACGTCGCCGCTCAGTGAGAGCAGTCGACCAGCTCGAAGCTATTCTGAAAACCCACTTGGCGGACGAGAGCAAGATTAACCGTCAAGGTGTCGGCTCAGTTGTGGTGAGCATGACCACCGACGACGTTAAGAACATGAGCTCTAACTCGGTGTTCCTCTCCAACACAGGGGACCTTTTGACTCCGTTCGACATCCTGAAGCTCGGAGCCGCAGCATTCGACCTAGGAATGCTGCACGACACCAAAGGCAAGCCACTGGCAGTTGGACGCACAGCGCGAACAGCCACCCTGTACCAACGCCTGGCACTCTTCGCACTTGAAGGTCTATGCGCCTGCGGGAGCTGTTCCGGAGCCGCCATTTACTCCCACGTCCACCACATTCAGGCCTGGATCCACGGCGGGATGACCGACTTAGAGAATTTGACTCTCGCTTGTCCCAGCCACCATGCGGATAACAACGACAACCGGGACGGCGCCAGAGGAATGGGCCATATGACCAGGGACAAAGCAACCGGGAGAGCTGCCTGGAAACCCGCGGGTAGTGAAGAGCTCCAATTCAACGAGACTGAATTGCAAGAGCATTCAGCCGGAGCGAGAATCAGAGCCCGAAATAGGGCACACGAAACAGGTCTCAATCCGCACAAGTTCCAGGAGAAGGATCCATCCGAGGGAGACGTGGGCCCGCCCATGTCACCCGGCGCGGCCGACTCATGGAAAAACCCACCCGACAATTCGGGCGGGCTAACAGAAGACGATATTTGGGACGAGCTGTTGTATCCCGACGAGCCTAAGAGCGCCTAGTTGTTATGCAAGACCGAGTTGAGCTCGATGCCCTGGGCCTTTGCGTGCGGAGTGGCCTCGACTGCGCCATTGATCGAGTTACGGCGGAACAGAATGCTATCCACCCCGGACAGTTCAGCGGCCTTGACGCGGGTTCCGTCATCGACCCCGGCTGCGACAGCTACAGCGCCAAACACCGAGAGCTTGGTACCGGCAGTGACGTAAAGGCCGGCTTCGACCACACAATCGTCGCCAAGCGAAATACCCACTCCGGAGTTGGCACCCAGCAGGCACCTTTCGCCGATGGAAATCACTTCCTTGCCGCCGCCGGACAGCGTGCCCATAATCGAAGCGCCGCCACCGATGTCGCTGCCGTCACCGACGACGACACCGGCCGAAATTCGGCCCTCCACCATGGAGGTGCCCAGTGTGCCAGCGTTGTAGTTGACGAAGCCCTCGTGCATTACCGTCGTACCGGGGGAGAGGTATGCGCCGAGTCGAACGCGGTCGGCATCCGCGATGCGGACCCCTTCCGGGACGACGTAGTCAACCATGCGGGGGAACTTGTCCACCGAGTAGACGGTCACCGGGCCGTGAGCGTTGAGACGCCCACGCACCATTTGGAAGTCAGACACCTCACAGGGGCCATAGTTGGTCCACACTACGTTAGCCAGCAGGTCGAACACGCCGTCCATATTCATCCCGTGTGGGCGCACGAGGCGGTGGGAGAGAAGGTGGAGGCGGAGGTAGACGTCGTAGGCGTCGACTGGGGCGTCGTCAAGCGAGGCAATGGAAGTATGGACTGCGACGCGCGCGACCCCCCGGTCTTCGTCCGGGCCAACGAGGCTGGCGAACTGTTGTGGCGTCTCCGTCAGACGTTCGGTGCCGGTGGTGAGCGGATCATCCGCCAAAGCAGGGGCGGGGAACCAGACGTCAAGGACGGTTCCGTCGTGCGTAATGGTAGCTAGTCCGCGCGCGGTGGCTGAAGTCATGGACGAGACGATACCCGACGATGCCACAGATTCGTGATTGCGGAGAGGCCAATGAGTACTGCGACAACGATCACAACGGCGAAGACCTGGGAACGGGCAGTGGCGTCGAAGAGCATGAGTGCCACGAGACCCAAGAGTGCGGCCATTGTTGCCCATCCGAGCCACGGCCATCCCCACATGCGGACTGTGGAGATCTCTCCGTTTGCTTCAAGCTCGGGATGCAGTTTGAGGTACGAGGCAGTGATCATGATCCAGATGACGATGAGGCAGCCGCCGACGGCGTTGAGGAGGAAGGTCAGTAGGCCTTCGGGGTTCCAGTACTGCAGGCCGACTGAGGCGAAGGCGAACACCATGGACAACACGACGGCATTGATTGGCACGTTCTCACGGTTGGTCACGGCGAAGATTGCGGGGGCATCGCCGTCGAGGGCGAGGCTGTGCACGAGGCGGGAGGTGGCGTAGATCTGAGCGTTAAAGGCGGATAGCAGTGCCAGCACGATGACGCCCTCCATGAATCCGACGACTCCGGGCAAGTGTGCCAGGGAAAGCACGGCGGTGAAGGGGGATTCGGCGGCCGTTTGGGCGCTGCCGAGCTGCTGGTAAGGCACGAGGAAAGTGATGACGAGTACTGCGCCGAGGTAGAAGACGGAGATGCGCCAGATGACCGCTCGTACCGCCGTGGCGATCGAAGATTGCGGGTTCTCCGACTCCGCTGCTGCGATGGTGACAAGTTCGATGCCGCCGAAGGCGAACGCGACGGCGAGAAGGCCGGCAGCCATGCCAGACCACCCGTTTGGCATGAAGCCGTGCTCGCCGATGAAGTGGGTCGTGCCAATGAAAGTCGTGCCCGGCAGCAAGCCAAAGATAAGGCCAATACCAATGATCAGGAAGCCGATGATCACCGCAACCTTGATGAATGCGAACCAAAACTCGAACTCGCCGAATCCGCGTACTTGCGCGAAATTCACTACTGCGAAGAACACGACGGCGATGAGTGCGGGGATCCAGGGGTCGACGCCGAACCAGGCGCCGAGGATGGCGGCCGCCCCGGTCATTTCGGCGCCCATCACCATGATGAGCATGAACCAGTAGAGCCAACCGAGGGTGAATCCGGCCCAGTGGCCGAATGCGTTCTTTCCGTAGGTGGAGAAGGAGCCGGAAGAGGGGCGTGCGGCGGCCATTTCGCCGAGCATTTCCATGACCAAGACCACGATGGCGCCGGCGGCGATGTAGGCGAGGAGAATGGCTGGTCCGGCCGCTTCGATGCCCACGCCGGTGCCGAGGAAGAGGCCCGCGCCGATCGCGGAGCCGAGGCCCATCATGGTGAGGTGGCGGGTCTTGAGGCCGGTGCCGAGCCCCGTTCCCGGCTTGGTCCCTGCGCTAGGGGTGGGCTGGTGAGTCCCAGGCCCGGCAGTCGGACCTTGTTCCTGAGTCGTCATACTTAATGAGGCTAGTCCTCGCCCCAGCAAGCAGAATCAACCAGTCTCCTACCACGTGCGTCGCAGGACCGGTTCGGGGTGGCCGACCTCCATGCGCACCGTCCAGCCGGAGCGGCCGTTGAGGGCGGAGGCAGGAATGTGGTGTCCGGCGTCGGCGTCGAAAATCTGGGTGTCGGGTTCAAGGACGATGTTGGCGCCGATCGTGCAGTTGTCGCCGATGGTGAGGCCGACTACTCCGGAGGAGACGCCGAGCCGGCAGTTGGCGCCGAGGGTGATGGGATCGCGGAGGCCGTCGGATCGTCGCCGCGCCATGATCGTCGCCGATAGCCCGACGTCTGTGCCTTCTCCGACGACGGTGGAGGAGGACATGCGTCCTTCGATGCGGGCGGCTCCGAGCGAGCCGGAGTTGAAGGAAACGTAGCCTTCGCGCAGGACGCGGGTTCCTGGGGCGAGGTATGCCCCGAGACGGACTCGTTCGGCTTCGGCGATATTGACTCCCGTCGGTACGACGTAGTCGACCATGCGGGGTAGCTTTTCGATGCCGTAGACGTGGATAAGTCCGCGGCTGCGCAGGGCTGTGCGGACGAACTCGAAGTTGCCAGGGGTGCAGGGGCCTTTGTTGGTCCACACGACGGTGGATAGGCGGCGGAGGGAGCCGTCCATGTTGAGTTCGAGGGGGCGGACCAGCCGGTGCGAGAGCAGGTGAAGGCGCAGGTAGACGTCGTGTGCGTCGATAGGAGAGGCCTGGAGGTCCGCGATGGTGGTGCGGACGGCGACTTGTTCGACCATGCGGTCTTCATCGAGGAGAACGAGTTTAAGCAGGCTGTCGGGCAGGTCGCGCGCGCCGAGGCGTTCCGTGCCGGAGACGAGGCCAGTGCCAGGGACGAGTTCTGGTTCGGGATACCACGTATCGAGGATGGTGCCGTCCATAGCGATGTTGGCAATACCAATGGCGGTGGCGCCCTGAGTCATCATACTGCCAATTCTAAGGCTCCGCCTCGCTCGGGACACCTTTGGTGTGGGCCGGTACGCTAGATCGGGTGCACCGACTCGATCTTTCTGCTGACCCCGTTGCCCTGACCGCGGCGCTGGTCGATATTCCCAGCCCTTCTCATCAGGAGGAGGTAATCGCCGATGCGGTGGAACAGGCGCTCCGCGAGCTTATCGACGTCGAAGTCATCCGCCGCGGCAACACCGTCGCCGCCCGCACCAATCGCGGCTGCGGGTCCCGAGTCATCCTCGCTGGACACTTGGACACCGTCCCCCTGGCCGGCAACGTTCCTCACCGCCTGGAAGGCGAGACGATGTTTGGGTGCGGCACCGTCGATATGAAGTCCGGACTGGCGGTCTATCTCCATTGTTTCGCCAATTTGGCGGCGAGCAGTGCCCACGACCTCACTGTCATTGCTTATGAATGTGAAGAAGTAGATGGTCGCTTCAACGGTCTCGGCCACTTGGCCGAGTCTGATCCCGAGTGGCTCGAAGGGGATCTAGCCTTGTTGGGCGAGCCTTCGGGGGCCGTCATCGAGGCTGGTTGTCAGGGTTCTCTGCGGGTCAAGGTCACGGCTCATGGCGTGCGCGCACATTCCGCCCGCAGTTGGCTCGGTCATAACGCCGCGCATCGCCTCGGGGAGGTCATCCGGCGCATCGCTGAATATGTGCCCCGCAGCGTTGACATCGATGGCTGCGTCTACCGGGAGGGCATCAATGTGGTGAAGCTAGAGTCTTTCGTGGCCACGAACACTATTCCGGACCAGGCGGAGATGTTTGTTAACTTCCGTTTCGCCCCCGACCGCGACGGCCAGCAGGCGCAGGATCACCTGGCGGAGGTGCTCCAGCTGGATGAGAACTTCACCCTGGAGGTAGACGACCTCGTCTTAGGCGCCCTCCCGGGTCTGCATCACCCGGCGGCAGCCGCCCTCATCAATGCTGTCGGCGGCACCGTGAAGGCGAAGTATGGCTGGACCGACGTATCGCGCTTTGCGGAATTGGGGATTCCGGCCGTTAATTTCGGTCCGGGAGATCCGAGTTTCGCCCACAAGATTGACGAGCAGCTGCCCATCGCCCAGGTCACCCGGGTGGCTGAGCAGCTGGAACGATTCCTGCTCACCCACCCCTAACAGTTAGGTTGTCTCACATGGCCCCGAACATCACTCCCGATCCGCATAAAGCGCGCCTCCTGCGTGGCCCCTTGCTGCTGCGCCCCGCGAGTGGGCAGTCGTCTACCTATGACCAGCGCCTCCTTGAGCTTGGTGCCGACCACGATTGGCAGCACGCAGATCCTTGGCGCATCCTGCGGATCCAGGGCGAGTTTGTCACCGGCTTTGATGCCCTGGCCAACCTGCCGCGCGCGGTGACCGTTTTTGGTTCCGCCCGAATCCCTGAGGGACAGCCTTGGTATGAGAAGGGGGTTGAGCTGGGTGAGAAGCTCGTGGCTGCCGATTACGCGGTCATTACGGGTGGTGGCCCCGGCCTCATGGAGGCAGCAAACCGGGGTACCAGCGAGTCGGGCGGGCTGTCGGTGGGCTTGGGCATCGAGTTACCACATGAGCAGCACCTCAATGATTGGGTGGATATCGGTCTCAACTTCCGGTACTTCTTTGTTCGCAAGACGATGTTTTTGAAGTACTCGCAGGCCTTCATCTGTCTGCCGGGTGGGTTTGGCACCCTCGATGAGCTCTTTGAGGTGCTGTGCATGGTGCAGACCGGCAAAGTCACCAACTTCCCGATCGTCCTCCTAGGCACCGAGTTTTGGTCAGGCCTCGTCGATTGGATCACCGGCCGCCTCCTCGCCGAGGGATTGATCTCGGAGCAAGACGTGGACTTGTTCCTCGTCACCGATTCCGTTGATGAAGCCGTCGCGCACGTCGTCGAAGCCCACCGCGTCATGACCGACGGGCGCCTGCGAGAAAACGAAGAGTGAACCAGCTGCCCGCCGTCATGGCGATCGTCAACCGCACCCCGGATTCTTTTTATGACCAGGGGGCTACCTTCGCGGATCAGGCTGCCCTGGACCGCTGCGCCCGAGTCATCGCCGAGGGCGCCAGCATCGTCGATATTGGTGGGGTCAAGGCCGGCCCGGGGGCGGAAGTGGACGCCCAGGAGGAGATGGACAGGGTAGTGCCGACGATCGCGGCCGTCGCCAAGCAACACCCTGACATCGCCATCTCCGTGGACACCTGGCGCGCCGAGGTGGCCGACGCCGCCATTCGCGCCGGGGCCACACTGGTCAATGACACGTGGGCCGGCCACGACCCGGAGCTCGTCGAGGTCGCTGGGCAGCATCGCGTGGGCTACGTCTGTTCGCACACCGGCGGCGTAATCCCGCGCACCCGGCCCCACCGTGTTCACTTCGACGATGTGGTGGCCGACGTCATCGCCGAGACCACCCGCCTCGCCGAGCGGGCCGTGGCCTGCGGCGTCCCGGAGGAGCAGATCTTTCTTGATCCGACCCATGACTTCGGCAAGAACACCTTCCACGGCCTGGAGTTGTTGCGCCGGGTGGACGAGTTGGTGGCCACGGGCTGGCCGATTCTCATGGCCTTGAGTAACAAGGACTTCATCGGTGAGACGCTGGATCGCCCGGTGGGGGAGCGCGTCGCGGGAACCCTCGCCGCGACTGCCTGGGCCGCCGCTCGGGGGGTCGCCGCCTTCCGGGTCCACGAGGTGGCTGAAACCATCGATGTCCTGCGCATGACCGCCGCCATCCAAGGGAGTATGTCGCCCCTCAACACTGTCCGGGGCTTGGCATGAGGATCTCGGTGGTCATCCCGGCCCTCAATGAAGAGGCCACCATCGCTGACGTCGTCGCGGCCGTCGCGGAGGACAATCCCGATGAGATCTTGGTCATTGACGCCGATTCCACCGACCGAACAGCCGAGCGGGCCAAACACGCCACGGTGATCAACTGGCGCGACATCCTCCCCGAGATCCCGACGCGCCCCGGCAAGGGGGAGTCCCTGTGGCGCGGAGTCGCGGCCGCGACCGGGGAGATCATCGTCTTCATCGACGCCGACCTAGTCGGTCCGCGCCCCGGCATGGTGCGTGCCCTCACCGAGCCTTTCCAGGACGAGCGCATCCACCTGGTCAAGGCCGACTACCAACGCTCGATCAACGGGCAGCCCACCGGCGGCGGCCGCGTCACCGAGCTCACGGCCCGGCCGCTGCTGCAGTTGCGCTACCCGGAGCTCGCCCACATCCGCCAGCCGCTCGCGGGGGAGTACGCCATCCGCGCCAGTACGGCCCGGAGCTTGGAGTTCGTGTCCGGCTATGGCGTCGAGGCGGGCCTGCTTATCGACGTCGCCGCCGCCCACGGCGCGGGCGCAATCGCCCAGGTGGACCTGGGGGTGCGCACCCACCGCAACCGACCGCTGGCGGAGTTGGCTCCGATGGCGGACGTGGTGGCGGCTACGATGTTGGACCGCGCGGGCGTCGATAAGCGACCTGCTTTGTCGAGTATTCTTTAACACCATGCTCACCTGGATTTTGCTCATCCTCCTTCTGGCGGCCCTCGTGGTGCTGGGCACCTGGCTGTGGGGACGCGTGTTTGGGCGAGGTGAAATTCTGGAACCGGTCGACAACCACAGCCAAATCGAGAACAATCGCCTCGCCATCGCGCGCGGGGAATTGACAGACGTGCAGTTTGAGATCGTGCCGCGCGGCTATCGGCCCGAGCAGGTCGACGACGTCATAGCTCACCTGGAATGGCAGCTTGCGCAGGAACGATCCAACCGGGGATCCGAAAAAGTCTAAGCTGGATGGGGATACTCAATTAGGACGAAGGAGCCCCACCCACCATGGCAGCTATGAAGCCTCGTACCGGTAACGGACCGATGGAAGCGGTCGAGGAGAGCCGAAAGATCGTTATGCGCATCCCCTCCGACGGTGGCGGTCGCCTCGTCGTCGAATTAACAAAGGAAGAAGCCGCCGAGCTGGGGGCCTTGCTCATCGCTGCGGCTGAGTAAAATCGCCTGCTACCCCGGCAGGTAGTCTGAGTTCTATGCTTTCCGACATCATCGACGTCCTCGCCGATCCCGTCGACGGCTCCCCGCTGTCCGGTGCAGACGACTTCACCCGCCTGGTCTCCGAAACGGGCCATTCCTATGACGTTGCCCGCCAGGGGTACGTGACCCTGGCGGGCGGTAGCGGCCTGCGCCACAGCGGCGACAGCATGGACATGGTTCTCGCCCGAGAGACCTTCCTTTCTCGCGGGCATTTCGCCCCCTTCGTCGAGGCGGTCACCGCTGGCGTGCACGACGCCCTCGACGACAATGAGGTGCCTATCGACGCCCGCCCGGTCATCGCCGAAGTCGGCGCTGGCACGGGCTATTACCTGTCCCACACGCTTGACGACGTCGAGTCCTCCCGCGGCGTCGGCATCGACGTCTCGCCGCACGCCGTGAAGCACTTAGCGCGCAGCCACCAGCGCGTCGGCTCCGTGGCGGCCGACGTGTGGGAGCGGTTGCCGCTGCGCGATAACTCGATCGACGTCATCACCGTCGTGTTCGCGCCCCGCAATGCAGCCGAGTTCGCTCGCGTCCTCGTTCCCGGCGGCCAAGCCGTCATTCTCACCGCCGACCGCGGGCACCTTTCGGAGCTGCGTGACCCGCTCGGCATCATCGAAGTGGAAGAGGGCAAGGTTGAGCGCCTCCTCGAGCAGTTCGCCGGGCACCTCGAGCTGGTGGGGGAACCGGAACTCATCGAATTCCCGATGACCTTGGACAAGGAATCCATCGCCGCCCAGATCAAAATGAGCCCCTCCGCCCGTCACATCGGGCCGGAGGAGCTCAACTCCCGGGTGGCAGCGCTGCCAGAGACGATGACCATCACGGCGCGCGCCCGCCTCACTCGCCTGGCGAAGGCTCCCCGTAATCCGGAAGCTCCTGCGAGCTGACTGGCTCGCGGTGCCAGCCGCGGATGATCTCGGCGCCGCCGGAGGTTGTGAGCCGGATGTCAGAGCAGCCGCCATCGATGTAGACGCGGCTGGACATCGCGATCGCCCCGCCGTCGGCGAAGACTTCCACGCAGGAGCCGTCGACGAAGATCGATAGGGAATCGCTGTCTCCCTCGATGAGTCGCGCTCGCGCCGGGGCATCCCTCCGGTGGTGCGGATTCATCGAGCGGTCGAGGACGAGCTCGCTGCCGGTGTGCGCGATGGTTGCGGCGGTGTTTCCGGCGGCGTCGATAAGCTGTGCCGACACCGTCGCACCCTCGGGGACTTCGCACAGACCGGTCCACGATCGTGCGTGATGCGTGCGGGCGATGGCATCCGGCAGGCCGGGTGGCGGCGTTTGGAAGAGGATGCCGCCCTGAAGAGTGATCACGCGCGGCAAGGAGATGACATTGGCCCATCCCTCGTTGGACATGGAGGCGTGAGTGAGGGGCTCATCCCCGCGTCCCACCCCGTTGAGCAGGCCGAACAGGACCGACTGCCGGTAGCGGTCTTCGGGTGCCACCGTGCCCGGCGTGACGTTGGTGTTGCGGGGGCGGGTGAAGTCATGCCCCTGATCGACTCGCGTGAACGGGGTTTTCACGGCGAAGCTGGTGCCGGTCAGCGTGCCCACGAGGTAACCGGAAATATCGCGGCCCGAAGCCTCCAGCGTGACCAGGAGGATGTCATAGATCTCGCCGTCCACCTCGTCGCGCAGGCGCAGAATGCGCGGCCCAACCACAACGGCCGACTCTTCGAAACCGGGATCATTATCGAAGCCCAGCGGCCCCTGGAAGGACCAGGACTCCCCGTCGGCGCTTGTAAGCACGACCGGAGAGGGATGACCCTTAGCGCCGGTCACGGCCAGCATGAGCCAACCGTCGTGCCCCGCATCGCGGTCCTCGTCGGATTCCCAGTCGGGCACCACGCACGGGGAACGAAAGCGTACCCGGTCGTCGCGGTCGGAAACGACATCGCCGAGGCGGAGTACCCGCGGATCGATGGCCAACGGGTCGTCGCTGATCGGGCACGTGTTAGCGATGTCGCTCAACTGTGCTTTCTGGATCGACGTTCCGGCCGCCGTGACGGAGGTGAAGTACAGGTCAACGTCACCCGCGCGAGCAGCCGCCACCACCGAGCCCGCCCGCAGTTCCGTTTCGCCGCCGACGGGGACGAGCACGTCGTCGCATACTTCCCAGTCGAAGGGTCCGTCTTCGGAGACGACGTGGGCCCACCGGCCCGGAGCCTCGGGGGTGGGGCGATACTGGTAGAACAGATGCCAGGTGCCGTCCCCGGGGCCGTCGAGAAGGACTCCCGCCGGGGCGTCCAGGATGCCCGTCTCGGCCGTAACGTGCAGTTCAGGGCGGTAAGAGTGGATGCTCACAGTCAGTGGTTCTCCTAGCGCAGCGACTCGTAGATATCGACGGTTTGCCGGGCGATGGCCGCCCAGGAGAAATCACTGACGGCGCGCTCGCGGCCAGCTACTCCGAACTCGGCGGCGCGGGCCGGGTCGGACACCATGGCGTTGACCGCCGCGGCGAAGTCCCGTTCGAAGGTCTCAGGGTCATTCTCGTCGTAGTGCACGAGCGTGCCGGTGACCCCGTCGACGACAACCTCGGGGATGCCTCCCACATCGGAGGCGACGACGGCGGTTCCGCAGGCCATGGCCTCGAGATTGACGATGCCCAGCGGCTCGTAGATCGACGGACACACGAACGTGTCGGCCGCGGTCAGGATCTCCTGGATCTTCTCCTTCCCCAGCATGTCCTGCACCCAGAAGATGCCATCGCGCTGGGATTGGAGGTCCTCGACGAGGGTAGTGATGCGGGCAGCGATTTCCGGGGTATCCGGTGCTCCGGCACACAACACGAGCTGGACATCCTCGCTGAAGTGGGCTGCCGCCTTGATCAGGTGCTCCACCCCCTTCTGCCGGGTGATGCGCCCCACGAAAGCGACGATGGGGCGAGCCGGGTCCACGCCCAACTCGGTGAGCACGGACTCTGGATTCTCCGCAAAGGTGGGCCGCGGTTGCCACAATTCGGTGTCGATGCCGTTGAGGACGACGGTGACCTTCTCGGCGTCGATACGTGGGTAGGCCTCGAGGATCGACTCACGCATCTGGGCGGAGACCGCAATGACCGTGTCCGCGTACTCCATCGCGTTGCGTTCCGACCAGGACGACACCTCGTAGCCGCCGCCGAGCTGCTCCCTCTTCCAGGGGCGATGCGGCTCCAAAGAGTGGGCCGTCACTACGTGGGGAATGTCATAGAGTCGGGCGGCCAAATGACCGCCCAGGCCCGCGTACCAGGTATGGGAATGGACGACATCGACGTTGTTAGCCGCCGTCGCCATCCGCAGACCCGTGGACAAGGTTTTGATCGCTGGGTTCGCGTCCTCCAACGCTGGGTCAACGCCGTGGACGTAGACTCCGGGCAGGTCACGGGGTGCGCCCATGCAGTGAACGTCGACTTCGACGATCTCTCGCATGAACCGAGTGAGCTCCGTGACATGGACTCCCGCGCCGCCGTAAATCTCCGGGGGATATTCTCTGGTCAACATTCCGACTCTCATAACCCCCGAGCGTAGCCACGCCTGCGCCTCAATGCCGGGGGGATCGGGGGTAAAGGGGCGCGCGGCGTGGAAAACGGTTTGGCATCATCACGGGCAAAAATGTCCGAGACGACCTAGATTGGACTATGTGAAGACTCAGCCGAATGTTCTAGCTATCGTTCTCGCCGGCGGCGAAGGTAAGCGATTGTTCCCCCTCACGGAGGACCGAGCTAAGCCCGCAGTCCCGTTCGGCGGCACCTACCGACTCATCGACTTCGTTCTGTCGAACCTCGTCAACGCTGGTTACCTCAAAATTGCCGTGTTGACGCAGTACAAGTCGCACTCGCTCGACCGACACATCTCCATGGCGTGGTCCCTGCATGGCCCGGTGAAGCAGTACATCGCTTCCGTGCCCGCCCAGCAGCGCCGCGGCAAGCGATGGTTCACCGGCTCGGCAGACGCGATCGTCCAGTCGTTGAACTTGATCTACGACGAGAAGCCCGATTACGTCCTCGTTTTTGGTGCTGACCACGTCTACCGCATGGATCCCTCCCAGATGGTGGAGGAGCACATCGCCTCCGGTAAGGACTGTTCCGTCGCGGGCATCCGCATTCCGCGCTCTGAAGCCTCGGCCTTTGGCTGCATTCAGTCGGATGCGGATGGCAACATCACGGAGTTCCTGGAGAAGCCGGCCGACCCGCCGTCGACCCCGGATGACCCGGATGTCACCTACGCCTCGATGGGCAACTACGTGTTCACCACGGGCGCCCTCATTCAGGCGCTGTTGGAGGATGAGCAAAATGATGACTCCGACCACGACATGGGCGGCGACATCATTCCTTATTTTGTCAACAAGGAACAGGCCCACGTCTACGACTTCAATTCCAACGGTGTCCCCGGCTCCACCGAGCGCGATCATGGTTACTGGCGTGACGTCGGTACCATCGACGCTTTCTACGAGGCGCACATGGATCTGATCTCTGTCCACCCGGTGTTCAACCTGTACAACCGCCAGTGGCCGATCCACTCGACGGACGATGAGAACTTCCCGCCCGCCAAGTTCACCCAGGGCGGCATCGCGCAGTCCTCGATCGTGGCCCCGGGTTCGATCATCTCCGGTGGTACGGTCCGCAATTCGGTTCTGGCGGGTGACGTCCACGTGGCGGAAGGTGCGACCGTCGAAGGTTCCGTCCTCATGCCGGGTGTGCGCATCGGCAAGGGGGCCGTGGTGCGCCACGCCATCTTGGACAAGAACGTCTATGTCCGAGAAGGCGAGATCATCGGCGTCGATCGGGCTCGCGATGAGGCCCGGTTCAAGATCTCCGTTGGCGGCGTCGTGGCCGTCGGCAAGAACGACGTGGTGTAAACCACAACAGCGTATCGACGCCCGCGGCATCCTCCAGGATGCTGCGGGCGTCTTTCCCGCCTAAAGGCGGGTAATCAACGTCAGACCGGCGCCCAGGGGAAGGCGCGTGACCAGGGCACCTTCTAGGTTGCGGGCAGCTTCGTCCGCTTCGCGGGCCGCAGCGGTGGCACGGTCTTTGCGGGAGGCGTCGGCGATGGTGCCGTCGAGAAGCGAGTCCGCGAGGACGAGGGTGCCGCCAGGAGTGAGTAGGGGCCAGGCCGTGGCAAGGATGGCCGGAAGCTCGACGGGGGAGACTTCGGCGTAGACGAGCTGGTAGGACTCGTTGGCGAGTCGGCCCATAACGTCGAGCGGGCGGGAGGGCAGGAAGCGCACCCGGGAAGGAGCGAAGCCGGCGTCACGGAAGGTGGTGCGCGCGTTGGCCTGATGCTCCGCCTCGGAGTCGATGCAGGTCAGAGTGCCCTTGTCGCCGAGGCCACGCAAGAGGTAGAGTCCCGCGACGGCCGCGGCGGGAGTCACTGCGACCGCGCCGGTGGACTTGTCGTGGTGGGACGTTGCCGCCAGGGTGGCCAAGAGCTGGCCGGTTATCTCATCGGGGACGGTGAGCCCGAACTCCTCGGCGTCGCGGCGGGCGGCGGCCAAGGGCTCGGGAACCTCCGAGGAGGACTCGATGAAGGAACGGAGTGCGTCAAATGCCGTGTCAGTCACATCTTTGAGTGTAGGGCGCGAGACTTCGGCTGGATTTGGACACGCGCAGATGTGGTGGATGAGGTTGTTGGGGCTGACGTGCTCGCCGGAAGGGGCCTTCACAGAACTTTGCCAGAACTCTGTGTAGTGTTCTGCAGTCGGATATAGCACAATGATGCCCATGACGTTCTCTCCGAGCATCCCTGGCCCCGAAGAGTCGGTACAGTCTGCAGAATTGACCGGCACTGCTGCATTTGATGCGGGTGAGGGAAACATGCCGTCGTGGGGTGAGCTCGTTGCGGAACACGCGGATAGCGTCTACCGCCTCGCGTTCCGGCTGTCGGGAAACCAATACGATGCGGAGGATCTCACGCAGGAGACATTCATGCGAGTCTTCCGTTCCCTCAAGCACTATCAGCCCGGCACCTTCGAGGGCTGGCTGCATCGCATCACCACCAACCTCTTCCTCGACATGGTTCGTCACCGCAGCAAGATCCGCATGGAGGCCCTGCCGGAGGACTATGAGCGAGTCGCCGGCACCGATATGACCCCCGAGCAGGCCTTCAACATCGCCTACCTCGACCCGGCCTTGCAGCGAGCCCTCGACGATTTGGGCGCCGATTTCCGCGTCGCCGTCGTCCTCTGTGACGTCGTCGGCATGAGCTACGACGAGATTGCCGATACCCTCGGCGTCAAGATGGGTACCGTCCGCTCCCGCATCCACCGGGGCCGTTCCCAACTGCGCGCGAGCCTTGAGGCCGCCGCCGTCGAAGATGAGGGAGCGAAGCTGCTGCTGCGGACTCGCTAAAGTTTCACTGGGACGCAAAGTAGCGAAAAGGCGTATTCTGGCAGCACAGAGTGCTTTGAGTGAGGAGGCCTGGCGTAGGGATGTTTAACCCAGAATTTCCATCCATGAACGGACACGACGCGCCTCGTCGTCCTCTGAAACCCCGTAAACCGCGTAAGCCCCGTCAATTCGCCTCCGTTGAGCACCTTAGCCCGGAGGCGGTTGCAGCTTTTGTCGATGGGGAACTCACCGATCTCGCGGCGCACCGCGCTCGGGTACACCTCGTGCACTGTGCCGAATGCCGCGCGGAGATTGAGCGCCAGCGCGGCGCCTCCGAGTGGCTGCGTGGCTCCAACATCACCGATGAGGTCCGCGCTCCCCGCGATCTGCTCAACCGACTGGCGGGCATCGCCACCGGCCCCGTCTGTCCCGGCCCGGACGCCGAGTCAACCCCTACGCAAGCCCCACAGGGCCTGTTGGACAAGGTCGAGATGCTGATGCGGGCCGTGAAGCGCAATCAAGGCTACTGACAGCTAAGGTAGACGTGTGTTTGAGAGCATCGGTTGGCTGGAGATATTCACGCTGTTGGTCGTGGCGCTCATCGTCGTCGGCCCAGAACGTCTTCCAGGCCTGATCGAGGATATTCGTGCCGCGATTTTTGCAGCGCGGCGCGCTATTAATAACGCGAAGAAGGAACTCAATGGGGAGCTCGGGTCGGAATTCGAGGAGCTCCGCAAGCCCTTCGAACAGGTCGCTTCCTACACTAGGCTTGGCCCGCGGGCCGCGATCACCAAAGCGCTATTCGACGGGGACGACGAGTTCCTCGACGATTTCGACCCGAAGAAGATGATGCAGGAGGATCCGCGTAGGCCTGCGCCGCGTCCGTCAGCACATCCTGTAGCGAAGCCAGCGGATCCCCAGCAGCCGCCCAACGACGAGGGCGAAGCCGGCCGTGGAGGATTCTCCTGGGCCGACATCACCTAGGAACGGGTTACTCCCAGCCCGAGCGACTTCCCGGCAAGGGATTCGCGCCGCGTCACCAGGGTAGCGGCGACGTCGCGCACAGCCTGGCCAGCCGGGGAGTCCGGCTCGGAGATGGCGATGGGGTTGCCATCGTCGCCATGAACGCGCAGCTGCGGATCCAGAGGAATCTGGCCGAGCAGCGGAACCTTCGCGCCGGTGAGAGCCGTGAGGCGGTCGGCTACCTGCTGGCCACCCCCGGAGCCAAAGACGTCGAGGGTGGTGCCGTCGGGGAGCACCATGGCTGACATGTTCTCAATGACACCGGCGATGCGCTGGCGGGTCTGCTGTGACACCGACCCGGCCCGCTCTGCGACCTCGGCGGCGGCGGCCTGCGGTGTCGTGATGATGAGCAGCTCCGCGTTGGGGACAAGTTGAGCCACGGAGATCGCGACGTCGCCAGTTCCGGGCGGGAGGTCCATGAAGAGGAAGTCGAGGTCGCCCCAGAAGACATCGCCGAGGAATTGCTGGATGGCGCGGTGCAACATGGGGCCGCGCCACACGATCGGTGCGTTGCCGTCGACGAAGTGGCCGATGGAGATCATTTTTACGCCGTGGGCAATCGGCGGCATGATCATGTCGTCGACGGCGTTGGGACGGGCGTCAGACCCCAGGAGAGCCGGCACCGAGTGGCCGTAGATGTCGGCGTCGAGCACGCCGACCTTCCACCCTTGGGCGGCCAGCGCGACGGCAAGGTTGACGGTCATCGAAGACTTGCCGACCCCGCCCTTGCCCGATGCCACCGCGTACACGCGGGTCGTCGAATCGGGTTGGGCGAAGGGAATGACCGCCTCCGGGGCATTGCCGCGGAGGGAGGCGCGGAGCTCGCGGCGTTGCTCATCGCTCATCACGTCGGTGGTGACGGTGACGGTGCCCACCCCCTCAATCTCCTCGACGGCGGCGCGGGTGTTTTCGGTGATGGTGGACTTCATCGGGCAACCGGCGATGGTGAGATAGACCTCCACCGCGACGTCGTTGCCGGTGATTTCCACCGATTTGACCATCCCCAGTTCGGTGATGGGTTTGCCGATTTCAGGATCCTCTACGCGGGAAAGCGCGCTGCGGACAGCGGATTCGGTGAGTGCAGTCATGACGTGACCAATAGTAGTACGCCCCGTCAGCGATCCCTATCTTCCGTCAGGTCACCCTGGATGGGCTCGCGGAGGTCGCCGGCGGAATCGATGACATCGGCGGAAACGTCGTCCAACTTGGCCTCGATGCGTTCCATGAGGGAGCGCAGATCATCGAGCTCGTGGCGCAGGTAGTCGCGGGAGACCATGTCGCCGACAGCCAGGCGTACCCCGGCGAGCTCCCGGGCTAGGAACTCCGTATCGGCCTTCGTCTGTTCCGCGCGCCGCCGGTCGGCGTTGACCGAGACCTTATCGCGGTCTTCCTGCCGGTTCTGGGCAAGCAGGATCAGGGGGGCGGCGTAGGCGGCCTGGGTGGAAAAGGCCAGATTGAGCAGGATGAAGGGATAGGGGTCCCAGTTCCACCACATGCCGCCGACGTTGAGGCAGATCCAAATGATGACGAACACGGTCTGCCACATGAGGTAGTTGCCGGTGCCGAAGAAACGTGCCACCTTTTCGGCGGCGGCGCCGATGGTGTCGTCGTCAAGCTTGAAGAAGTTCCGGCGGCGAACGCCGACCGGCGTGTCTAACTCCGAGCGGGTGTACTCAGCCATGGGTCACCTTCTTATCGACGGTCGCGGGACGCACGCCCTGCGAGCGCCAATCCTCGGGCAGGAGGTGGTCAAGGAGGTCGTCGACGGCGACCGCCCCCAGGAGGTGGTTGTTCGCGTCGAGGACCGGACCGCACACCAGGTTGTAGGTAGCGAAGTAGCGGGCCGCGATCTCCTGATCGTCGTCGGCGTACAGGGGTGGAAGATCCGGGTCGAGAATACCTGAGACCAGTGACGAGGGGGGCTCTCGCAGAAGTTTTTGCAGGTGCACGCAGCCCAAGTATTTGCCCGTCGGGGTGGCCGTCGGCGGGCGGACGACGAAGACCATCGAGGCGAGGGATGTGGGCAAATCGGGGTCCCGTGCGAGAGCGAGGGCCTCCGCGACCGTCGTCTGCGGGGTGAGGATGAGAGGCTCGGGGGTCATGAGCGCGCCGACCGTGTCGGGGGAGAAGCTCATGAGGCGGCGGACGGGTGCGGACTCCTCCGGGTCCATGAGCTCAAGGAGGACCTCGGCCTTGGCATCAGGGAGCTCCTGGAGGATGTCGGCAGCATCATCCGGATCCATCTCTTCCAGGACGTCGGCGGCGCGCTCGATGTCGAGAGTCTCCAGCAATTCGGCCTGGTGATCTTCCGGCAACTCCTGGAGAATATCGGCTAGGCGGTGATCGTTGAGATGATTGGCCAGCTCGTGGCGCATCGTGGTCGACATCTGGTGCAGCGAGTTCGCCACATCCGCCGGGCGCATCTGGTCAAACTCCGCGATCTTTTCCGCGATGCTGTCCGTCTGTCCCACTCCCGCCGCCGAGACACCATGCACATAGGCCCACGGCACCGTGAACAGCTCCGGGGCGCGACCAAACTTGGGGCGTGACCCAAACACGGCGACGCGGGAGATCACCCAGTCGCGGGAGCGGGTGCGCTCCAATTCGACATCGGCAATCTCAATCGCCCGGCCATGGAATTGGCCCAGCTCCGGATCATCAGTGTGCACCTTAGAACCGACGAGGTCCGACATAACGGTCAGCTCGCCCGTCCTCACCTGGAACGCGCGCATGGACACTGAACCAGTAGCCAGGGTGATATCGCCGGGCTCGATTGCCGCGATGCGCAGCATCGGCACGAAGATTCGACGTTTTTGGATCAGCTCCACCACCACGCCCAGCGCGCGCGAAGGCTGCCCCTCGGCGCGGATGTTGACGACGACGTCGCGGACTCGCCCGATCGGATCCAGATCCGGGCCACGAACCTGAAGTCCAACGAGACGGCCAGCGTAAACGCGGGTCACTGCACTCATGGTGACCAAGTCTAGTCACCTCCTACCGGGAACCAACTGGGGCGGTTCGGCGTTAACCAGGTATGACAAACCCACGCCCCATCGCTGACCTTCGCCCCCTGCCCACCGGCTGGCCGGTGGGCAGCTTTGACCACTACACGGAGGCCCAGGCGGCCGTCGATAAGCTCTCTGACCTGGAGTTTGACGTCAAACAATTGACGATTGTTGGCGTAGACCTCATGGAAGTCGAACGGGTGACCGGGCGGTTGACCTGGGGCAGGGTCATCGGCGGTGGAGCACTTTCCGGCGCGTGGCTTGGTGTGTTCTTCGGCGTGCTCATCGGCATCGTCTTCAACAACTTCCTTTCTCCGCTGGTCACCGGCATCTTCATTGGCGCCATCTTCGGCATCGTCATGGCCGTCGTGCCCTACGCCTTGTCGAGCGGCCGCCGCGACTTCACCTCCCAGACGCAGATCGTCGCCGGGCGCTACGACGTCCTCTGTGAGCCCGAGCGGGCGCCGGAGGCTCGCGACATCATCGCCAAGCATCGGAGTGAGTTCACGGCGGCGGAGTAGACTTCTCGGGAGATTTGCCATCCCCGTCGAAGTAGAGGAGCCACCATGTCGCGTCGAGGCACCCGCATCCTCGCCACCTCCCTCGCCGTGGCGACGGCCGCGACCCTCACCGCCTGCACCAACATGGAACCGGACCGAGACGAGCTGGACGGCCTCAAACGCTCCGTCATCGTGCTCATCGCGCCCAACTCGATGGAACAAAGCGTCCTCGCCGAGATTTATCAGCAGGTTCTCCAAGGCCAAGGGCGCAACACGAGCCTGCGGGTAGACACCGAAGCCGGGGTTGAGGGCCGGATCGACGCCATCAGCAGCGGCGAGGTCGACTTCATCATCGACTGCTCCGGCCCCATGCTCGAGTACGTCGACTCCGCCGCCGCCAACGAACTGGCCAAGGAATACGCCAACGCGGGCTCCAACCCCAACGCCGGTGACCTCTCCGAGCGCACCTATGACGAGTTCGTTGGTTCCCTCCCCGGCTCGTTGGCCACCCCGGACCCATCGACGGCGGAGGGTTGCGCGACAGAAGGCACCCAACGCCTGCCCCACAACATCGTTCCCGTGTACTACCGGGAGCTGTTCAACCGCAGCGAAACCCAGGCCCTGAACAAAGCCACCCGCGACCTCACTACCGCGGACCTGAAGGAACTGGTCGAGTCGGCGAAGCGTGAGTCGTCGATCTCCACCGTCGTGGCGGAGTGGCTGGCGTACTAAAAATCCCGCCCCCCGGTGAAGGGGTGGCGGGACTTTTTGTTCCTGTGTTAGGCCTCGAAGGCCTCGTCGATCAGCTGCGCCTGCTCCAGCTGGTGGACCTTCGCCACACCGGTGGCAGTCGAGGACTGCGCGCGGCGGGAGATGCGGCGCATCGGCGGCATCTCGGGGATGAGATTGCGCAGGTGCTCGTTGTAGAACGGCCACGGACCCTGGTTCGCGGGCTCATCTTGGACGAAGCGAACCTCTTCGGCGTTCGGGAAGCACTCGAATGCTTCGCGGAGGCGGTTGAAGGGGATCGGATGCAGCATCTCGATGCGGATGATGGCGACATCCTCGCGATTGTCCTTCGCGCGGCGCTTCTCCAGCTCGTAGTAAATCTTGCCGGAGCACAGCAGGATCGTGGTGACCTTCTCGGCATCACCGATGATCTCGCCTTCGAGGTTGACCAGACGCGGATCGTTGAAGATGGACTGGAAGGCAGTGACCTCGGTGAAGTCCGACACGGCGGAGGCCGCATCCTTGTTGCGCAGCATCGACTTCGGAGTGAAGACGACCAGTGGACGCTTCATCGTGCCCAAGGCGTGTCGGCGCAACAGGTGGAAGTGGTTAGCCGGGGTGGTGGGCTGAGCCACGGTCATGGAACCCTCGGCACACAGCTGCAGGAAGCGCTCAATGCGGGCGGAGGAGTGGTCCGGGCCCTGGCCCTCGTAGCCGTGGGGCAGGAGGAGGATGACGCCGGAAGTCTCACCCCACTTGGCCTCGCCGGAGGAGACGTACTCGTCGATGATGGTCTGGGCGCCGTTGGCGAAATCGCCGAACTGTGCTTCCCAGGCAACCACGGCGTCCTGGTTGCCCAGGGTGTAGCCGTACTCGAAGCCCATGCCAGCGTACTCGGTGAGAGCGGAGTTGTAGACGAGGAACTTGCCGTCGCCCTTCTCCTGGGCCAGCTCATTGAGGCCGTTGAACTCCTCGCCGGTGCGCGGGTCATAGACCACGGCGTGGCGCTGGGTGAAGGTGCCGCGGCGGGAATCCTCGCCAGCGAGGCGAACGAGGCGGCCGGAGTTGGCCAAGGAGGAGAAAGCGATGAGCTCGCCCCAACCCCAGTCGATGCCGCCTTCGGTGACGGACTCGGCGCGCTTCTTGGCCACCGGGGCGACGCGCGGGTGCAGCTCGAAGCCATCGGGCACGTGGGCGTAGGCCTGGCCGATCTCGACGATTTCCTCGCGGGTGATGGAGGTATCGAGGCCGCGGGTGAGTTCCTGCGATCCGGTGATACCGGTCTGCTCCTGCGGGAGCGCCTTGTCGGATTCCTTGACTTCGTTGAAGACGGACTCCATCTGGTCGTGGAAGTCGCGGGCGGCTGCTTCGGCGTCTTCGACGGAGAGATCGCCACGACCGACGAGGTCTTCGGTGTAGCGGGCTCGCACGGAGGCGCGGTCACCGATGATCTCGTACATGAGCGGCTGCGTCATCGAGGGATCGTCGGCCTCGTTGTGGCCACGGCGGCGGTAGCAGACGAGGTCGATGAACACGTCCTTGCCAAAGCGGCGGCGGTACTCGGTGGCCAGCTGGCCAACCCACACGACGGCCTCGGGGTCATCGCCGTTGACGTGGAAGACGGGGCAGTCGAAGCCCTTCGCCAGGTCGGTGGCGTAGTGGGTGGAGCGGGAAGAATCCGGGGTGGTGGTGAAGCCGATCTGGTTGTTCACCACGATGTGGACGGTGCCGCCGACGGTGTAGCCACGCAGGCCGGAAATGTTGATCGTCTCTTGGACGATGCCCAGTCCAGCGAAGGAGGCGTCACCGTGGAGCATGAGCGGCATGACGGTGAAGCCGTCTTCGCCCTTGTCCAGCACGTCTTGCTTGGCGCGGGCGATACCGATCATGACCGGATCGACGGCCTCAAGGTGCGAGGGGTTCGCGGCGAGGGAGACGTCGATCTCGCCGTCGCCGAACATCTGCAGGTGGCGGCCTTCAGCACCGAGGTGGTACTTCACGTCGCCGGAGCCACCGATCTGGCCCTGCTTCATGTTGCCTTCGAACTCGTTGAAGATCTGGGCGAGCGGCTTGCCCACAATGTTGAACAGCACGTTGAGGCGGCCGCGGTGGGGCATACCGATGACAACCTCATCGAGGCCCTGGCCGGCGGCGGTGTCGATCGCGGCGTCCATGAGAGGGATGAGGGATTCGGCGCCTTCAAGGGAGAAACGCTTCTGGCCGACGTACTTGGTTTGCAGGAAGTTCTCAAAGGCCTCGGCGGCGTTGAGCTTCTGCAGGATGTACTTCTGCTCGGCGTTGGTCGGCTTAGGCATACCGGCCTCGAGGCGGTCTTGGAGCCATTCGCGCTCGTCGCGGTCGAGGATGTGGGTGTATTCGGAGCCGACCTTGAGGGTGTAGGCGGCGCGCAGGCGGGAGAGCACCTCGCGCAGGGTCATGGTCTCCTTGCCACCGAAGCCACCGACGTGGAAGACACGGTCGAGGTCCCAGATGGAAAGGCCGTGGGTGGAGATGTCCAGGTCACGGTGGTCCGGAACGTGGAGGCCGGGCTGCTTCCAATCCAGCGGGTTGGTGTCGGCGATGAGGTGGCCGCGCGAGCGGTAGGCCTCAATGAGCTGCATGACGCGGGTGTTTTTGTCCAGGCCGCGGTTGGGGATGTCCTGGGCCCAACGCATCGGGCTGTAGGGAATACCCATCCGCTGGAAGATGTGGTCCCAGAACTTGTCGTCGACGAGCAGTTGCGACATGGTGCGCAGGAACTCGCCGGACTCGGCGCCCTGGATGACGCGGTGGTCGTAGGTTGAGGTGATGGTAACGAGCTTGCCCACGCCGAGTTCGGCGAGGCGGTCCTCAGAGGCGCCGGCGAACTCGGCAGGGTAATCCATGGAACCGACGCCGATGATGGTGCCTTGGCCCTTGGTCAGGCGGGGCACGGAGTGGCGGGTGCCGATTCCGCCGGGGTTGGTCAGCGAGACGGTGACACCGGAGTAGTCGTCCATCGTGAGCTTGCCGACGCGCGAACGGGAGACGATGTCCTCGTATGCCTCGAGGAACTCGTCGAAGTTCATGTTCTCGGTCTCCTTGATGGCGGCGACCACGAGAGCGCGGGAGCCGTCCTTCTGCGGGAGATCGATGGCGAGGCCGATGTTGATGTGCTCGGGGGTAACCACCGAGGGCTTGCCGTCGGCTGCCGAGTAGGAGACGTTCATGCCCGGGTGGGCCATGATGGCCTTAACCATGGCATAGCCGATGATGTGGGTGAAGGAGATCTTGCCGCCACGGGTGCGCTTGAGGTGGTCGTTGACCATAGCGCGGTTTTCAAACATGAGCTTGACCGGCATGTCGCGAACGGACGTGGCAGTCGGGACCTCGAGGGACTCGTCCATGTTCTTGGCGATTGCCTTAAACAAGCCCTTGAGTGGCTTGGTCCCAGCTTCCGGGAGCACGGAGGTCTCAGCGCGGTCGAGGGGGGAGACCTGAGCCTTCTTCGCCGGGCGGGCGGCGGTGGCCTTCTTGGTCACTTCCTGGGCCTTCTTCGCTTGCTCGGTCACGAGGGTCTCCCGCTTCGGTGCTGCAACCTTATCGTCCTTCGCAGCGGCAGCCTTTCCGCTGGTAGTGGAGGCGGTGGAGGGGGCGCCGTTCTTCTCAAACAACTCCCGCCATTCCTTATCCACGGACTTGGGGTCCTTTTGGAACTGCTGGAACATCTCGTCTACCAGCCACTCGTTCGGGCCGAAAGTACTTGCGCTGCTCACGGCAGGTGCTCGCCTCATTTCATTGATCTTTTTGGGGTCCGTTAGCTCACACGGTAATAGCTCACTACAGGGTAGCGTGTGACCGCCCGAGCCTAGATAGCGGAGGGGGAGTTTTGCACCCCCATTATCGGTGGGAGTGCCACATGCCCGCGTACACACCGTTCCGTTCGAGGAGCTCCGGGTGGGTGCCGTCTTCGATGATACGTCCCTCGTCGATGACCAGGATGCGGTCGGCGCGCGCGGCCGTGGCTAGGCGGTGCGCCACGACGATGGAGGTGCGTTCGCGGGTGATGCGGTCGGAAGCGTCGAGGACGGCGGCCTCGGTGGCGGGGTCGAGGGTGGCGGTGGCTTCGTCGAGAAGCATGACGTCGGGACGCAACAACTCGGCGCGGGCAAGGGCGATGAGTTGGCGCTGTCCGGAGGACAGGCCGCGGCCGCGTTCGCCGACGAGGTGGCGGAAGCCGCCGGGGATGTCGGCGATGATGTGCAGCGCGCCGATGCGCCGCACCGCGTCTTCGATGTCGCTTGTCGACGCCCCGGGCTCGCCGTAGGCGATATTCTCCGCGATGGTGCCCATGAACAGGTGGGCTTCCTGCGGTACTTGCGCGATGCGGCGGCGCCACTGCGGCAGGGGGAAGTCGCGGATGTCGGTGCCACTCGCCGTCACCTGCCCGGCCACCGGGTCGTAGAAGCGGGCCACCAGCTTGACAACGGTCGATTTCCCCGCCCCCGTTGGCCCCACCAGGGCGAGCGTCGTCCCCGGCGTGATGGCCAGGTTCATGTCTTCGGCAACAAGGGGGGAGTCGGGGCCGTAGGAAAAGGACACCCCGCGCAGGGCGAGGTCGCCGCGGGCGGCCTCGCCCGCCCCCGGGTTTGTGCCTGTGTCCTCGACGGTAGGGCGCTGGGCCAGCAGGTCGGTGATGCGGCGCAGGCCCACAGCGGCCTGTTGCCAGGAGTCGAAGATCTGCCCCAGTTGTTGAATGGGTCCGTAAAGCTGGGCGAGGTACATGACGAAGGCGACGAGCACACCGGCGGTGAGGTCGCCACCGGCAACCTGGCTTGCCCCGACCCCCAGCACCAGGGCGGTGGTGATTTGGGAGATGGCGTTGACCCCGGGGAAATAGAGCGCGACCGCGGCCTGGGAGCGCACCCGCAGGCGGCGGTACTGTTCCGATTGCTCTTCGAACGTGGCCAGCGCTAGGGGAGTGCGTCCGTGCATCTGGGCGATGCGCAGCCCGTTGATGTCTTCTTGGAAAGTGGAGTTGACGGCGCTGATCTGCTCGCGGGCCTGGGTGTACAGGCGGGTGGAGATCCGGCGGAAGGTGATGGTCACCGCGACGATGAGGGGGATGGCGGCCACCGCGACGAGGGAGAGCCCGGCATCGGTGTAGGCGAGCATGACAAGGATGCCCACGAGGGTGCCCACCGACACGATCGCCTGAGCAAGCCCGGTTTGGAGGAAGGAGCTGAGGGTATCGATGTCGGTGGTCATGCGCGTCATGATCCGCCCGGACATCGTCGTCTCGTAGAAACTCATGCTCAGGCGCTGGAGATGGGCGTAGCTGCGCAGGCGCAGGCTGTAGAGCAGGCGTTCTCCGGTTCGGGAGGTGTAGATGACCAAGGCGACCGCCGCCGCCCAGGAAATCGCGACGACGACGAGGCCAGCGCCGGCGACCTCCCAGAGGGTGGCCACCGAATCCCGTCCCACACCGAAATCGACGGCCCAGCGCATGAGGGTGGGAAACGCCAGCGAGCTTAAAACTCCGACGATGAGGAGAGCGATGACACCGAGGATGAGGAAACGCACGGAGCGGAAGAGATCGCGCAGGTGAAAGTCGGAGAGGTCGTCCCGGATCCCGGCGGAATCGAGCCCCGGCTCTTCCGTAGCGGGAGGTAGCTTCTCTACGCGCTCCAGCAGCTCCGGCGTGGCGGTGATCGCGCCGATTCCCCGGCCACCGCCGCCGCGCCCGCCGACCGCAGCAGAGGAATCGATGACATGCTCGCGGGGCGAATCGGAGACCTCAGGCCAGAGCACGTCGTGGGCGGGCTCCGGCCCACTGTGCCGCTCGGGCTCGGCCGGGTCCATGAGGGCGAGGAAGCGGGGGTCGGTGGCTAAGTCCGCGACGGTGCCTTCAGCGATCACCCGGCCGGAGTCGACAATGGCGACAGTATCGGCAAGGTCCAGGGTGGACTGGCGGTGGGCGACCGAGACGATAGTGACCTCGGTCAGTTCCGCCCGCAGGCCGTGGATGATGCGGGCCTCGGTGGCGGCGTCGATGGCGGAGGTGGCGTCGTCGAGAATGAGGACGCGGGGCCGGGCAAACAAGGCCCGGGCGAGTGCGATGCGCTGGCGCTGCCCGCCGGACAGAGTGAGGCCGCGCTCGCCGACGACGGTGTCAAAGCCATCGGGGAGCTCCTCAATGAAAGCCAACGCCTGTGCCAGATCCGCGGCGTGGCGGATATCGTCCTCGGGCGCGTCGGCGCCCATCGCGATGTTGTCGCGGATGCTAGAGGAATAGAGGAATGGTTCGTCGAAGACGCACGTGACCGCTTGCCGCAGCCCGGCCAGCGTGAGCTGGTCGTAGGCGGTGGGGGTACCGGCGGCGTCGATAAGCGAGAGTGAGCCGGATTCCGGTTGGTAAAAGCCCCCGAGGAGCTGGACGGCCATTGATTTTCCGGAGCCGGGTGGGCCGATGACGGCGAGGGAGCCGCCGGCGGGGACGCGGAAGCTCAGTCCGTCGAGGACGCGGCGTCCGCCGGTGTCGAAGGTGACTGCCTCGAGGCGCACGCCGAGCGGGCCCTGAGGGACGGCCACCGGGTTGGCCGGGTCGATCCGAGAGGGGCGCAGGTCCAAGATGTCGGCGATGCGGTCGAGGGAGGCCAGCCCCATCTGGAAGGTGACGATCATCCCGGACAGCATGCTGACGATCTGGGTCATTGAAGTGAGGTACACGGAGAAGGCGAAGAAGGTGCCCACCGTGATCTCGCCCCGCAGCGCCATCCATCCGCCGAGGAGAATGTTGATTACGAGAGCGAGCTGGGGCAGGTTTTGCAGCAACGGCTGGTAGCGAGCCATCAGTTTGGCGGAGCGCATCTTCGCGGCGTAGAGCGCACGCCCGAGGGAATCGAGGCGGCCGACCTCACGGGTTTCTTGGGCGAAGGCCTTGACCACTCGGACGCCGGTGACGGTTTGCTCGACCTGGGTTGCCAAGTCGGCGCTGGCCTGCTGGGCCACCCAGTTGGCGGCGTACATCGTCCGGCGCGAGAACATCGCCACCCCGACGATGAGGGGGAGGAAGGCGCAGGCAATGACGGTGAGCAGGGGAGAGACCGAAAACATCACGGCGGCGGTGATCACCAGCTGGATGATCAATCCCAGCGCCAGCGGTCCCATCGCGACGAGGCCTTGCGTGGCGTTGAGGTCGGAGATCGAGCGGGAGACGACCTGGCCGGTGACGATGTTGTCCTGGCCGGGGCCGTCGAGACGCTGCAGTGAATCGAGCAGGCGCACCCGCAGCGTGTGCTGGGTGCCGATGGACAGTCGTCCCGCGGTGTAGCGCCGCGCGAATTGGCAGGCGAAACGCCCGATCGCGACCAGGACGAGGACGACAATGATCGCCGTTAGCGGCGACCATTGGGGCAGCATCCGTGTCGCCGGGGTTGAGGAGATCGCCCCGGTGGCGACGTCGACGGCCGAGCCGGTGAGCAGTGGGATGGCGACTTCGAAAAGCACAGCGCCGACCGTGGCTAGGAAGGCCGCGATCGTAATGCCCCGGCGCTGGCGTAGCGCGTGAATGAGCACCCGCCGACCGGATTGCCCATCCAAGCTAGGACTCAATCACGGGGCCCGGGGTGGTGAACTCCCGCGGAAGCGGCCCGAGCGACTCGCGTGAATTCGCGATGACCGCCTTCGCCAGCTTTCGGTTCGCCAGGGTGCCCAGCACCGCGCCGATACCCAGCGGCATGATTTTTCCCAGCCACGCGCGGCGGAACTTCTTCGACACCGACTTCAACGCCGTGCGCATGAGGCGGTTATTGACTTCGGTCAGCTTTGGCGCGGAAAAGCGTGCCATCGTGGCGACGGTCGAAAGCCCGGAGCCCTTCGACACATCGCCCACCAGCGTATCGACGATCGCTGTGCCCTTCGACCCCAGCAAAACGATGAGGATGAGCGCCTTTCGGCGCTCCTTTTCGGAGATGTCCACGCCCCGCAGGTGGGCGCTGGCCATGGTGTACCAGGTGGCGGCGTCGAGGAAAACGAGCGATTCCGCCCCGATGGCGGCCGCGCCGGTAAAGAAACCGATCCCGGGGATCGCGGCGGCGGCACCCGCCCCGGCCCCGGAGCCGGTGGACAGGTAGGTGAAGTGCTTGTCAATCTTGTCCTGAAGTTCCTGCGGGCTCGCGTCCGGGTTCTTGCGGCGGAGGCGTTCGACGTAGGCGATGATGGCGCCCGACTGGATGGACACTGCCCGGTCCAGGGCGCCGACGAGGAGGCGACCCGAAGACCCGCTGGTGGCCTCCACGGCCTGAGGGTCGGAATTAATGCCGTCGGTGATGGTCATGAAGTCACTCCTTTTGTGCAGTGGCGTTCTATGGCGATATATCGCTTACTTCTGGATCAACAGGCTCTCACACCCGGGTCATTCCCATTCCCAGCTGGCAATATGCTGTGAAAGCTATTTGCCAGCGTAATCTTCGGCCGCGATGATCTGCTCAGGCGTCGGGGTAACGCCGGTGTATAGCGAGAATTGCTCCGCTGCTTGCAAGGCAACAACCTCCCCGCCGGTGATCACCGGCTTACCCAGGCGGCGGGCCGCCTGAATGAGCGGGGTCTCCACGGGGAAGGCAACGACATCGAAAACCACGTCGGCGGCCATGATCTCCTCATCGGAGAAGGACTGCACGTGCGCGGAGTCGCCATCCATGCCCATCGGGGTGACGTTGACCAGCAAGCCCGCAGCGGCAGGGACCTCCGCCGAGTACTCCCACCCATAGCGCGAGGCCAGGGCCGAACCCGTCGCGTGATTCCGGGCCACAACGGTGCCCTGCAGCCCATGATCGGCCAGGGCCGCAACCACTGCGTTGGCCATGCCGCCTGAGCCGCGCACGGCGACGCGCAGCGAAGGATCAACGTCGTGGGTGCGCAGCAGTTGAGCCACCGCGACGTAGTCGGTGTTATAGCCGACGAGCTCGCCATCGGTATTGACGATCGTATTGACGGCGTTGATGCGCTCGGCGGAGGGATCCAGGGCGTCGATAAGCGGGATGACATCTTGCTTATAGGGCATGGACACCCCGGCCCCGCGGATGTCCAGGCCACGCACGCCCGCGATCGCCGCAGTGATGTCCGTCGGCGCGACCGCCTTGTATAGGAAGTTGAGGCCGAGTTCGGCGTAGAGCCAGTTATGGAAACGGACGCCGTGATTCGAAGGGCGAGCAGACAACGAAATGCACAGGGTGGTTTCCCGGTCGACGTAATTAACCATGCTCACTACCGTAGTAGCTATGAGTACGGGGCCCGATATCGTCACCACCGCCGGAGTGGTGCGCGGCCTTGTCGATCAACAGCTAGGAGTCCGGACCTGGCGCGGTGTCCCCTTCGGCGCGCCCACCTCCGGCGCGGGCCGATTTAGGGCACCTCAGCAGCGCGAACCCTGGCGCGGGGTACGGGACGCTACCCACTTCGCCGCGCCTGCTCCGCAGCCGACCTATTCCTGGACCGACAAAATTATCGGTGACGAAGATTGCCTCAAACTCGACATCGTTCGCCCTGACACAGACGATGTCTTGCCCGTTGTTGTCTACCTCCACGGGGGATCCTTCATCATGGGCTCCTCCCACGAGCGAATGCTGCGCGGCTACCACTTCGCCCGCAACATGAACGCTGTGTACGTTTCCCTCAACTTCAGGCTCGGGGTCTTGGGCTACCTTGACCTGCGCAGCATCGGGGAGGATTGCGTGGCCAACCCGGCCGTTCGCGACCAAATCCTCGCCCTGAAATGGGTCCGCGCCAATATCGCCGCCTTCGGAGGGGACCCCGACAGCGTCACCCTCATGGGCGAATCCGCCGGTGGTGCCGCCGTAACCACTCTCATGGGAGTGCCCGCCGTCTCCGGCCTGTTCCACCGCGCCATCGCCCAATCCCCACCGATCTCGCTTATCCACTCCCGCGCCCAAGCCACCCTCTGGGCCCGTGAGCTCGTTTACCGCATGGCCCTCCCTCGCCAAGCAACCCTGAGCGACTTGCGCGCCGAAACCGCCGCTGATCTGGTGCGCGCCGGGCAATCGATGATGTGGCACGGCGGCGAACTGCTGCACCTCAACTCCTGCTACGGGCCGACTATCGACGGCGGAGTCGTCCCCGACCACCCGCTCAACATCTTCGAATCCGGTGGCCAGGCCCAAGTTCCGCTGCTCATCGGCACCAACTCCGACGAGGCTAGCTTTTCCAAAGTCTTCTACATGCGCACCTCGGCGCGTTCGCGCAGCGCCCTGCGTCTGCTCTCTGCCTTCGACCCGGACCACGCCCCGCGCGTCCTCCAAGCCTACGAAGGGGCCACCGAACGCACCCAATTTGCTGAACTGCTTGCCGACGCCCTCTTCTGGGCCCCCTCCGTCCGCCTCGCCGGTGCGCACGCCCGCACCGCCTCCACCTGGATGTACCGCTTCGATTACGCGCCCGCCGCCCTCCGCTGGCTGGGCCTGGGTGCCATGCACTCTCTGGAACTCTCCGCCGTTTTCGGCGATCCCACCGCTTCCCGCACCGCCGGTTTGTCCCGCTTCGGCGGCATGGACGGCTATGAAGAACTCACCGACCTCATCCAATACCACTGGGGCTGCTTCATTCGTAACGGTCACCCGGGGGAGGAATGGCCCGCTTATGTCGGTGCCGATGACACCCGGCCCGGGCGCGCTACGGTCGTGTTCGATCAGGATACCCGCGCACTCTTTGACCCTAAAGCCGCCCAGCGCCGCGCCTGGGAGGGATACCGCATGACGGAATGGGGAAATGGGCGCCCCGAATTGTTGGAAGAGCTGGGAATGCTCATGCAAGTTGCTGATTCCCGCTGACCCCTGCCGTTTCTTGCGGCGGGAACGTCACCGCGCGGCTAGGCTAGATCGGGACTGCCGACCGCGGTTTCGCCTCTCTTTTTGGAAGGACCACAGCCCACCATGAGTTTCTTTGAGGACATCGCTGCAGCACTGGACGCCGACGGCATCGAGTCCCGGGTGAACGACGACACGATGTTCGTCCCCATCACCTCGGACTTGGAGATCCAGTTCGTGGAAATCGATCCGCACATGCCCGCCGCCAATGTCTACATCGCGGCCGCCGACGTCGACGAAGACGACGAGAACTTCGAGGCCGTCTTGGTCTCCGTGGTCTTTTCCGTCGAAGACGCCGTGGCCACCGTGGACACCCACGTGGCCACCGACCAGGTGATCACCGTCCTGCGTGACCTGTTGGAGGGCACCGATGAGCGCATCGGCGAGCTGGAGTTCTACCAGGATTCCTTGATCGGTAATCTCGTCCGTGCCGAGGTCGGAGAGAACTCCGAACTGCAGGTTCACGTGGAAGTGGTCGACGGAATCCCCACTGCCTCGGTGACTTTCGTCGCGATCGGCGAGTCTTTCGAGGACCTCATCGACCAGGCCATCGGCGAGCTGTGGGAATCCGACGGCGACGACCAGCTTTCTGACGAGGACCGCATGCGGTTGTTCGCGGACCTCAACTCCGACGTAGAGCTGGCCACCGATGAGGTGCTCGAACTCGGTTCCTTCACCGACTTTGACCGGCTGTTTGATGTCCTCTCGCTCGCCGCCGACCAGGCCAACGACTGGGAATCCCAGCTCGTCCCCTTCGACGAGGATGAGTTCGACGAGCCGGATGTCTACGACCTCTTCGGTGCTGACGATGACGACGATTTTGATGACTCTGAGGATGATTCCGACGATGATGTTGAGGATGACGAAAGGTAGGTAGCTGGGCATGGCCCGCTCCCCATTCCGCATGCAGCTCAGTAGCTGGCGGAATCGACCGCAACCCACCGTGAAGGAGTCGCTTGCCGACGCCGACGCCAAGGTTGAGGCAATGAACAAGCTTGGCGACGTCGCCGTGGCCCTGGAAAGTGCCGACGGCACCGTCCGCCATTCCTACTGCTCCGAGGCAATGGAAACTGATTCCCGCTTCGCAGCGGAATCGGTCAGCAAACTGTTCACCCACGCGATAATCTTCCGCCTCATCGACGAGGGGCGGCTGAAATATCACTCTTCCGTAGCCTCCCGGATGCCTTCAGGCTCCTTGGATGGACTGCACGTGGTTGGGGGAGCTGACTACGGAGCCGACATCACCGTCCGGCACCTACTTGATCAAACATCGGGCCTGCCCAGTTGGGAAGACAGCCGCGACCCCGGCGGCCGCACCGTGGTGGAGCAAATCGTTGACTGGGACCGGGTGGTCCACGTTGACGAACAGATGGAGATTTCCGCTGCGATCGGTGCCAAGTTTCCTCCCGGCGGATCAGATCGGCGCGCGCACTATTCAGACCTCAATGCCGAACTGCTTTCACAAGTAGCCCAGCACACGACGGGTCAGAGCTTCCAGGAGCTGGCATACGAGTACATTTTGGTGCCGTTGGGGATGGAGCTGACGACGTTTGTCGTCCCGGCGACTCGTGATTACGCACCGTTTCGGACCCACAAGGAACCAGTGTGGGCGTCGCGTTACCTATCAAGCTCCCCAGGTTCGGCCGGGGTCATCTCCACAGCGCAGGACCTTCTGACATTCATTCGTGCTTTCCACACGGGGAAGCTCTTCAATCCCCGTCATCTGGTTAACCCTGAATTGCGGCGGATCCAGTACTGGCCGCTGCGTTATGGGGCGGGCATGATGGCTGTGCCCCACAACCGCCGACTTCCGCTGGGGCCGAAGAAGCAACTCATGCTGGGCCATTCCGGCGTTACGGGTGCGTTTGCGTTCTACAGCCCGGACGAAGATGTCTTCATCGCTGGCTCCATCAACTCGATCCTCACGTCCCCCTTCGATGTGATCGACCGCTATCTCCGAGTGCTCTAGTTCACCGTTAGGCAGCCTGCTCAAACCCGCCAAATAAGGAAGCGGGGGAGCGTACCGGTAGGTAGTCGCTATCGACGAGCCACACAAAGGTGGGGGCGTGGCCTGTGACAGTGACTTCGTGCACGGCGTCAGCCGCAGAGTCGTGAATGAGGGCCCGAACCCAGCCTTCCGCGAGGGCCACATCAACGCTTCCTCCCCGTGGGTCGGTAAAACGAAAAGTGATCAAGTAGGCGGGAACTCGGTCTTCGCCGAAGCCGAGGACGCGAGCCCTAGCCTGCGGGCCAACGCGGTGGCGAGTGATGGTGACGTTAAGCGCATCACCACCCGGAGGCACAGGTAGTCGCTTGAGTGGTGGGCGCCAGGACGCAGTCGGGCGGGCAAGGGAGCGCGGGTGATGAATGATCGACGCGATGTCATCGAGGGTATGAGCTTGGCGCTGGCGGAGGATGTGGGCGAAGTGGTTGGCAGTGTTGGTTGTCATGGGGAGAACTCTAGATCCAGTGGTGGACACGAGAGGCCGACGGGATCGAACAATAGTACTAATCGTCGGGGGTGCGTGTAATCTGAACGAGACATGACGGAGCACACGAAACCCCTAAAGCCGAAACTGCCCAGCGAGATCTGGATACTCGTATCTGCAGCCTTCATCATCGCGCTGGGCTACGGCTTCATCGCACCCATCATGCCGCAGTTTGTGGTCAGCTTTGATGTTTCGATGGCTGCTGCTGGCGCCGTCATCTCCGTTTTCGCCGGATCCCGCCTCCTATTCGCCCCGGCATCAGGAAAGCTCATCGACCGCATCGGCTCCCGCCGCGTCTACCTCACCGGCCTGATGACGGTGGCGGTGACCACCGCGCTGGTCGGCGGAGCTCAAGAGTATTGGCACATCCTGCTGCTCCGAGGCATCGCTGGCATCGGTTCCACGATGTTTACGGTCTCCGCGATGGGGTTGATTGTCAAGATGTCACCGCCGGATTGTCGCGGTCGGGCCTCAGCCCTCTACGGCACGGCCTTCCTCGTGGGCAACATCATCGGTCCTGTTATCGGCGCCGCCCTATCGATTCTCGGCATGCGGATTCCTTTCGTCATTTACGGGTTCTCGGTAGCTTTGGCGGCTTTCGTGGTGTGGTGGCGAATGCCCAAGCCGAAGGAAGATGCTTCCTCCGACAAGGAAAAACCACCGCCATTGCTGTTTCGCGAGGCGATCCGCGACAGTGCCTACCGATCCGCCCTCATCTCCGCCTTCGCCCACGGCTGGATCAACTTCGGCGTCCGTGTAGCCACCCTGCCGCTCTTCGTCGCCGCTGCCTTCGACAACGGCGCTGCTATCGCAGGCTTGGCCATGGCCGCCTTCGCCGCTGGCAATGCTGTGGTGTTGCAAGTCTCGGGCCGACTGGCAGACACGATTGGCCGCAAGCCGCTCATTATCGTCGGGCTCGTGATCAATGCGATATTCACCGCCACCCTCGGGTTCACCCACGACCTGTGGCCCCTGCTCATCGTCTCGGCACTCGCCGGCGCGGGTGCAGGCATGCTCAATCCATCCCAGCAAGCAGCAGTGGCCGACGTCATTGGCAGCGAGCGGTCTGGCGGAAGCGTGTTGGCCAACTACCAAATGGCCATGGACCTCGGAGCGATCACCGGACCGATCCTCATCGGCTATGTTGCCCAGGTCTACGGCTTCGAAGTGGGCTTCCTCATCTGTGGGGTCATCGGTTTGCTCGCGGCCCTGACATGGTCTTTCGGCCGAGAGACATTGATGGTGGAAGGTCGCACCCCGAAGCTGGAGCGAATCTGAAGGTCATCTCTTACTCTGGATCTATGATTCGCATCCACGGGCTGGATCTCGCCCGAGCCCTCGCTATCATCGGGATGATCGCCGCCCACTTGGGACCCGAGACGTGGATCACCACTGGCTATCCCTCAGTGCTCTTTGCCGTGCTAGCTGGCGTATCGATGGGCATCATCACCGAACGTTCGGAATCTCTGAGCCGAGCTCGATTTAACATCCTCATCCGTGCCGTCATCCTGCTCGGACTGGGAGTGCTCCTGTCAGGAATCCAGAGCTACATCATGATCGTGTTGACCGCAATCGGTGCAGCCTACCTCCTGCTACTTCCGGTGATCGGTTGGCGTATTCGGTGGCTCTTTACCTTGTTAGCGGTGCTGCTCATCGTCGGGCCGTTACTAGCCGCCTCGCAGTACTTTTTCTACATCGGATTCTCGAGCATGCAGCTCAGCGATCTACTGTTCGGTTCCTACCCGCTATTAGCCTGGGTCGCTTACCTCCTCATCGGGTTGCTCATCCACCGCTTGGCGCTGGCACGAGCAGATCGACAGTGGATGATGCTCGGAATCGGCGGAATACTCCTCTTCGTGACCTGGATGATATCGGTCGCCGTGATCGTCAGCGGAGGACTTCTCACGGAGTTCTTGGGCGACGTGCCCCACTCCGGGGGATTCCTTGACGTCGTGGGCTCGAGCGCTATGTCGATGGTTGTCATCGCCGTCTGCCTCCTCGCCAGCCGCGTCCCCGCCATCGTGTGGATGACCTACCCGCTCCGAGCGCTCGGTGCGATGTCCTACACGGTCTACATCGTCCATGTGCTGATCACCACCATCGCTAACGGCACCTTCGTCTCCGCTCACTTCTTTCCCACCGAGCCGCCGTACTACGACCCGGACATAGATCCCGACCCTAAATTGGGAGACGAATGGGCCTGGGACGGTGCCTATGGATCCGACTTTGAGTGGAGCATGTATCCGCCAGGTGAAGGGACCTATCCCATGCCAATCGAATCCGATCCCGCCTGGATGGGGATGTTCCTGGCCCAAGTGCTCGGCTTCCTACTCTTCGCATCCCTGTGGCGTTGGTTCTTCCGCCGTGGCCCTGTCGAATGGGCCGTGCACCGGGTGGTGCAGAAGACGATGGGGTCGGCAGACACAGCGCTACGGACCCGGACACGAAGGAGCACCCTGCCCTAGGGGCTGGGTAGTTGATCGCTATCGGACTCCGGCATTGCGTCGAGGCGACTAGCGCGGTAGCTCCATCAAGCGCTCGTGAATGGCATCGGCTGCATTCTTAATTTTGCTGACGTATCCGTTGCGCTGATTTAGCTGGGTTCCGCGAACGCCATCTTTGCTTAAGAGTTGCGCGATCGGCGCGTGCGCATCTTGAGCTGTTGCAGGCATGGAAAACATGTGGGGTATATGGCCCAAAAGGTACTCATCTCGGTGCTGTCCGAGACTGCGTGCCATCCGCTGTGCTTCCTCCGGCAACCGAGGACGAAAGCGTTCAAATGCTCCAATGAGCTGCTCGCCACCACTGGACTTCTTCTTGAGGTATTCGAGCGTGGTGTATCCCAGGTAGCGCAACTCACGTCCATTGCTTCCGTGAAGTCGCAGAGGTTCCAGCTTTTCTTCGATGTTGGCGGAGTAACTACTCCAGGCAGCGATGTTTGCTTCTTGAAGCTCGCTGTATTCAGTGACCCACCCTTCAAACCAACGGGCCAAGTTGCCGAAGGCATGAAAGCTAAATAGGTCTGTCGCAGTAGGCGTAACAAAGGCGTCACAACCGAGAAGTACAGTGCGATTGAATGGACCAAGGCTCGGTCCGACATCGAAGAAGATGATGTCATAGCGGTCTTGCTTCTCCAACATTGATGCCAGCTGGCCTGCCCAATGGATGCGACGAAACGCGGCGGTCTCGCGGCTCATAGCCGACTGCCAAGCACTACTCATGACATCTTCGATCTGTGAGAGGCTGGGGTGACCGGCAAGGACATCAACTTCAAATCTCTCAGAGCGCACGGTATGAATGTTGGCATCAATAGTCGGCTCTCCTTCGCGGAGCGGAATGAAGATGCCGTACACGGTATTGGCCAAAGAGCTGCGCAGGGATTCTTCGGGGTCACTATGGGAAGCGTAGAGCGCAGTCGTCTGCTCTTCGGTGAGCATGAGCTGGGTCGCGTTGCATTGGGGATCGCAGTCAACGTAGAGGACTCGTTCTCCGCGGAGAGCGAAATCGTGCGCAATATTTGCCGACAAGGTTGTCTTACCGACGCCCCCCTTGTTGTTGAACAAGCTCATAGTGTAGATGGGATTAGACATGACCTGCCTCGCGAGACGGTCGACTCGATTGGAGACGACTTGTACTGATAGCTTGATATTAGCAGTACAAAGCTGCTGTACTTTCGAGTGGTCAGATAGAGGGTTTGCAGTTGGTCCGGCCCCTGAAAATGCAGAAGCTAACAGCTCATTTTTCGGGCCGGCATCCTTCGTTGCGGGTTAGGTGTAAAGAGCAGAATCTAGATGGGACTCTATGACCGATTCTCTGGGAACATGAGGAACGTTTGGGGCCATCTCGGCTGGATCGTCCGCAGCTGCTACGGTCCAGTATCTATGCTCCAATCGTACTTTTCTCCGAGGATCGTTCTTATCGCATTGAGCTACCCGCACTGAAAGAAAGTCCCCTTTCTTGGGTATCGGGAGGCCAAGCTCCTTGGCGAGTTCTTGGTGATAAGAAAAGTCGCCTAGAATAATAATTCCCTCAGGCTGGAGGCGAGATCGAGCACCCCCGTTTGACCTCACTCGCTTCATGTAGTCTTTTTGCATGGCAACTGTTGCCACGGTGCCACGGGGGATTATATGGCCAGCAGCATTTCTAAAGAGTCGATTCACGCGTTCTTGGCCGGATTTCGGCTCCATGATGTGGCTAGCAGTTTCTTGGTCGATTTGGAGAAGTGTGTTGGGAACTAGATCGGTGTCGAACCAAGCCCAAGAAATATCCTCGCGCCCCGCCGCTTTGATAGTCCGCTTCTGATCTCGATTGCTGCCCGTAGTGAGTATATCTTCTGTGATTTTCACGAAACCGACACGCCAAGTTGATGCTCGGTCGTTGGCATGGCAGACCATCGCGTGGTGACCGAGAGTCTCATTAGGAATCATCCAGCCGTAGGGATGTTTTGAATACTTGCAGTCCACCTCGTGGCCGTCGATCATGTAGTCCATCGCGGTGCCGTCCCCAATGAGGTCCTTAAATTCACGCCGAATATTGATTTCGACTAGCGACCCTATGTGGGCAGACTCTGTCTTACTGAGGTCTTCCGGTCGGTACCTACCAGTATTCACTCCGTCGTATGCTTGATCGAAGGATTGACGGAACACTCTCGAAAGTCTCTCACCGCCGGGATCAGCCTCCTGCATAATTTGTGAAAGATGCTCGGAGACTTGATCGGTGGTCATTGACGGGTCCTAGCTATTAGGGTTGTTTAGGGTTGTTAGTTCTTCAACACTGCTTCTAGCGGTGTGGAAGCTAGAGTGTTCTCGGGCAAATCCTTCATGCGCAGTGCATTAGCAATTGATTGTCCAACTGCCCTGGCGACCGGAGGGGGGAAGGCGTTGCCTACTTGGCGCCATTGCGCGGTCTTTCCTCCGGCCCACGTCCACGACTCAGGAAAGCCTTGAATCACTCCGCCCATGCGCACGGTCAAGCGCGGCAAAGTGTCCGGATCGTCCACGGGAAAGTTCTCCGACGGCGACTCTTCTGCAATGGAGGAGCCTCGGATACCGAACTTTTTCCATGCTTCACGAGCTCGGGTGGGGCCCACATCGGGACCACCGTGTTTTTTGGAGCCGCCGACAAGGGTGGGAGCGACCCCATCCGCTCCTTGTGCCCAAGCTTTTGCACCGGGCCATCCATTTGCAGACATGAGGTGATGTAGCGCTTGACCAACTGATACTCGAGCGGACAGCTTTTCCGGCCAGACGAAGTAAGGGGCGTACTGGGATTTGACTGCGACGAGGATAAACCGTGGTCGGAGCTGCGGGACGCCATAGTCTGCAGCCTGAAGGATCTCCCAAAAAACGTCGTAGCCCATGGCTTGGAGTTCAGCAACGATGGCCTTTCGGTAGTCATCGAATCTCCGCTGACCTAGGCCTTTTACGTTTTCCAGCATCACGGCATTTGGCTGGATCTGCCGGATCATTTCAAGGGCTCGGGGGAAAAGATCACGCTCGTCGTCAGCACCGAGCTGCTGCCCGGCTATAGAAAACGGGGGGCAGGGGACCCCGCCAGCAAAAAGGTCAACTTGCCCCTCCCATGCAGTGGCATCGACATCATGGACATCGGCGTGGATGATCGGCCATGGGCCGTGGGGGCCGTTTTGCCCACGGTTTAGCTCAAGTGTCTTGCAGGCCCAATCGTCAATTTCGATGACTGCCGCATGGCTAAATCCGGCCATCTCCAAACCTAGCGCCTGGCCGCCTGCTCCACCGCAAATTTCGAGCGAAACTAGGGCATCTGTCGAGGACGTATGGACTAGCTCGTCCGCAGCGTCCGCCCTGGAACCCGCTTGTTCCGGCCGGATGAAAGATGGAGTCGGTCGCACTGGATTCACCCTAGTCTAGTCTTCTGATTCTTGGCAGCATTGTAGCCTGTCGGGCCCTTCATGTTGCCAACAGTATCGAACAGTTGTACTATTTGTCAATCTGAAATGCCTGAATGCTGACGGCATGATTAGGGGTTTGTGGCGCCTGATAGCTGTTCGTCGACTATCTTCACGGCGGGCACATCTGCGGGCGCCCAATCGATCGAAAGGAGCTCGGCGGGCTGGAGCCAGTGCAAGTCCACGTGCTCGGTCAAGGTCGGTTCGTCGTGTTTGAGTGCGCAGTAGAAGGTGGTCAGCACGACGGTGCCAAAGTTGTAGTTGTGTGTGGTGGTGGTGATGACATCGCCGATGGTTGCCTCGCAGAGGAGTTCCTCGCGAAGTTCGCGTCTGAGGGCGTCCGTGGGGCTTTCACCGTCTTCGACTTTTCCGCCGGGGAACTCCCACTTTCCGGGGAGAGCTTTGTTAGGTCCACGTTTGACGGCGAGGATGAGGCCGTCCCGCACAATGACTGCGCCCACTACCTCTATCCGTTGAGACATAGGAACAACCATAGATGTCTGGAGGCCGGGTGCCCGGGCGGGACTGCTACGCCGACCACGGCGGCGTCGATAAGCATTCGTTAAGAGTGACTTTGCTGTCGTTGGAAACGACCAGCACAATCCATCTGTATCGATAAGGAAGCGGTGTCATAGGTTTGACTATGCCCCCTGACCTGCGTTTACTTCATGGAATGAAGTTCTTTAGTCGGCCGCTGGCCGCCTCAGTAGCTGTCGTTGTTACTTCGGCGGTCTTGTTCCTCACTGGTTGTTCCGCTACGGGTGGTGCTCCGCGTACTGCTGGGCAAGCCGGGGGAGGGGGAACGGTGGATACGGAGCGGATCGTGGTGTCGATGGTGAGCCACGGTGCTCCGGGCGATACGTTCTGGGACTTGGTGCGTAAGGGCGCGGAGGATGCGGCGCAAAAGAACAATGTGGAGTTGAGGTACTCGGCTGATCCGGAGGTGCCTAACCAGGCGAATCTCATTCAGTCGGCTATCGATGCGCGCGTGGACGGACTGGCCGTGACGTTACCTAACGCTGATGCCTTGGGTCCGGCTGCGCAGCGTGCGGTTGATGCCGGTATTCCAGTGGTGGGGCTGAATGCGGGCATGGACCGCTATCAGGATTTTGGCCTGTCTGGTTTCTTTGGGCAGGAGGAGAAGGTGGCCGGCACTCGGGCGGGTGAGCGCTTGGCTAAGGAGAATGCGAAGCATGTGTTGTGTGTCATCCACGAGCAAGGCAACTCTTCGCAGGAGGCGCGTTGCTCGGGTGTGGCCACGGGGCTCGGCGGTGGCGGAGAAGTGGAGACGATTTATGTCAACGGCATGGACCTGACGTCGGTGCAGTCGACGCTGCAGGCGAAGCTCGCGCAGGATAAGTCGATTGATTGGGTGATGGGACTGGTCACTCCGGTGGCACTGGCCGCAGTGAATTCGGCTCGCGATGCGGGGGCAGAAGTGAAGATCGCGACGTTTGATACCAACGCCCAGTTGGTGGAGGCCGTCCGTAAGGGCGACATAGCCTTCGCCATCGATCAGCAACCCTACCTGCAGGGATACATGGCGGTGGATGCCATTTGGTTAGCTCATCGCAATGGCAGCACCATCGGAGGTGGGCGCCCCGTGTACACCGGGCCGAGCTTCGTCGATGCCTCCAACATCGACACGATTGCCGACGCCGCCCAGGCAGGGTTGCGATGAGCCCCACGATCAACCGAGTATCCGACAGCCTGACCACCCTTATTAGACGTCCCGAACTGACCAGTCTCGTCGGCGCCATCATCATCTTCGTCCTCTTCTTTAGCGTGGCCCCGGCGTTCCGCTCGGTCGATGCCTTCGCCACGGTGCTGTACGCCAGCTCGACGATCGGGATCATGGCGGTCGCGGTCGGCCTGCTCATGATCGGCAGTGAGTTTGACCTCTCCGCCGGAGTTGCGGTGACCACGGCGTCGCTGGCTGCGACGATGCTGAATTACAACTTGTGGCTCAACTCCTGGGTCGGGGCCCTGATCTCCTTGGCTATTGCCCTGAGCATTGGCTTTATTAACGGCTACTTGGTCTCCCGCACCAAGATCGCGTCCTTCCTGATTACGCTGGCGGCATTCCTCATGCTGCAGGGCCTGAACTTGGCCATTACGAAGTTCGTCACCGGCCAGGTGGCCACGCCGATCATTTCGGATATGGAGGGCTTCGCCTCCGCGCGGGCAGTGTTCGCCTCGACGCTGACCATCGGTGGCGTGAACATCCGCATCACGGTCTTGTGGTGGCTGCTGTTCGTTGCTCTGGGCAGCTTCTTGCTGTTCAAGACCCGGTTCGGCAACTGGATTTTCGCCGTCGGTGGCGATGAGGATGCTGCCCGGGCCGTCGGGGTGCCGGTGCGGCGAGTGAAGATTACCCTGTTCATGTTCGTTGGCGCCGCCGCCTGGTTCGTGGGCATGCACAACTTGTTCATGTTCGATTCGATCCAGGCTGGCCAGGGCGTTGGCAACGAATTCCTCTACATCATCGCTGCCGTCATCGGTGGCTGTGCGATGACGGGTGGCCGTGGCACGGTCATCGGTACTGCCATCGGTGCGCTCATCTTCGGTATGACCAACCAGGGCATCGTCTACGCGGGATGGAACCCCGATTGGTTCATGTTCTTCCTCGGTGCGATGCTGCTGTTCGCGGTGCTGACCAACAACACCTTCGAGAAGTTCACCAGGAAGCGATCATGACCGAACTCATCCGCCTCGACGATGTCTCCAAAACCTACGGCGTTTTCACCGCCCTTGATTCCGTGTCGTTGACGGCCAACTCCGGCGAGGTCACGTGCGTGCTCGGCGATAATGGCGCGGGCAAATCCACCCTCATCAAAATCCTGGCCGGCCTGCACCAGGCCACCTCCGGCACGATGTACGTCTCCGGGGAAGAAGTGAGCTTTTCGACGCCCCGGGATGCCCTCGATGCGGGCATCGCCACCGTCTATCAGGATTTGGCCGTCGTCGGCCAAATGAGCGTGTGGCGCAACTTCTTCCTCGGTCAGGAAATCGTCGGCGCCTTCGGGCGCCTGTGTGAAGATGAGATGAAAAAGATTGCCGACGAGCAGTTGCGCGAGATGGGGGTCGAACTGCGCAATGTCGACGTCCCCGTCGCCTCCCTCTCCGGCGGCCAGCGACAGGTCGTCGCCATCGCCCGGGCCATCTATTTCGGCGCGAAGGTTCTCATCCTCGACGAGCCCACCGCGGCCCTCGGCGTCAAGCAGTCCGGCATGGTGCTGCGTTTCGTCGCGGCGGCGCGCGACCGGGGCATTGGGGTCATCCTTATCACCCACAACCCCCACCACGCCTACCTGGTTGGCGATCGCTTCATCATGCTTAACCTCGGCCGACAGATCCTTGATGCCACTCGTGACGAGGTGACCCTCGAGGAGCTCACCATCCTCATGGCGGGCGGCGGGGAGCTCGATTCACTCAGCCACGAGCTGCGGAGCTGATTTCGTCTACTAAGCGGGCGGCGACCTTGGCGGTCCGCCCATCAATGTCGTAGTCCGGATTAAGTTCCACAATGTCGACGAGGCGGAGTTTTCCGGTGGCGGCGATCGCGGTGGCCAGGGCGAGGATGCGGGGGAAGTCGACACCCAAGGCAGCAGGGGCGCTGACTCCGGGTGCGGTGGCGGCGGGCAACACATCGAGGTCGATGCTCAAATGGATCGCATCGCGGCCCTCTGCCAGGGATTTGGCCAATTCGGTGCATTCCTCCAGCGAGAGGGAGCCAAGCTTGACGTCGCTGACCACGTGGACGTCGAGCGAGGCAGCGGTGCAAAAGAGTTGGCGGGTGTTGTTCGGGCGTGAAATGCCCAAGACTGCGTAATCGAACTCCGGGCCGGCGAGATCCGCGATCTGCTTGAACGGGGTGCCTGAGGAGGGGTGCTCCGCCTCGCGGAGGTCAAAGTGGGCATCGAGATTGATGATCGCGGGGGAGTAACCCAGGGCTGCGCGGACTCCGCGGTGGCTTCCGAAAGCTGTTTCGTGTCCGCCGCCCAAGACGAAGACGAGGTGTCCGGCCTCCACCAGTGAGGCGACCGCGCGGCTGAGGGCTTCGTGCCCTGATTCCAGGTCGGTGCCGGTGACGGTGACCGTCCCGGCGTCGTAAAGCGGGGTGTCCTGGTGGACGGCCAGGGAGGCGAGCGCTGCGCGGATGGCATCGGGACCGGCAGCGGCCCCGGGACGGCCGCCGTTGCGGCGGACGCCTTCGTCGGAGGCGAAGCCCAGCAGGGCGATGCCTGGGGTCGATCCGGGGGTGGTGATGGTGGAATGCCAGCGGGCATGCTCGATGCCGGGGCCGTCGTTACGCCCATTCCAAGGCGTGAATGGTGTGGTCGTCTCGCTCATGGGGGAAAACAATAACAGTGGCCGGTGCTGTCTATAGTCGGGCGGTAACGCATGTTGCCCGCAATCCCAGATTTCTCCAAGGAACCACCATGGGTCACGTCCCTGCCGCCCAGCACACGCTGCGCATCCTCACCTTGCTGTCGACCATCGACGTTCCCATTTCCGCCGCTCGCATCCGCCAGGAGCTTGGCATTCCTCGCTCGACGATGTACCACCTGCTCAAGGTGATGGAGGAGGCGGGGTACGTCGTCCACATTCCGGGGGAGAGGACCTATGGTTTGGGATTGGCGGCGTATGCCATGGCGAATGCGTACACGACCCAGCAACCTTTGGTGAGGTTGGGGGCCAAGCTCATTGTCCAGGCCGCGGAGATGCTGCAGGGTTCTGGGCATATTTCGCGGTTGGCGGGCTCGGAGATTGTCTACCTGCATGAGTTGCGCGCGCCGGGAGCGGTGTCGTTGGTGACGGAAGTCGGGGTGCGATTGCCAGCCACGAGGACAGCGTCGGGCAGGTCGATGCTCGCGGTACTGCCGGAGCGTGAAGCCCGGGCTGCGTTCGCTACCGCTCCAGATACCGGGGAGACACTCCGAGGGTTTCAGGAGCGGTTGGCGGAGGTGCGCAAGCGCGGTTGGGCTGAGGAGATCGAGGAAGTGGCTCGTGGCCAGCGCAGCATTGCCGTCGCCGTGCTTGACCACCTACAACGTCCTGCGGCGGCTTTAGCTGTGACGTTTCCCGTGGGGCGGTTTGGCAATGACGAGGTGGAGACTGCGGCTTTGAATCTGCAGCGGAATGCGTCTCTGCTTTCGGAAAGGATGTACGGCGCCAAAGGTTAAGAGTCTGGCATTTCAGACACATGGGACCATTCAGGGATGGGCAGTCCGGGGGCCGATCCCTACAGTGGGGAGACAGTGAAGCGAATCACACTGCATCCAATACCGTGAAGGAACCCACGCTATGTCGCACGCCCGAGAAGTACGAGCACCCCGCGGAACCGAACTCAACGCCAAGAACTGGCAGACCGAAGCGCCCCTGCGCATGCTCATGAACAACCTCGACCCCGAGGTTGCCGAGCGCCCCGAAGACCTCGTCGTCTACGGCGGAACCGGCCGAGCCGCCCGCAGCTGGGAGGCATTCGACGCCATCGTGGACACCCTCAAAGACCTCGAAGAGGACGAGACCCTGCTGGTCCAGTCCGGCAAGCCCGTGGGCGTCTTCCGCACCAACGTCTGGGCCCCGCGCGTGCTCATCGCCAACTCCAACCTGGTCGGCGACTGGGCCAACTGGCCGGAGTTTCGTCGCCTCGAAGCCGAGGGACTCATGATGTACGGCCAGATGACCGCCGGATCCTGGATCTACATCGCCACCCAAGGCATCCTTCAGGGCACCTTCGAAACCTTCGGCGCCATTGCCCGCAAGCGCTTTGGCAACACCTTGGCCGGAACCTTAACCCTGACCGGTGGGTGTGGCGGCATGGGAGGTGCCCAGCCGCTCTCCGTCACCCTCAACGGCGGCGTCTGCCTCATCGTCGACGTCGACGAATCTCACCTTAGGCGCCGCCAAGCCAAGCGCTACCTCGACGAGGTCACCACCGACATTGACGAGGCCATCGCTCGGGTCAACGCGGCCAAGGCAGAAAAGCGCGCCCTCTCCGTCGGCTTGGTCGGCAACGCCGCCGACGTCTTCCCCGAGCTGTTGCGCCGCCACCGCGCCGGGGAAATCACCTTCGATATTGTCACCGACCAGACTTCCGCGCACGATCCGCTGAGCTACCTGCCCGCCGAGATCGCCATCGAGGATTGGCAGCGCGAGGCCGCCGAGGACCCCGTCACCTTCACCAAAAAGGCCCGCGAATCCATGGCCGCCCAAGTCCAAGCGATGGTGGAGTTCCAAGACGAAGGCGCCGAAGTATTCGACTATGGCAACTGCATCCGCGATGAAGCCCGCCACGCTGGCTACGGCCGCGCCTTCGAGTTCCCTGGCTTCGTCCCCGCCTACATCCGCCCCTTATTCTGCGAGGGTCTTGGCCCCTTCCGTTGGGTAGCACTCTCCGGTGACCCCGAGGACATCCGCGTCACCGACGAGGCCATCAAGGAATTCTTCCCCGACAACGAACACCTGCACCGCTGGATCGACGCGGCAGGCGAATACGTCGAGTTTGAGGGTCTGCCCGCTCGCATCGCTTGGCTCGGCTACGGCGAGCGCCACCAGGCCGGGCTGCTGTTCAACCGACTCGTGGCCGAAGGCAAGGTCAAAGCCCCCATCGTCATCGGACGCGACCATCTCGATTCAGGGTCCGTCGCCTCCCCCTACCGCGAGACCGAATCGATGCTCGACGGTTCCGATGCCATCGCCGACTGGCCCCTGCTCAATGCCCTCACCGCGACCTCCTCCGGCGCCACCTGGGTGTCCATCCACCATGGTGGCGGCGTCGGAATCGGGCGATCAATCCACGCCGGGCAAGTCATCGTCGCCGATGGTACGGAGCTCGCAGCAGCCAAGCTCACTGCCGTCCTCACCAATGATCCCGGCATGGGAGTTATCCGCCACGTCGACGCGGGATACAACCGCGCCCATGAAGTGGCCGAGGAACGTGGAGTGCGCGTGCCCATGCCCTTCCGTTCCAGGGAAAACTTCTGACAATCGCGAGGTGAACCGAGGTGAACACAGTGGAAACACAAAGCCGAAGAACCAGTGGTTCGTGGCGTTTCTTCGTCTACAGCGCGATTGGGATCTTCGCCTTCTTCGTGCCGGTCACCATCGCTGGGACGTCGACGATTCTGCTTGATCACATCGTCACTGGAATCAGAACCGTGCTGGGGGACTCCACCAAGTACCTCATCTATCTCATGATTGTGGCCGGCGCGATCTACCCCTTTGCCACGGGGCGCTGGCGCCAATCGGCTGCTAAGACAACGTTTGCGCTCTTGGGAATCCTGGGCCTGGTCGTCGCTACCATGCTGGTGTTCAACTTTGGCCCGGCAGTGGTGTTCCGCCCGGATATTGGCCCGTTCCTCTTCGACAAGTTGGTCGTCCCGATCGGCCTGCTCGTCCCCGTGGGAGGCATCTTCCTCGCCTTTCTCGTGGGATTCGGGCTCATGGAGTTCGTGGGCGTGCTCGCCCAACCGCTCATGCGCCCAGTGTTCAAGCTCCCCGGCAGGGCGGCGATTGATGCCGTGGCCTCCTTCGTTGGTAGCTATTCTCTCGGGCTTTTGGTGACCAACCGGGTGTACAAACGAGGGGGATACACCGCGAAGGAAGCCGCGATCATCGCGACGGGGTTTTCTACCGTGTCGGCCACCTTTATGATCGTCATCGCCAAAACCTTGGACATCATGCATGTGTGGGGGCCATACTTCCTGGGCACCCTGGTGGTCACCTTCGCCACCACCGCCATCACGGTCTACCTCCCGCCTCTGCGCACCTTCAGCACCGACTGCTACCCGGGTGTGACACCGACCCCCGAGCAGTGCGTGAGTGGCAGCCGCATTCGCGCGGCCTGGGACGCTGCGCGACAGACGCTCGTTGCCAGCCCGTCCGTGGGAAAAGTCCTCTGGTACAACTTCCGCGACGGAGTTGTCATGGCCATGCAGATCCTGCCTGGCATCCTCTCCGTGGGCTTCTTGGGGCTGCTCGCCGCGACATTCACCCCCGCTTTTAAGGTCCTCGGCTACATCTTCTACCCCCTGGTCCACCTGCTGCCCATTCCTGATCCCGGGTTGGCCGCCGAATCATTGGCCATCGGCTTGGCCGAGCTATTCCTCCCGGCCACATTGGTGGCGGGCAATGACTCGGAGCTGTTACGCATGATTATCGCCATGGTGTCGGTGTCTCAGGTGCTGTTTTTCTCCGCGATGATCCCTGCGGTGCTGGCGACCGAAATCCCGCTCAAGATCTGGCAGATGGTCCTTACCTGGTTCTTCCGGGTCGTTATCAGCGTCATCATTACAGTTCCGGTGGCCATGCTCATCGTGATGTAGCCAAAGACAGTGTCCACTATTTCAAGGAGGGTCCGATGAACTCCCAATTGTTTAAAGGAATATCCGAGCTCCGCACCGTGTCCGACCGCGGAACCATCGAGGACGCCGCCATCCTCGTCGAAGACGGCCGCGTCGCCTGGGTCGGCTCGGCAGTGAAAGCACCCGCCGCCGACGGCGCAATAGACCTCGGTGGGCGGGTGGTGCTGCCGGGATGGGTGGACTCGCACACCCACATGATCTTCGCCGGTAGCCGGGCCGCCGAGTTCGAGGCTCGCATGGCGGGGCAGGACTATGCCGCCGGCGGTATCGCTGTGACCATGGAGGCTACCCGATCTGCCAGGCTGGATGTGCTGGAAAGCCTCCTCCTCGAGCGCATCGCGGCCGCCCACGCCGGCGGAACCACCACCTTGGAGACCAAAACTGGCTATGGGCTCGACGTGGCCTCCGAGCTCGCCGCCACCGAGCTGGCGTCCCGCTTCGTCGACGATGTCACCTTCCTAGGTGCCCATCTCGTTCCTCCGGGGGCCGACACGGAAGAGTATGTCGACCTCGTCGTTGGAAAGATGCTCGACACCGTCGCCCCGCACGTTGATTGGATTGACGTCTTCTGCGAACGGGGCGCATTCACCGAGGAGCAGTCGCGCCGAGTGTTAGAAGCCGGGCACCGGAAGGGTTTGGGCCTGCGGGTCCACGGAAATCAGCTGGGGCCCGGTGCCGGCGTGCAGTTGGCCGTGGAGCTGGGGGCGGCGAGCGTCGATCACGTCAACTTCGTTACCGGCGAGGACATCGCGGCGCTGGCTGGCTCCGAGACCGTCGCGACGATTTTGCCCGCCTGCGATTTGTCGACCCGCCAACCATTGGCGCCAGGGCGCCAGCTTCTCGACGCCGGGGTTCACGTCGCCATCGCCTCCAACCTCAATCCGGGGACGTCGTGTACCTCCTCGATGAATTTCTGCATTGCCACTGCGGTGCTCCAGCAGCACCTCACCTTGGACGAGGCGATCCATGCCGGAACGGCCGGCGGGGCGCGAGCATTGCGCCGCCACGATGTCGGCGGTGGCTTGGATGCCCAGGGGCGACCCGCTAAGGGCACGGTCGTGGTGGGGGCGGCCGCCGACTTCCACGTCCTCAACACTCCCCACGCCATTGACCTGGCTTACCGGCCGGGGATGCCGCTGACCTGGCAGACCTATCGGGCGGGCGAGCTTGTCTCCGCCTGGCACCAGCACACTTCCCATGACGAAGGGCTTTAAAAAACATGACTGAAGCAATCACCATCGGCATTGGTGCCCTGAGCATCGACGACGTCGTGAACGTGGCCCGCCACGGAGCGCGGGTGGAGATCTCGGCTGAGTCCCTCGCCGCCATGGAGGAGACCCGAGCGCACATTGATTCCCTCGCGGAAGGGCCCGATCCCGTCTACGGCGTATCCACTGGTTTCGGGGCGCTGGCGCGCAAGCACATCCCCCACAACAAGCGCACTGAGCTGCAGCGCAGCCTCATCCGCTCGCACGCGGCGGGTTCCGGCCCAGAGGTCGAACGCGAGGTTATTCGCGCCCTCATGCTCCTGCGGCTGTCCACCCTATGCACGGGCCGCACCGGCGTCCGCCCCCTGGTCGCCAGCACCTATGCCGCGATGCTCAATTCGGGACTGACCCCCGTCGTCCATGAGTACGGCTCACTCGGCTGCTCCGGCGACCTCGCACCCCTGTCGCACTGCGCGTTGGCGTTGATGGGGGACGGGCAGGTCCGCGACACTTCCGGAGAGCTTATCGACGCCGCCGTGGCCCTCCCTGCCCACAACATCGCACCGGTGGTGCTCCAGGAAAAGGAAGGCCTGGCGCTCATCAACGGCACCGATGGCATGCTCGGCATGCTGTGCCTGGCCATCCACGACCTCGATCGACTCGCTCGGACGGCAGACGTGGCCGCAGCCATGACCGTCGAGGGGCTGGAGGGAACGCTCACCGTCTTCGCCCCGGACCTGCAAGAATTGCGGCCCCACCCGGGGCAGGCTGCGTCGGCCGCGAACATTCTCGCCGTCGCTCAAGGTTCGGACATCCTTGAGCGCGCCGCCGAGCGCTTTGCCAAACACCACGTCCAGGGTGCTTACTCCCTGCGCTGCGCTCCGCAGGTGGCAGGCGGGTTCCGGGACACACTCGACCACGCCCGCCGGGTGGCCGGGGTGGAACTGTCCTCCGCGATCGATAATCCCGTTGTCGCCCTCGACGGGCGGGTGACCTCCAACGGCAACTTTCATGGCGCGCCGGTGGGATACGTGCTGGACTTCCTCGCCATCGTCAGCGCGGATCTGGCCAGCATCTCTGAGCGCCGCACCGATCGCTTCCTCGACGCCGCCCGCAACCGCGGACTCACTCCCTTCCTCGCTTTCGACCCAGGGGTGGACTCAGGCCACATGATTGCCCAGTACACCCAGGCGGGCATTGTCTCAGAAATGAAGCGCCTCGCCGCCCCCGCGAGCGTCGATTCGATCCCGTCGTCGGCGATGCAAGAAGATCACGTGTCCATGGGCTGGTCGGCCGCCCGCAAGCTCCGCCGCAGCGTCGACGGACTCGCCCGGGTGCTGGCCGTGGAGATCCTCACCGCCACGCGGGCCATCGAGATGCGGGAGCATCGACCCTCGCCGGCAACGACCGCGGTGATTAACGCCCTCCGGGAGGCTGTGCCGGGCCCCGGCCCGGACAGGTTCCTAGCACCCGAGATCGAGCACGCCACGCAGCTCGTTGTCTCCGGGGACGTGGTGGCGGCCGTGGAAACGGAGACCGGGGTGTTGCAGTAGGTTTTGCCCTACTGTGACCCCGGCGGACGTCGATAAGCAATGTAGCGGAAGACACCACGGAGATGAATAGCATCTTGTGTTCTCGTGGCGTACTCTGGTCAGGCAATGAGCATTACCGATAACGCCACCGGCGGCGTAAATGAGCCGGATGACCTAAGCACGTCGGAATCTCAGGAAAACCCGCAAGGTGACGCAGCTTCTGCTGCCTCCACCGCCACCGGGCCGCTGACCGTCGAGGATGTTATTGATCCCGATGTTCCGGCCCAGGGCGACAAGGACACCAGGGACGCGGATACTTCTGAGGCCACCGGCTCCGAGACCGAAGATTTCTCGGACAACGATGACACTATTAATACCGCTGCCGACATGGCAGTAGACGCCTCAGAAGACGCTGGCGATGACCAGGATGACGAACACGGTTTCGCCAACCTCGGTCTGCCCTCCGCCGTCCTCAACGCGGTGAAGAAGGTCGGTTACGAGACCCCTTCCGCCATCCAGGCGCAGACTATCCCGGTCCTCATGGAAGGCAACGACGTCGTCGGCCTTGCCCAGACCGGTACTGGCAAGACCGCAGCCTTCGCGCTGCCGATTCTTGCCCGCATTGACATGCAGGATCGCTCGCCCCAGGCGCTGGTCCTTGCTCCGACCCGTGAGCTCGCGCTCCAGGTCGCCGATTCCTTCCAGTCCTTCGCTGACCACCTCGGCAAGATCAGCGTCCTGCCGATCTACGGTGGCCAGGCCTACGGTATCCAGCTCTCCGGCTTGCGCCGCGGCGCTCAGATCATCGTCGGCACCCCCGGTCGTATCATCGACCACCTGGAAAAGGGTTCCCTCGACATCTCCCGCCTGCGCTTCCTCGTCCTCGATGAGGCCGACGAGATGCTCAACATGGGCTTCCAAGACGATGTTGAGCGCATCCTGGAGGACACCCCGGAGGACAAGCAGGTCGCTCTGTTCTCTGCGACGATGCCCAACGGCATCCGCAAGATCTCCAAGCAGTACCTGCAGGACCCGCGCGAAATCTCCGTCAAGTCGGAGACCCGCACGGCCACCAACATCACGCAGCGCTTCCTCAACGTCGCGCATCGCAACAAGCTCGACGCGATCACCCGCATCCTCGAGGTCACCGAGTTCGAGGCCATGATCGTCTTCGTGCGCACCAAGCACGAGACCGAGGAAATCGCCGAGAAGCTGCGCGCCCGCGGGTTCTCCGCTGCCGCCATCAACGGCGACATCGCGCAGAACCAGCGTGAACGCACCGTCGATCAGCTCAAGGACGGTCGCCTGGACATCCTGGTTGCCACCGACGTCGCCGCCCGAGGCCTTGACGTCGACCGCATCAGCCACGTGTTCAACTTCGACATCCCGAACGACACCGAGTCCTACGTTCACCGCATCGGCCGCACCGGCCGTGCGGGTCGCACGGGCGAGGCGATCCTCTTCGTCACCCCGCGTGAGCGTCGTATGCTGCGCGCCATCGAGCGCGCCACCAACGCGCCGCTCACCGAGATGGAACTGCCGACGGTCGATGAGGTCAACGAATCCCGCAAGGGCAAGTTCATGGACTCGATCACCGAGTCCCTGGAGTCCAAGCAGATCGACCTGTTCCGCGGCATGATCAAGGCTTACGCCGAAGAACACGACGTTCCCGTCGAGGATATCGCCGCAGCTCTGGCCTCCCAGGCTCAGGCTGGCAGCGACTTCCTCATGAAGGAAGCCCCGCCGGAGAAACGCCGCGAGCGCAACGACCGCGATCGCGGCGACCGTGGTGGTCGCTTCGACCGTGACCGTGGCGGCCGTTTCGACCGCGATGATCGTGGCGGAGACCGTGGCTCCCGCTTCGACCGCGACGGTGACTTCTCCACCTACCGTCTTGCCGTGGGCAAGCGCCACAACGTACGCCCAGGTGCCATCGTCGGCGCCCTGGCCAACGAGGGTGGCCTCACCTCCAAGGACTTCGGCCGCATCACCATCGCCGTCGACCACACCCTGGTCGAACTGCCGAAGGACATGGACAAGTCGGTCCTGGGCCGCCTGTCCGATACCCGCATCTCCGGTCAGCTCATCAACATCGAGCCCGACTCCGGTGGACGCCCCCCGCGTCGCTTTGAGCGCGACGACCGTGGTGGTCGTGGCGGAGACCGCGGTGGTTTCCGCGGTGGACGTGACCGCGACGATCGTGGTGGACGCGGTGGATACCGTGGCAACCGCGATGACCGTGGCGGACGCGACCGCAATGACCGCGGTGGACGTGGCGGTTGGCGCGACTAGTACGCCGACCTAACTAGAGGCCTGGTTCCTCCCCGATGTGGGGAGGCACCAGGCCTTTCGTCTGCAGACCCACTGCCGACGACGAAACCCGCACTTCCTAACAACTTGGCGGGTGGGGAAGGGCGTTTGGCCCCGGAGTTGTTAGCAAGTGCGGGTTTTGGCCCGGCTCCGGCCTGTCACCCGGGCGGGTGCTCGTGGCGGTAGAGCTGTTTGGATGGATGTCCAATTTTCTTGTTCCTTAGCTCTTCAGGCCCACTGTGTCGGCGAAACCCGCACTTCCTAACAACTCGGCGGGTGGGGAAGGGCGTTTGACCCCGGAGTTGTTAGCAAGTGCGGGTTTTGGGTTGCTCGGCGGTCGAGGGACACAATGTGCTGGATCCCGGCCCCGGCCTGGCACCGGGTAGCACCACTAAAGACAGGTGACCGCTTGCGCTACAAAGGCAAGCGCTGGGAAACCGACCCTACTGAGTAGTGCCCCAACGGCATGCTAAATCCCTGCGGCATCGGAAAAAGGGGGACCGACAGTCCATTCAGGTCGCGGCCGGCTCCGCGGTCATTCCCGTCATTGAGGGATTGATGCAGAATATCGGGCTAAAACCCTGCTCGTCCTCGGTCAACATCTCGTTGAAAGTCGAGTGCTGCCTGGCGGGCTTCGGCGTCGGGCTCTTCCGAATGCTTGCGGATGCGCTGTTGCATCAGCCCGCCAGGAATGATGATGAGCACGATGGCCGCGATGGCGACAACGATGAAGGTAGACATTCTAGCCCTGACTTTCGTATTTTCTCCGCGCGAGACAAGCACTGAGCTGGTAGTTCTTAACCCCTGGCTTGTTGAAAGTGTCTCGGCAGCTGTTTGCGTTTGGATCCTTACCAGTGCAATGTGTGCCGTTCTCGTATTCGTAGATCATGAGTGGCTGGACGTTAGCCGCAAAGCGGACGAGATGCCGGATGCGGCAAGCATGACGCTCATCATGTCCCCTTTGTGGCTAGGTGGCTTCAAGCCTAGCGTATGACCTAGATCACGTATGGCATAAGTGAAGCTCAGGCTAATGGACATCCCCTCTGTTGGTTTCGAGGCGGATGTGAGGGGTGGGTGCACTGCCGCGAAAGTCGCTGTGCGGCGTCCAGGTGGGCGATTGCGATTCCGCCATGATTTCTACATCCGCACGCAGCAATGTCAGTGAATGACAGCCGGCGGAGACCCGGCAGACCTTTACCCCCGTGTGCGTGTGTCCCTCGGTGAAAAGACGAGAGGCTCACACAACTGTCGCAACACAAAGGACCCGCCCTCAACCACGTGGACGAGCTCGCATTGGGGAATATCAACGCCTGCATGTCAGTGGGTCAGCCCGGTTACAGTTGGGGTGCATGCGCTTTTCCACGAGCGACAATCGTCTTCAACAGCTTCGACAGGAGTAACAAGATGCGCCTGTTGCCGGTCATCTATGTCGGGAATACTGACGCAAGCATTCGGTTCTACTCGGCTCTTGGCCTGGACCAGGGTTTTCACGCCGAGGCGGGCGACTGGGTGGAGCTCCAGGCCAGTGGGGGCACGTTGGCTCTCCACTCGGTGTCGAGCGCAGACACCGGACACAAATCGAGGTCGATTGATCTGTGCTTCGAGGCGGATCAGCCGCTTGAGGACACGATGCGGCGGTTGAACGATGCCGAGTTTTCGGGTGGAGAGATTGTGGACGAAGATTTCGGCCGCTCTCTTCGTATTGACGACCCGGATGGGCGGTCGATTCAGATCAACGAGTCTCCAGATATTCGCTCCGGAGAATTCCCATCTGAATCTGGGCCCAGTACTGCCCGGCGTGAAAAGTAGCCGCGCGACGTGACCCTTCGACGACAAACCCCACGCGTTCGTACGTTCGCAGCGCCCGGGAGTTGTACTCCCAGACACTGAGCTCGATCTTGTTGATGCCTAGCTCTTCGAAAGCGAATCGGAGCACCACCCGCATGGCATCCGTGCCGAGGCCCCGACCGACGTGCTCGCCACCGATGATGATAGCGAGAGTTCCGGCACGGACAATCGGATCAATTCCCCAGACAGTGACGTGACCTACTAGTTCCTTGCTCGCGGTCTCCTCGATGGAAAAGCCGAAGCTGCTCGCATCCTTGTTGCCACTCCACGTTCGAAACATGTCAATCGTAGAAGAGTGCGGCGTCGGTGTGATCTTGGCGTTTTGAAAGACCATCCACGTCGGGTCATTCCACCAGGTAGCCAGCAGGGGGAGGTCATCCTCCTCGAGAGCTCGCAGGCGAACCTTGTCGCCCTGCAAAATTGACGCTGCATAGTCCCTAAAATCAATGTTCACTTTTTACTCCAATCGGAAGTACGTGGGGTGAACTTGCAGTGGAATCCAGAGCCCGTGGTGTTGCTGGAGAAAAGCCACACCTGGTTGCCCGCTGGGGTGACCTCTAGAGGTACATGAGGACGAGCATGATGACCCAAAGGAGGGCGAAGATGCCGCTAAACATGGACAGCTGAGACTTGGTCTTGTCCCACTTGGCGTCGTCGAGCTGATCTGCCTCGGGATCGAAGTCCCCAGCGTCGAGCAGGCCGAGAGAGCCCATCATCTTCCGTTGGCGAGGCTGGATGAGGAAGAGGAGGATTGCCCACGCGATAACGGCCAGGGTGATCGCGATGTGGTACTTGCCCTCCCGCCAATAGGAGCCATCGGTGAACATGATGCCCACGCCGATGATCGGCGCGAGGGCGGAGAGCATGCCGTAGACACTGGTGATCCGGTGCAGGACGGCAGCGGCTCCAGCGGCCTTCGCGTCACCCGCGCGGGCCTTGACAGCCTGGGCCGGGAAGGTGGACGTAGCGATGGTGACGGGTCCGATGAACAGGACAGCCGCCAGCACGTGGAGGACGATCATGATGGTGGTCAAGGAGTGACCCTTTCAGAATTGGTAGTCTCGGTATTCCCTGGCCATCCTAGTGAAGCCAGGTGGGGGAAGCTACGTGAGGATGTGGTGACACGCCCGCCTCATCGTGCGGATGTCTGCGGTGGGGAGAGGAAGCTCGTAGGCCTCGGCGACTGCCGCGAGGCGCTGGGCGTACCAGCAGCGCGAGCTACGGTGCGACGGCATCCAGTCCGACGGAAGCTGGTCAGATTTGTCCCGGTTCGCGGCGGCGGACACGGGGTAGAGGTTGCGGGGATCATTGGCGAATGCCTGGCGCTGGCTCGGTGTCCAACGATGCGCGCCCAAATCCCACGCCGCGGAGAGCGGGAAGATGTGATCGATGTCGATGGCATCGGAGACGCTCAACGTGGATCCCGTATAGGGATCGTCGAAGGTGGCTGCACCGGTGAGGGTGCAGGTGGGGGTGTCTAAGACGGCGTCGATAAGCAGGGAGGCGAGAAGCGCCTCCCGGATTGTGCAGGGGCCATGGGGAGCCCAGCCGGAGCCGAACTCGGCGCGCGAGTAGCCCAGGACGCGGGCACGTTGGGGAACGTCAGCGACCTCAGGCAGCGGTTGGGGAAGGCCGCGGGGCACCACCATGACGGCGGTGGCGACAACGAGGACGGCGAAGAAAAAAGAAAGCCTCACACCAGTATTGGACTGGTGTGAGGCTGCGCAGGTTCCCTGAGAAGATCCCCTGGCTAGAGTTCGCCGCGCTCGACCTTTGCGGCGGCGACCTCAATGTCGATGTCTTCGTGCTTATTCACGATGGCGGCCAGGTGAGAGGCCTTATCAAACTCCTCGAGAACCTCCGGCTTGGGAGGGGCGGTGAGCAGCGTGACAGCAATCATCACGACGGAGGCGGCGATGAAGCCCGGAACCATTTCGTAGATGATGTCGGACCCACCGAGCGTGCCCCAGGCGAGGACCACGACCGCGCCGGTGATCATGCCGGCGATCGCGCCCGGAGCGTTGAGGCGCTTCCAATACAGCGACGCCAAGACCAGCGGGCCGAAGGCGGCACCGAAGCCTGCCCAGGCGAAGCCGACCAGGCCCAAAATGGTGTCGGAGGGCGTGATGGCCAAGATGCCGGCCACGATGGCGACGACGAAGACCGCCGAGCGCGAGAGGTTAATGAGGACATTCTCCTCAGGCAGACGCTTGCGGATGATCTTGTACAGATCCTCAATGAGCGAGGAGGACACGACAAGCAGCTGGGAAGACATCGTCGACATGATCGCGGCGAGCACGGCCGTGAGGACGAGGCCAGCGAGCAGCGGGTGGAAGAGAATGCGCCCCATGTCGAGGAAGACCGTCTCAAACGCAGAACGGTCGGTGACGGCGATATCCGGGTTCTGCGAGAAGAACACGGTACCGATGACAGCAGTGGCCGTGGCACCGAGGATGCACAGGAGCATCCAGCCAATGCCGATCCAGCGGCCCACCTTCGCCTCGGCGGGGGAGCGCAGAGCCATGAAGCGGACGAGGATGTGCGGCTGCCCGAAGTAGCCCAAACCCCACGCCAAGTTACCGATGATCGCCGCGGCCGAAACACCGGCGATCATGTTGAAGTACGTCGGATTGCCCACGCCGCTGGTGTACGGGCCGTAGTCATTCGACGCGGCCCAGGTCCAGATATCGGAGGGATTGTCCAAGGCAATGAGCGCCATGACCGGCACAATAATGAGCGAGGCGAACATGATCATGCCCTGCACCGCATCGGTATAAGAGACGGCCAGGAAGCCGCCGATGAAGGTGTACGCCACGGTCACGGCCGCGATGATGAGCATGCCGTTGAGGTATTCGCCACCGAAGGTTGCCTCGAAGTAGCGGCCGCCGGAAACCATGCCGGCGGAGACGTAGAAGGTGAAGAAGAAGATAATAATGCCTGCCGCCACGATGCGGAGGATCCGGGACTTGTCGTGCAGGCGGTTTTCGAAGAAGCTGGGCAAGGTGATGGAGTTGTTGGCCACCTCAGAGTAGGAGCGCAGCCTGGGGGCCACCCACTTCCAGTTTGCCCAGGCACCGACGAGAAGGCCGATGGCAATCCACAGCTCGGACATACCGGTGACAAACAGGGCGCCCGGCAGGCCCATGAGCAGCCAGCCCGACATGTCAGAGGCGCCGGCGGACATGGCGGCGACGAAGGGGTTCAATCCGCGATCAGCCAGCACGTAGTCGTCGTACTTATCTGTCTTGCGATAACTCCAATAACCAATCGCGAGCATCAGCGCCATATACATGATGATGGCGATGATGAACCAGGTTGTTTCGCTCACCGTGCGGTCCTCCTTGTAGAAAATCTCGTAGACGTGGAAACAGGGTGTCGTTCCGCACGTTAACGGCCCAGGCATTGTGTGCCCAAACCGATAGTCCCACCATTGAGACCTAGCCCACGATCTTAGTGTGCAGAACCAGGAGATAACCTGCATCGGGCCTGAACGTAACAACCCTGTAACAAACTCGTCACCAGGGGAGCGAGCCCACGATGACGTCGATGATGCTCGACCCTGCTTGTGTCTGCCCCAGGTGGTAGAAAAGAACCTATGCCTTCTTTCCTTCTGCACGGCCTCTGGATGCCTTCCGGCCTCCATATTTGGGTCGAGCAGGTGGAGGGACATCGGGTGGTGTTGCCCTCAGCGGTGCCTCAGTCGACCTTCCCGCCAGCGGCCCGTTTCCTCCTCCGGGACCGTTCTTTTCGGCATCGAGTTCGCACAGAGTTGCGGACTCCGAAAGGCCGCAAGGTTGAGTTGACCATTCCCACCGCCTCTTTCGCGCCGGAACAGGCAGTGGAGGTGCTCAGCCAGCTGGCGTTCCTCCTGGAGCCAGGCGCGGCGGCGACGAAAGCCCAGCGGGCGGCCATCGCCCCCGACCTGGAGTGGCTGGTGCGCATGAACACCGGCTTGGCGCGCTTTGCCCAAGCCGGTCGGGTGGTGCCCAAGCTGCTCTTCGAAGACGGCATGTGGTGGCCGCAGTGGCAACTGGCCTCGGGCCTGGGGGAGCGGGGCTGGTTGGCGGAGATGGTCGCCTCCGCGCCGGGCATTCTCACGGCGAATAACCGGAACCTCGAGTCGATTGCGGATCAGCTCATCCATTGGAATGCCTCGGCGCTATTGGAGGATTTGTCGCAATCGCCGCGGCCTTATCCCTGGCACGATTTCGCCGAATCCTTGCTCAATTCCACGCCGCTGCGCCGCGGTGGGCCGACACTGCTGCGCGCAGTGAACGATTGGAAAGATTCCATCACTGCGATCGATCTGCAGTTGGTCTTCATCGTGGAGGAACCTTCCAAGGATGATCTGCACGTCGATCCGGATGACAACTCGTGGCCCGTTCGGGTGCAGGTGCGCTCGGGGACGGACTCGCCGCGACCGGTGCGCACGGATGAGGTGGACCGGGCGAGCGTGGAAAAGCTGCGCTCGTCCCAGCGCCGGGCGATCGACGTCAGTGATCTGCTTGATCCTTCCCTGCGGACCCGCTTTGGCACTGATGCTGGCATTGACCCGGGACACCGCGAGCAAGCCGGTGACTGGGATGTGTACCTGACCACCGCTGAAATCGTCGAGTTTATTGCCCGTGATGTGCCCAAGCTTAAGGCTGCCGGGTTCGTGGTCATGCTGCCGAAGGCGTGGTCGACCTATGAGACCAAGGCGCGGTTGGAAACCTCCGAGCAGACCGATGCGGCCGTGGGGGCGACGAAGAAGCATTTCGGGCTCGATCAAATCGTGGAGTACAACTGGCGCATGTCGGTGGGCGATATTGAGCTGACCGATGCGGAGATGACGGAGCTGGTTAATTCCAAGACCGGCCTGATTAAGCTGCGCGGCGAGTGGGTCATGGCCGATACCTCCGCCCTGGCCAAGATCACGGGCTATATGCAGGAGCTGGCCGCGACCTCGCGGAAGCGGCGCAGGAAAGAGTTGGATAAGGCCGCCGCTCGTGCGGAGCGGGCGCGCGTGCTGGAGGAACCGGGCTGGGAGGAGCTCGTTGCTGCTGTGGACCGGCAGCGCGAAGCGTTTAACCAGGATTTCTCGGAGGGCGGGGATGTCGGCGAGGTCACCCTCGCGGAGTTGCGGCAGCTTGCTCTGGAATCCATGGCCGCCGAGCCCATCGAGTTCACCGGCTCGACGTGGCACGCAGCCCTGCTCGGCGGAACCGCGACCGTTGCCCCGGAACGCGTCGAGCTGCCCGCTACCGTCCACGCGGAGCTGCGTGACTATCAGCGGCGCGGCGTTGACTGGTTGTACTGGATGTCGCGCAATAACCTTGGTGCGGTCCTCGCCGATGACATGGGCTTGGGCAAGACGCTGCAGCTTTTGTCCCTGCTGGCCATCGAGCACGAGCGGGGGGAAGCCGCCGGGCCGACCCTCGTGGTCGCCCCAACGTCCGTGGTGGGCAACTGGGCGAAGGAAGCGGCGCGTTTCGTGCCGGACCTGCGGGTCTTGGTGCATCACGGGCCGGAGCGCCTCCACGGCGAGGAGTTGCTTGCGACGTTGAACACCACCGACCTCATGGTCACCAGCTACGGCGTGGTGGGGCGCGACTTCCAGGAGCTGGGCACGGTGGAGTGGGATCGCGTGGTGCTCGATGAAGCCCAGGCGATTAAGAATTCCACCACGCGGGCGTCCAAGGCCGTGCGTTCACTGCCCAGCCGACACCGCATCGCTCTGACCGGCACTCCGGTGGAAAACCGCCTGAGCGAAATGCGTTCCATCCTGGATTTTGTCAATCCGGGCGTGCTCGGGTCGACGAGCTTTTTCCGCAACCATTTCGCCAAAGCCATCGAGCGCGAGCAGGACCCGGAGATGACGGAACGGCTGCGTGCCCTCACCGCGCCGTTTATCTTGCGCCGCCTCAAAACTGATCCGACGATCATCGATGATCTCCCGGAGAAGAATGAGGAGATTATTACTGTGCAGATGACGGCGGAGCAGGCGGCGCTGTACAAGGCGCTGGTCGATGATGTCCAGACTCGCCTCGCCCAGCGCCAGGGGATGGCCCGCCGCGGCCTCGTGCTGGCCACGATCACGCGCATCAAGCAGATTTGTAATCACCCGGCGCAGTACCTCGGCGACGGTTCCTCGGTGACGTCCAAGGGCCGCCATCGTTCCGGCAAGGTGGCGGAACTTATGCGCCTGCTCGACGAGGCCGTGGCGACTGAGCAGCGCGTGCTCATTTTTACCCAGTACAAGGCCTTCGGCGATCTCCTCGTTCCTTATCTTTCCGAGCGTTTCGGCGAGACCATTCCCTTCCTCCACGGCGGCGTGACCAAGACTGGCCGCGATCGCATGGTTGCCAACTTCCAATCGCCCGGAGGTCCGCCCGCGATGATCCTTTCGCTCAAGGCGGGTGGCACGGGCCTCAACCTCACCGCTGCGTCGATGGTCATCCACATGGACCGGTGGTGGAACCCGGCCGTGGAAAATCAGGCCACCGACCGGGCTTTCCGCATCGGGCAGGACAAAAACGTCGCGGTGTACAAGATGATTACCGCCGGTACGCTGGAGGAATCCATCCAAGACATTCTTGATGGCAAGACGGAACTTGCTGGCGCCGTCATCGGTGAGGGCGAGGGCTGGATCACTGAGCTCGGCCCGGAGCAGCTTGCCCAGCTCATGAGCTATCGCGGGAGGGAGGAATAACATGCCGCAGCGCCCATCTGAGGACAACGTCATCTACGCCAACTTCGGCGCCAAAACCCGCGTCAGTGGCCCGGCCGATGTCACGGCCATCCCGCAGCGATCCCGGCAGAAGATGTCGCCGGGGGCACAAGTGCTTATCGACGCCATTACCTCCCGCACCGACAGCGGTCGCCTCAGCCGCGGCCGCAAGTACGCGGCCGGAGGCCACGTGGTCACCCTGGAGCTGCTCAACGGTCGGGCACATGCGCAGGTGGCGGGCTCCCAAAACGAGCCCTTCAATGTCTCCGTCGTGTTGCCCTATCGCTCCTCCGATGAGCTCAGTGACGTCGCGGCGGCACTGGCCCGTACCCCGAACGGCATGAAGCGGGCCCGGCAGGGAGATCTGTCCGAGGAATTGCTCAAGGTGCTGGTCACCGAACTCCCGGAGGACATTCGTTTCCTCTGTGACTGCCCCGATCCGGCCCCGGTGTGCAAGCACGAGGTGGCGGTCGTTGAGGTGCTTGCCTCGCGTATTGATGCCGACCCGCAGCTGCTCTTCGAGATCCGGGGCCTCAACCTTCCCGCGTTGGAGCAGGCCGTCATGGCCCAGGCGAAGGGAGCGGCGAAGGAGTCGGAGGATGACCCACAGCTGTTCTGGTCGGGCCGGCAGTTCCCTGACCTGCCGACCCCTCGCCTGGCTCCGGCGCTCGACGACTCTGACCTGGATCTTCTGCACAAGGCCATGCGGATTATTTCCTATACCAATGTCGAACAATTGCGGGCCGTGTCCGACTTGGAAGACCTGTACGACGCCTTGTGTCAGGGTGGCGTGATAGACAATGACTCATGACGTCATGCACGTTCCTCCACACCTCTGACCTGCAATTGGGAATGACCCGGTGGTTCTTGGACTCCGATGCCCAAGGCCGCTTCGATGATGCCCGCCTCCGCTCGATCGACCGGCTCGGCCAGGTGGCGGCCGAGCACGGCTGCGCCTTCATCGTCGTCGCCGGTGACGTGTTTGAACATAACTCTCTGTCTGACCGGGTGACCGGCCGCGCACTGGAGCGGTTGCGGGCGTTGCCTGTCCCCGTGTATCTGCTGCCCGGCAACCACGACCCGCTCGTGGCGGATTCGGTTTTCCGCCGCATCGACGTCGATGGGGTCCACGTCCTCGGGGACTCCATTCCGGTGGAGGTGGCCCCGGGGGTGGAGCTCGTCGGGGCGCCCTTGTTGGCCAAGCGCTCGACGACTGACCTGGTGCGCCGGGCACTCGATGGCCTCGAGCCCACCGATGGGATCCGGGTGATGGTGGGCCATGGCCAGGCGGAATCCCGCTCCAATGACATCCACGCCGACCTCATTGATCTGGCCCACGTCGAGGCCCGGCTCGCTGACGGCACCATTGACTACCTGGCGTTAGGGGACACCCATTCCGCGCAACCTGTGGGCGACTCCGGGCGAGTGTGGTTTTCGGGGTCACCCGAGGTAACTGATTTTCGTGATCTGGCCACCGCCGGCGGGGGCGAGACAAACTCCGGCAAGGCCCTCGTTGTGGAGGTGACTAAATCCTCGGCGTCGGATGCGTCCGTCGTGGTGGAAGAGGTCCCGATCGGGGAGTGGACCTTCGAGGCCCTGGACCGCGAGCTGGCGTCCGCCGCGGATGTGGCGGAGTTCCTGGCGGCCCTTGACGCCTATCCCCATAAAGACCGCACCGTGATCAAATACGGTCTGCGCGGGACCCTCACCATGACCGATACCCGTCAGCTCGAGACCGGAGTGGCGGCTCGCACCCCCGTCTTCGCCGCCCTCTACGAACGTGAGCGCCTCACCGACCTGCACGTGGAACCGGGGGAGGAGGAGCTCGCGGATCTCGGCCTATCCGGTTTCGCGGCCACCGCGTTGACCGAGTTAGTCAGCACAGCCGACGAGGACCCCACCGCCCGCGACGCCGTCAACCTCCTCTTCCGTCTGTCCCAGGAGTCCTAGCTCATGCGCATCCACTCCCTGACCCTTGACAACGTCCGCGGCATTGACCACCTGGAACTCAAGGAACTGCCCGACACTGGGGTTATCGTCATTCACGGCGATAACGAGAAGGGTAAGTCCACCATTCTTGATGCCCTCCACCTCGTTCTCAACGAGAAGCACAGTGCGAAGAACAAGGTGGTCAAGGCGGCCAAGCCCGTCGACCGCGACGTCTCTCCCTCTGTTGCGGTGACCATGTCCTTGGGCCCGGTGGCCTTCTCGGTGGAGAAGACGTGGTTCCGGGACAAAAGTGCTCGCTTGTCCCTGTCCTCCCCGCAGCGCCAGGTGTTCACCGGCGACGAAGCGGAATCGAAGCTGAAGGAGCTCATCGCCGAGCACCTTGACTCGGACCTGCTGAGCACTTTGTTCCTGCGCCAGGATGACCTGGGCAACAGCGTCGATGCCCTTGGCATTTCCTCCCTCACCCGCGCTCTTGACGGGGCATCCGGTACCCAGGGGGCTGGTATCGAGGACACCGGGCTCATGGCTGCGGTGAACAGTGAATACCAGCGCTACTACACCGCGACCGGCAAGCAGCGCGGCGAGCTGGCCCAGGCCATGGACGATGTCAAGGCCGCCACCGAGGAAAACTCCGCAGCCCAGGCTTCGGCCGCGGAGCTCGATGGTTACGTTCTCCGGCACGACCACGTCACGGATACCCGCGCACGGGCGACCGCGGTGCTGCCGGAGGCTGTGGCCGAAGCGGAGGCTGCCGCCGAGGTGGCCCGCGTTGCCGCCGAGGCCGCAGCGAAGGCGGAGGCGTTGGCGGGCGAGGTAGAGCGAGCGGAGCGGGAATTTCAGCGCGCCACTCACGCCGTCGAGCAGCGCCGGTTGCTTATCGACGCCGTCGTTCTCGCCGCCGCCGAGCTCGACCGCCGCCGCGCCGGGCTGGAGGATGCGGCCGCGGCCGCGGCCACCGAAGCAGCCCAATTGGTAGAGCTGGGGGAGAAGTTAGAGGAGGCCAAGCGCCAACAGGCGGTGGCAGCAGCCAATGTGCGGGAGGCGCGCTCAGTGGCGCGGCGGGTCGAGGCAGCTGTGCGTCGGGACGAGGTGGCTGCGAAGCACAGGCAGGTCACGGAGCTGACTACCCAGATCGCGGAGCTGCGACAAGAACATGCTCGCCTGAAGGTCTCTGATGCCCACGTCCGCGCGGTAGAGGAAGCCAGCCAAGAACTCATCCTCCAACAACGGCTGCGGGAGCAAACCACATCCAAACTCCAGTTGACGGCGACTACCCCCGGGTCAGTGCTGGTCAACGGCGAAGAAGTTGCCATTGGCACTGAAGCTGTCTCCGTGGAGTTGGAACGCGGAAGTGAAATCACAATCGGCGAGGTCACCGCCCGCTACCTCCCCGGACTGGCTGAATCGGCTGCTGAGGAGGATCTGGTTGCTCGGGCCACGGCCCGGGTGGCTGAGCTACTCCAAGACTTGGGCTGCTCCTCCCTCGACGCACTTCGCACCCGCCGCGATGCCTACCGGGAGGTAGCCGAAAAGCTCGCTGCCCTAGAGCGCGAAAGAACGTCAGTGCTCAGCGGCACCGATGCGGAGTCCCTCGCCGCCGAGCTCGCCGGACTCACAGCCGACGGAGAGGGGAGCGAGGCGCTCCCCGAGGACCTTGATGTCGCTGCCGCCACCGCGAACGTTCGGGCGACGGAAGAGGAACTCGATCGGCTTGGAGCGGAGGCCGCCGAACTCGATGCGGCGCTAACTCCGTGGCGTGAGCGACAAGCCACGACCGCGCTGAGCACGCTGAGCGTGCGAATCGAAGCTGCGGAGCAGGCCGACGGTGCCGCGAAGAAATCGTTGGCTGACGCGGAGGAGAAGGCGGGCGCGGCGGAGTTGGACGGGGACGTCGACAAGCAGCGCGCAGCGCGGGATGCGGTGGTCGAGCAGTGGCGCGTGGCCCAGGCCGAGGTGGCGGCGGCCGATCCGGAGCGGGCCGCGGGCCTGCACCGGACGAAGGCGACGCGAGTCGAATCGCTGCATAAGCAAATCGCGGATTCGACGACGCAGCTTGCGGAGCTCAGTGGGCGGATCGAGATGGCCACGGGTGCGGCCGAACGCCTGGAAAAGGCGGAGGCGTCGTTGGCTGCCGCAACGCATCGTCTGGATTCGGTGCAGCGTCGTGCCGAGGCGGTGGAGATGTTGAGAAACACTCTTCACCGGCATCGGGATGCGGCACGGGCCCGTTACGCGCAGCCGTTTGCTGATGAGCTCAGCCGACTGGCTCGGTGGGTGTTCGGCGATGATGTGGAGTTCCAGCTGTCCGACACGCTGCAGGTGACTGATCGCACCGTCGGGGAGGCCACGGTCGGCCTCGACTTCCTGTCGGGCGGGGCTAGAGAACAGCTAGCGATTCTCACTCGCTTCGCCATCGCCGAGTTGGTGTCTCGGGAGGCCAGTGATGGATGGGTACCTGTTCCCGTCGTCGTTGATGATGCGTTGGGGTCCACCGATATGCACCGGCTGGCCCTCATGTCGACATTGTTTGAGCAGATGGGAAAGAAGGGGCAAGTTATCGTGCTCACCTGCGTACCGGAGCGTTATCACTTCGTGCAGGATCGAACTGAGTTTGCCATTGATGATTTGAAGATGAGGTAGAAGAAAACCCCCGCGCAGACCACTGTGGGCCCGTGCGGGGGTGAAGAGCGCGGAGCTTAGGCCTGCTTGATGCCCGAACCGTCGATCTGAATGGTGACCTGCTCGGAGACGAGCACGCCGCCGGAGGCCAGCGGGGCCTGGAAGTCGACGCCGAAGTCCTTGCGGTTGATCTTGGTGTTGGCTTCGAAGCCGACGCGGGTGTTGCCGAAGGGATCTTCCTCGACGCCGAAGATCTCCACGTCGAGGGTGACGGGCTTGGTTACGTCCTTGATGGTGAGGTCGCCGGTGACGGTGCTGCCATCGCCGTGGAGGTTGAAGGAGGTGGCGGCGAAGGTCATCTCGGGGAACTTCTCCACAGCGAAGAAGTCGTCGCCGCGGACGTGGCCGTCGCGGTCAGCGTTGCCGGTGTGGACGGAAGCGGTCTTGATGACGGCGACTGCGGAGTCATTGGCCGGGTTGGCTTCGTCGACGACGACGGTGGCCTCGAACTCATCGAAGTTGCCGCGCACCTTGGTCACCATGGCGTGGCGGGCGATGAAGGCGATGCTGGTGTGGGCGGGATCGAGGACCCAGGTACCGGTGAGGTTAGACATTGTGTTGCTCCTTTTAAGTGTGGTGTTTTCTCAAGTGCAGGAGCAACAATAGCGCGATGTGTATGACGTGTCAACAAGAAACTCGACATTAACGAAACCCCAGGCAGTAGGGGTTGACAACGATTATCAATCACGGTAGGCAAGGGGCTATGATTGTTGACATGGCTACTGAAACCCGCTGGCTCAATGACGAGGAACAGGCGTTCTGGCGCCTCATGCTCGCCGCCACGCGCAAGATTGATCGCGTGCTCGACGACACCTTGGAGGCCGTAAGCGGCGTCTCGGCCTCTGAATTTGCCGTCCTCGTCTCCATCTCCGAGGCCCCCGACCAGACCCTCCGCCTACGTGACCTGTGCAATTCACTCGATTGGGACCGCTCCCGCACGTCCCACCAGATCACCCGGATGGAACGTCGCGGCCTCGTGACCAAAAATAAGAGTGAATGCGATGCCCGAGGTGTCGAAGTCACCCTCACCGATGAAGGCCTCAAACGGCTCTCCGATGCCGCTCCCGACCACGTGGAAAGCGTGCGTCGCGTCGTCTTCGACCACATGACCCCGGAACAAATGACGGCGCTGACCTCATTCTGGAAGGGCGTGGTGGACGTAGATAACGTCATCGGACACTCCGGCATCTCCCCGGGATTGGGAGCCACATAGATCAGGGTGGATATCAGGGGCTCTCCCGATGTATTTGCCTCCCCGCTCCATCACAATGGAGTCATCAGCACAAAACGAGGCACAAGGAGCCCCAGATCATGACTAACGAACCCATCTACCAGCGTCGCCTTCACCGCTCGATCACCGACCGCTACGTCGCCGGCGTCCTCGGCGGCATCGCCGAAACCTACGGCTGGAACCCCACCCTGGTCCGCCTGCTTTTTGTCGCTTCCTTCTTGCTCCCCGGCCCGCAGGCCATTTTGTACCTGGTGGCCTGGATCCTCATGCCGGAGGCCTAAGCACTAGGCGCAACAACCGCCCGTTTCCCTTTGCTGGGGGACGGGCGGTTGTCTGTTACTCGCGGCTAGACGAAGAAGTCGCGCGTGGCGTTGGGGTGTTGCGCGAGCGGGGTGACCTCGATGTTCATGTACTTGTACATCGGGAAACCGCTGAGCACCTCCTGCAACTCATCGTTGCTCGCGACGTCATAAATTGAGTAGTTCGAATACTTGCCTACGACCCTCCAAATACCCTTCATCGTCCCTTTGGCCTGCAGGTTCCCAGAATATTCCTTCTCCCGGGCCTGGAAATCCGCCACCTGCTCCGGTGTCAAATTATCGGGGAATGACACATCCATGCGAGCAATAAACAGCACGTAAGATCCTCTCGCTTCGTGGGAATTGCTTATCGACGTCCGCCGCCCAGCAGTCCGCCGAGAATCTCACCGAATCCACCACCACCTCCGGTGGTGGCTTGAGTATTCCCGCTGCCGAGCACCTGCCCGAGGATCTGCTCCAACAGCCCACCTTGGGCACCGCCGCCTTGGGAGTTCTTGGTCAGCTGACCCGCCAACCACGACATTGCCAACGGCGCGAGGATGGGGATGAGCTTGTTCACCAGGCTGCTGCCTCCACTGCCCAGGCCACCGAGCTGGCTGACCACCTGCTCCTCCTGGGAGCCAAAAATATGGTGGGCAATCTTAGCGCCATCCTCGGTGTCGATGGCCTCCACATCGACCTCGCCTTCCACCAGTGAGGGATCGTGGCCATCCAGCGCCTTCTCCAAGGACTCCTTGCCGTTGGGATCTTGAGCATTGGCGCCCATTCCCATGAGCAGAGTCGGCACGATAGCTTCGGCTGCGGAGCGAACGTCGTCGGGGCTCTCGCCGAGCTGGTTGGCGATCTTGTCGATGGGCAAGCTGGACAGGAAACCGCTGATGTTGTTGGTCATGTCACAACCATAGTGGGAGTTACCGACATGGGGAAGGCTCTTGCCCCATGTCGGACTGCGCCCATCGGTTTTGGATATGGACTTCCGCGAACCGGTGAGCCAGTGCGATTAGCGTGCCGTATTTCGACCTTGGACGTGTCCCTGAGAGGAGTGCGGCCGATCGCGTTGTAGTTCGTCTAGGTGCTGGCACCGGTTACTCATTGGTGAGCGTGACCAACGACGCGCCAGAGCAAATGATCGGTGGATACTGGCCTCCCTCCAAATTCGGCCCTACACACGAACTGGCATGAAGGTTTGTGCTTGTGTCCGACGAGATCTTCGTGGGCGCTGCTTGAGTGATTCCCGGATGCCCAGGGGTTCAATGTGCGAGACTTATACTGACGACAAGCCTAGGCGAGATCGTGATGGGTGATGTATCACAAGTATTCCTCCAAGTCATCTATTCGTACTCGCGGTTAAACCGTCTTTTCCGCCAGGAAAGCCCAGCTTGTTCTTAAAACATTTAGCTCCGGTCTCGCGAGACCATCCATTACATCCCGGGAAACAGTAAAAGAATTGAAGGGACTATCTATGAAAAAAAGCCTCGTACTGGCGTCAATCATGGCTCCAATGCTCCTTATTGGAGTCGTAGCTTGTACACAAGGAAACGGTGGTGTCGAGTCAGAACCAACCACGACGATTGATGAGGAGGTCTCGAATGGCGCGACTGCTCAGCTTGGAGATCTAAGTAAAGGTGTGGAGGGGCAAGTAGGATTTCGACACGGCATGGACTGTACTGACGTTTCCGATTGTTCAATCAACTTTACTGTGGAATCGCTCGATCTGCTGGAGATGTGCGAAGGAACAGTTTTTGGCGAGCAGCCTTCAGGAACTCACCTCGTTAAAGCGACTGTTCTTCTGGAAACAAAGCCATCCGACTCTGACTATCGTCCTGGTGAATTCCCGATTTGGTCGGATTGGTCAGCATTGGACAAAGAAGGAATCAACCAAGAGCTTCCCCAGTCTTCTTGGTGTTCACCATCGACGCGTGAGCAAGCTTGGAGGGAAACGATGCAAGTCGGAGATACTGAACGGAGGGTTCACATTATGGATGTTCCTGATGGTGCTTCAAAGATTCGATTGACGGAAACCCTAAATGGTGCGAGGTGGGAATTCCCGGCTCCCGATGCGTCTGCAACGCGTGCCTCACTCGACGAGGTAGGTCCCGCGCAAGAGCCAGGCCCAACGCCCAATTTTGCTCACACGCCGGCGCCGGTCGCGCCAGCCCCTCGTCCAACTCCGGAAGCGTCTCCCGTTGTTGGTTTTACTGGAGCTCCTGGCGTAGAAGCACCTAGAGTTCTCGATAAGCAAGTCTCTCACTGTGGGGACCCTCAAATTCACCAAACCGGTACCACATTTTTCACCGATGGAACCTCTGGATGGACTGAGGTTTGTAGCAACCAGATGCTCCAGTAGTTGAATAGCTCGTGTTTTGCAAAGAGCCTCCAGAAATGAACGAATTTCAGATGTTTAACTGAGAAGGTTATCGGCACAGTAAAGGGTCTAGTCGCGCTGTGCCTTAGTGGGGATGGAGATCACCGAATAAAATGGGGATGCTAAATAGTGTAAAGAAGCTATCTAGGGAACTTCGGGTATCAATCTGTAGAGAACCATTGACCTAACAAGCTTTGTGCTGTGCATCTTTAATGGATCCTAGGACTTCACGTGTCCGCAATGGACTTTATAATTCCTCTAGATAAATGAATTCTGACATAGAGCTCGACGGTGCAATCGCAGGTAGTTTTCCCCTAAGGTATCGACTCTGCGGCATCTGACACTAAATCCTGTTCGGATATTTGCCGCCTTCATTAAGCTCGAATTTACTTCGAACAGTTTGCCAGTCGGCGATCCTGGCGGCGATCGACTGATATTTCGTTGCCGTCCGCCGCCAGTTGACTAGCAGACTATGCTAGCTGCAGTTTAGTCAGATTATTGATCTCTAGTGTTGTCGTAGACCGGTGTCTCCATACCTTCGTATCGAGCCTTGAGCTGCATGGACAGGTACCTCGAATAGTGCCGTGACTGATGGAGGTTACCGCCGTGGAACCACAGCCCGTCTACTGCCGTCGGCTTCCACATGTTCCGCAATTCACCTTCCCACGGGCCCGGATCCTTCGTGGTGTCCGAACCCAAGCCCCAGCACGGCCCGACTTGATCAGCGACTTCTTGGCTGATCAGTTGGGCGGCCCAGTTGTTCATGTTCCCGTACCCGGTGGCCAGGACGATGACGTCGGCAGGCAACTCGGTGCCGTCGGACAGCACTACGGAGCGCTCCCGGACTTCCTCGATGTTGACTCGCGAGCGAACCGGGATCTCTCCACTGGCGACGAGCTCGGAGGCACCGACATCGATGTAGTAGCCGGAACCGCGCCGCAGGTACTTGAGGAACAACCCCGAATCATCATCACCGAAGTCGAGGAGGAAACCTGCTTTCTCCAATCGATCGTAGAAGTCCTTATCGATCTCCCGGACCTTGTCAAAGGCTACCTTCTGTACCTCGGGCAGAACCTTGTACGGCCACGAAGCAAAGAGCAGGTCGGCGGTGTCGGTATCCACCCCGGCTTCCAGAGCTTCCTCGGAATACAGGGGCCCGAAAACCTCCTGCATGAGCGTCTCGGAACGCACGATGTGGGTCGAGGAGCGCTGAATCATCACCGGACGAGCACCGTTGTCATAGAGGTCCGCGCAGATGTCGTGGGCCGAGTTGTTCGCACCCAACACGACGACATCCTTATCCCGATCAACCTCACCTCCAGCATGCTCGGAAGAGTGTCGGATCTCCCCGTGGAAGCTATCCTCACCCGGCAGTGAGGGCCGGTTCGGCACACCTGACATCCCCGTCGCTAGGACAAGCTGAGCGGGATGGAGGGTCATCTCGGCGCCATCCCGATTAACGGTGACATCCCAGCGGTTCTCGGCCTCGTTGTAACTGGCTCGCACGCACTCCGTCCTCGTCCAGTAGTCCAAGTCCATGATTCCGACGTAGTGCTCGAGCCAGTCACCCATCTTGTCCTTAGGGGTGAACACGGGCCAGTCATCCGGGAAGGGCAGGTAAGGGAGGTGGTCGTACCAGACCGGATCGTGGAGGCAGAGTGAGTGGTAGCGACCGCGCCACTGGTCACCGGGGCGCGCGGCCTTGTCCAAAATGAGGGCGGGCACCCCCAGGCGCTTTAGTCGCGCACCCAGAGCGATGCCGCCCTGACCGCCTCCCACGATGAGAACATAGGGTTGCTCCGTCACCCCGAGTGCCTTCTGACGATCGAGTTTCTTGTCTGCCCAGTTCCGCTTGTCGGCGCTTTGCCCGTGCTCCGCACCCAGCGGACGACGCCGACCGCTCGGTTCTGGATATTCCCTCAACTCGCGCGCCGAGGTGAGCATGGTCCACGCCTTGCCGTTGCGAAGTCGCACGATGCCCGTGCAACGGAAGTCCTGGGAGTCGCAGGAGAACTTGACGCGCGTGACGCCGTTTCCCTCATCAACCGGGTCGCCGTCCAGGACGACATTGCTCAACCTGCTGGCGGGCCAGGTGGTGCGGATCATCCCCGCAATCTCTTCCGCCCCTTCGGCGGTGGTGATGTTCCAAGTGAAGGCGAGCAGATCACGCCAGTATCCCTCGGGTTCAAACAGCTCGCTTATTGCCGTGGCGGCGGTGGCAGCGTCAGAAGCTCCACCCGCCTGCTCCAAAGAGCGGAGCCACTCGGTTACGGTTTCCTTCACGTCGATGACGTTGGTCATGTCCAGCTCTCCTCATCGGTATCGTTCTGACCTCACCAATAGTGGCACAGGTTACAAAAGGAGGGTGGATAGATGTGCATCACGTTATCTTCTTGAAGTCGGAATTGGGGTGCTTGTCTCTAGGGGCTTAGCAGGGACGATGTATGGATCATGGTGTTGGTGGGGGACGCGAATGAAATAGCTTCCATGGGCAGTAAACGGGCGGTGGTGGTGCCCCTTCCGTGGATGTCGCAATGGTGTGTCGTCGCGGTTTGGGGGCTAGCATCTCAGTGCCGCGTGAGTTTCCTGTATGGAAAATGCTGGGTGTGGGTACCGTGGGGTTATGGAACTAGACCGACGCATGAATTCCCTGGTAGCGTTCTATTTCTCCAAAGGGGTGGCGCACGAATTCTCCAGAGGGGTGGCACACAAACCGCACGGTGACGAGGCAATCAGGGTTGTCTCCAAGCGCGCATATCGCGATTTGGCACGGACCCTTCGCGGGATTGGGTCGCACCCGTCAGCGGAAAGAATCAAGCGGAATGTCGAGGACAGCGTCCTCTCGTTCGTAGAGTCTTTGAAAGAAATTGGTGACCAGGACAGGTTCGACATCGCACACCAAGCCTGGTGCGAAGGCGTAGTAGAGATGGTCAACGCTGAAGAGCACCCTCAGCGTCCGACGTTCAAGTTCCATTACGGGCAAGCGCAGAAGTGGTTAAACATGACTCTCAAATATCTTGCAGGAGCGTGTCAAGTTGTTTGTGTGTGGGGCGTGATTATTAGAGGTAGGGCTCGAAGCGGTCCGGGTAGGCCACAGACATCTGGTTGATGGCCTGCTTCCAGTTCGTCACCCGCCTGCCCTCGATCAGCCGGCCACTGGTAGCCGCGACCCGTTTGCCCTGCTTAGCGCGCTTGGCGGCCCGTTTGTCCTCGATGTTGCAGATCATCAACCACAAGGTTTTGATCGCGGACTCATCGTTGGTAAACTGCACCCGATTCCGGGTGGCTTTGCGCAGCTCGTTGTTCATCGACTCAATCGAGTTCGTGGTGTAGATCACCTTCCGGGCCATGGGAGGAAACTCCAGGAACGGGATGAACCGGTCCCACGCATCGCGCCACACCTTGACTGACTGCGGGTACTTTTCCCCCAGCTCGGAGGCCTCGAACTCCGCCAACGCCGCCAGAGCGGTCTGCTCGGTGGGGGCGGTGTAGATCTTCTTCAGCTGGGCGGACACCGCTTTGCGATCTCCGTAGGCCACCCACCGGTTCGCTGCCCTGATCAGATGGACGACACAGGTCTGGACCATCGAATCCGGCCAGGTGGCTTCCACAGCCTCCGGCAGGCCCTTGAGCCCGTCGCAGCACACGATAAACACATCGTGTACGCCGCGGGTAGCGAGGTTGGCGCACACCTGGGCCCAGAACGAGGCTCCTTCCTCTTTCGCCAGCCAGATACCGAGGATGTGTTTGATCCCGTCCATGTCCACCCCGATAGCCAGGTACGCGGATTTGTTGACCACCCGGCCCCCGTCACGGACTTTGATGCGTAACGCATCGAGGAAGATCACGGGGTAGAACTCCTCGAGTTGGCGGTTCTGCCAGATCATCACCTCCTCGAGGACCGCATCGGTGATCGCGGAGATTGTTTCATGGGAGATGTCCACGCCCATGGCGGTGGCCATGTGGTGCTGGATGTCTCGGACGGTCATGCCACCGGCATAGAGACTGATGATCATGTCGTCGACGTCGGTCAGCCGGCGGGATCCTTTGGGCACCATTGTCGGCAGGAAGGATCCGTCACGGTCCCTGGGAACAGCGACATCGACCGGTCCGTAGTTTGAATCGACCCGCTTGGGGTAGGAACCGTTACGGGAATTGTTCTGACCAGCGGCTTCCTTGCTGTCCCGGTCACCGTGCTGGTAGCCGAGGTGGGCATCCATCTCGGCGTTGAGGCCGCGGTTGATCGAGGCCTGGAGCAGGCCCCGGACGAGATCGTTGGCATCCGTTGTGGAGGTGCCGAGCTCGTCGATCAGTTTCGCCATCTCAGGATTGGCCAGCAGCTTTTCCTCGATCGCTTTGATCTTTGCGGAGTCTTCTTGGTTTCGTCGTGCCACGGTAGTCATTCTGGTTCATCTCCTTGGTGTGAGGGGAATCCCTCACACACAAACCATCTGACACCCTCTCTTGCAGTTCTTGACCATTCCGCAATCGGGAAGGTTTACCAGTACCTTCACGCCCCTGTTGACCGCATTATCTACGATCGAGGGAAGGAGACTCTCGAGGTCACTCCTCCCAATGGTGCATGGTCGACACTCGGCGGTGCGGATTACCGTCAGTATCAGACTCAACTGCGGGAGGCCATCAAAGACAAGGCCTGGGACTGCGTGATGGATTGGGAAGCGGACGCGTGGACCAGTGAGGGTGAGGAACCAGCAGCCCAAGAGCCCTAACTGGCTCCAGCATGACATGATGGAGCAGAGAACCAACGGCAGCGTTTCGGTATCGATTCACTACCCCCCATAGTTCCACGTGAAGAACACCGCCAATGTCAGCTTTGAAGACTGAGGCACTCGGGAAGCAGTGTGACACAGAGGAAAATGAGTTCCTTTGCTCCCGCCGCATCGACCAGATTCGACCCACGTGAACCCGCACAAAAAAGGTCATGCCCCGAGCCATAGTAGGAACTATGTCTCGAGACATGACATTGTGCCCCCAGCAGTGTCTGATTCCGTGACATCGTTCCGCCCCACAAGGCCCTGATGTCTCACAACATAGTTCCGCATGCCCCACCCTCCCACGGGAGGAACACCATCGTGCCCAAGATCAGAAAAACAGATGTCCTGCGACATCGTTCCACCCACCACGAACACGCAGGGGGACGAGTCTCAAAAGACGCCACCGAAACGTCAAGGCCAGCTGCTAACAACCTTACAGCTCGGATCAGCAGATTCCTTGGCATCAGCGAAGATCAGCCAGGCTCAGGAGGCCGCCAGTGACGGCTTTGAAGACTGGGGCACCCGAAAAGTCGCAAGCATCAGCGGAGAAGAAGCTCCGTTACTCCCGCAGAATCAACCACATTCGACCCACCTGAACCCGCACAAAAAAGGTCATGCCCCGAGACAAAGTAGGAACTATGTCTCGAGACATGACATGGTGTCCCCGACAGGATTCGAACCTGCGACCTTTGGTACCGGAAACCAATGCTCTATCCACTGAGCTACGGAGACCCGTTGCACCCCGACGAGCGGTCGGGATAACAACGGTGAAATCTTAGCACCCGGTCTACGCCGGGGCCGAATCACCTACAAAAAACTGCGTAAGCAAACCTGGCGAAATCTAGTTCACGCCGGGGACGTCCGCTACGGGGGCGACGCCGGTGCGCAGGTAGGAGACGACGGCGTCGTCGACAGCCTGGTTGCCGGTGGCGACGTGGCCGTGGCCGTTGCCGTGGACGGTGATGACTTGGCTGCGCATCTGCTCGGCAAGCGTGTAGTGGTTTTGGTAGGGGGTCTGGGGGTCGCCGGTGGCTTGGATCTGCAGCGGGCGAGTGGCGAGCTGGGAACCGTCGGTGAGCTGGCGGCCGGAGTTGGGCTCGATGCCGGAGCAGCCGGCGCCGGAGGTGAACATGGCGTTGGGGGCGGTGAAGATGTCGCCGGTGACGTAGTTGGTCCAGGCGTAGCGGGGAACGTCGGCCAGGTTGGGAGTGGTGGTGTTTTCGTTGCACATGACCATGCGCTGCATTGCTGAAGTGTTCAACACGGCCAACTGCTGTTCCGGTGTGCCGGAGAGATCTTCGATGGTGGGGATCTCGGCGGTGCCGTTAATCATCTTGGCTAGTTGGTCCCAGGCACCGGGGTTGGGCAGGGACATGCGGGTGATGGACAAGGTGACGGAGCGAGACTGGTTCGCACCGGGGCGTACTGCCTGGGAGGAGAGGCCCTCGGAGGAGACGCGGGCGGGGCCGGTGGCGGTCATGGCGTCAGCTGCGAGTTGCCCGGCCCAGTCGAATCCCGGTGGGATGTCGCCGATCTGGGCGGGCGGCGGGACGACGGTGGGGTTGGTGCCGGCCTCGGAGACGACCTTGCGGGACCAGGATTGGTAGACGGCGAGGGGAGTGGTGCCCAGGCCGTAGGTGTCGTTGCGCTCGGCGACCCAGCCGAGGAAGTCATGGAGGCTGGACTCGAAGCCGCCCTGCTGGGTGCCCATGACACCGTTCCAGGCCAGGTTGGGGTCCATGCCAGAGTCGAGGACAACGCGGTCGGTGTGCTGGGGGTAGCGGGAGGCGTAGACGGAGCCCAAGTAGGTGCCGTAGCTCAGGCCCATGATGGAGATGCGGTCCTCGTTGAGGGCTTGTCGGACCCATTCCCAGTCGTTGGCGGTGTTGTCGGTGGTCAGCGATGCGGTGTAGCCGGGGGTCTTGATTTCGCAGGAGTCGCGGATGAAGGCACCCTGACGCAGGTGGGGGTCGGTGGGGCTGGTGTTGGCGGGCATCTCGGTGCAGTCGAGCGGGGTGGAGCCGGCGAGGCCGCGGGGTTGAACGGCGACGCGGTCCCACTCGGAGGTGATGCCGGTCGGCCAGGCGAAGACCTGGGGGTTGCCGAAGTAGGAGTAGGCGTCGCCGCCTGGGCCACCTGGGTTGCCGAAGAGCGTGCCGCGCTTGGCACCTGGGTTGGATGCGGGGACTTTGATGAAGCCCACGGAAATGGTCGCGCCGGCCGGATCGGAGTGGTACATGGGGACGTCGATACGCCCGCAGGTTGCGGCAGGATCGGTGACCTGCTCTGGGCACTCTTCCCAGGTGATGGGCTGGGCGGGGGCGGCATTGGCGGGAGCGGTGGCGATGGACAGTCCAGCTAGTCCGACAATGGCAGCGGCGAAAGCCGCGACTGGGCGCGATACGTTCATGGGTGGCGTCGTCTCTTCTCAGTTACGTGGCAGGTCCGCATCAGCTTAATTGCAAACTGGTTCCTCTTCTAGTCTTTTGCCCGCTAGTGGCCGGGGTAAGAATCTGTCGTGGGTGTGCATTACACTTATCCGCCATGACACCAGCTGACCTTTCCTCCCTGATCCGGGAGGTCGCCATCGGCGTGCTCGCCAGCCGCGACCTCGACACCTCTGTTCTGCCCGAGCAGGTGGTGGTCGAGCGTCCGCGCAACCCGGAGCATGGTGATTACGCGACGAACCTCGCGTTGCAGGTGGCAAAAAAGGTGGGGCAGAACCCGCGAGAGCTAGCCACGTGGCTGGCGGAGGCGCTGGCGGAGGATCCCGCGATTGAGGTCGCGGAGATTGCCGGGCCGGGCTTCCTTAACATTCGCCTGGCGGCCGCCGCGCAGGGCGAGGTCGTCGGTCGGATTCTCGCGGAGGGAGAGGCCTTCGGTTCTTCGGACCTGTATGCGGGGGAGAAGATCAACCTGGAGTTCGTCTCCGCTAACCCGACGGGACCGATTCACCTGGGCGGAACCCGCTGGGCAGCCGTTGGCGATTCCTTGGGGCGTGTCCTCACGGCTGCGGGAGCAGAGGTCACCCGCGAGTACTACTTCAACGATCACGGCGGGCAGATCGACCGCTTTGCCCGTTCCCTCGTGGCGGCCGCCAAGGGCGAGCCGACCCCGGAGGACGGCTACGGTGGCGCCTATATTGCGGAGATTGCTCGGGCGGTCGTCGATAAGCAGCCGCAGGCCCTGGAAGGGACTGCAGAACAAGTGCAGGAAACCTTCCGCGCGGAGGGCGTGGACATGATGTTCGCGCACATCCGCGAGTCGCTGCACGAGTTCGGGACTGACTTCGACGTGTTCTTCCACGAGAATTCGCTGTTCGAGTCCGGGGCCGTCGACCGGGCGGTGCAAACGCTCAAGGACAACGGCAACCTCTACGAGGCGGATAATGCCTGGTGGCTGCGGTCGACCGACTTCGGCGATGACAAGGACCGCGTGGTCATCAAATCCGACGGCGAGGCCGCGTACATCGCTGGTGACATCGCCTACGTCAAGGACAAGTTCGACCGCGGGCACACGCTGTGCATTTACATGCTCGGCGCGGATCACCACGGCTACATCGCTCGCCTCAAGGCTGCGGCGGCGGCGCTGGGCTATAACGCCGACCAGGTCGAGGTCATGATCGGGCAGATGGTCAACCTCGTCCGCGATGGCGAGGCCGTGCGCATGTCCAAGCGGGCGGGCACCATCATCACCCTCGATGACCTCGTGGAGGCCATCGGCATCGACGCTGCCCGCTACTCGCTCATCCGCTCCTCGGTCGATTCCTCCCTGGACATTGACCTGGCGCTGTGGGCATCGCAGTCCTCGGACAACCCCGTCTACTACGTCCAGTACGGCCACGCCCGCCTGTGCTCGATCGCCCGCAAAGCCGCCGAGCTGGGCCTGGATTATGACGGCGCCGATTTCTCCCTGCTCACCCACGAGCGCGAAGGCGACCTCATTCGCACCCTCGGTGAGTTCCCCGCCGTGGTGAAGGCGGCCGCTGAGCTGCGCGAACCGCACCGCGTTGCCCGCTACGCCGAGGAGCTGGCCGGAGTATTCCACCGCTTTTACGACAATTGCCAGATCCTGCCCAAGGCTGGCGAAGAGACGGAGCCGATCCATTCCGCGCGCCTCGCGCTCGCCGCCGCCACCCGCCAGACTTTGGCTAATGCTCTCGGCCTCGTGGGCGTGAACGCCCCGGAAAGAATGTAATGGCTGCCGCAGACTTCAACGAGCTCCCCGCGCACGTCTGGCCGCGCAACGCCCGCCGGGAAGAAGACGGCGTGGTCACCATCGCCGGGGTCCCGCTGCCGGAAATCGCCGAACAGTACGGCACGCCCGTCTTCGTCGTAGACGAGGATGATTTCCGCTCACGCTGCCAGGACATGGCGCGCGCCTTCGGTGGGCCCCAGCACGTGCACTATGCCTCGAAGGCGTTCCTCACCCGCGCGGTCGCCCGCTGGGTTGATGAGGAGGGCCTCAGTCTCGATGTCGCCTCGCACAATGAGCTGCAGATTGCCCTGCTGGCAGATTTCCCCGCCGAGCGGATCACGGCGCATGGCAATAACAAAGGTTCGGAGTTTCTCCGCGCCTGCGTGGTGGCCGGCGTTGGCCACGTCGTCCTCGATTCGGATGCGGAGTTGCGTGAGCTCAACGCCATCGCGGCTGAGGAGGGCCGGACGCAGCAGGTCATGATCCGCGTCAAGCCCGGCATCGAGGCCCACACCCACGAGGCGATTGCCACCAGCCACGAGGACCAGAAATTTGGCTTCTCCCTGGCTTCCGGGTCGGCATTCCGCGCGGCTGCGGCAGCCGTGGATGCCAGCAATCTCGACCTCGTTGGTCTGCACTGCCACGTCGGTTCGCAGGTCTTCGACGCCCGCGGTTTCACCGCCGCCGCCGACCGCGTCCTCGAGCTCTACTCGCGGATCCACGCCGAGCTCGGGGTCCAGCTGCCCGAACTCGACCTCGGTGGCGGCTACGGCATCGCCTACACCGCCGACGAGGAGCCCCTCGACGTCGACGACGTCGCCCACGACCTGCTCACCGCCGTGGCCAAGACTGCCGCCGAGCTGGGCATCGAGGCGCCCGCCGTCCTCGTCGAACCCGGCCGTGCCATCGCGGGCCCCGGTACCGTCACCGTCTACGAGGTCGGCACCGTCAAGGACGTCACCGTCGCCGAGGATGAGCAGCGCCGCTATCTCTCGGTCGACGGCGGCATGTCCGACAACATCCGCCCCGCCCTCTACGGTTCGCTGTATGACGCCCGCGTCGTCTCCCGTTTCACCGAGGGCACGGAGATCTCCTCCCGCCTGGTGGGATCGCACTGCGAATCCGGCGACATCCTCATCCGCGACGCCGCCTTCCCCGATGACATCGTCCCCGGCGATCTCGTCGCCCTGGCGGCCACCGGTGCCTACGCCTACGCCATGTCCAGCCGCTACAACGCCGTCAACCGGCCCGCGGTGGTCTCCGTGCGGGCCGGGAAGTCGAAGCTCATGCTGCGGCGCGAGACCGTCGAGGACTTCCTCGCCCTCGAGGGTTAACCCCGGCCGAGATAACTGGCCGGGGGAGTCAGCCGCTGCACGGCCAGGGTGATGATCTCGTCCGAGTATTCGCCCAGCTGCATGCTGCGGTGGAGGAGGACGCCCTCGTAGAAGGCGTCGAGAAGATAGGTCGTCTCGGCGTCGAAATGCTCCCGGATGACCTTGCGGCAGCGGTGCGTCCACTGCACCAGCACCATGCGGTGGCGGGGGCGTCGCAGCGACAGGGTGTAGAGCTCGCTGCCGAGGATCGTGCCGCGTCTCGACGCCGCCGAATCCGTCAGCATGTGCACCGTCGCCCTCCGGGCCGACTCGAGGGAATCCACCCCGTCGTAGTATTCCCGGAAGCGGGCCACCGACCGTTCGGCGAACACCTGGAAGGCGGCGCTGAGCAGCGCGTCCTTGTCGGCGAAGTGGTGGGTCACCGACCCGAGAGACACGTGCGCCCCCTCGGCGACCATGCGCATCGAGGTCCCGGCGACGCCGTGGATGACCAGGCAGTCGAGGGTCGCGTCGATGATGCGGTCGCGGTGACCGCCGTTGGCACCGGGAGGCTCGTGGGGTTCGTGGGGGTGTGGGGGCACGGCCGCCGAGTTTACGCTCCCGCCGCGGTCGCGGTGTTCCGGCGGGAGGGGCCGGAGAAGATCTTCCACAGGCCGAACAGGGCGACGATCGCCCACACGACCTCGGTGATCATCAGGCCCGGGTTGAACGGGGAGATCGCGGTGTAGGTGAAACCGAGGGCGCCGAGGAAATTGAGCGTCTGGTACAGCACCGACTTGGAGGTGACGAAGCCGAAGTTGAGCAGTCCGTAACCGAGCACGAACAGGATGCCGGCGACGATGCCGATTTCATAGGAGAATTCCATGGGAGTGGTCCTTTACGTGAGGAAGTGGTCGTGGCCGGATCAGGAGGCGGCGGGGGTCTGCTCGGGCGTGGCGGCGGCGCGTCGGCGGCTGAGGAAGATCTTGATGATGCCGTAGAGGCCGAGCAGTGACCAGATCAGCTCCGTCCAGAACACACCCGCGTTGAAGGGGTTGGCGGCGGAGAGGGTGAGAAAACCCGCGCCGACGAAGTTGAGGACCTGGTACGGGTAGTCGGCGGTGGTCCATTTGCCGAGGTTGAGCATCGCGAAGGCGAACAACAGCGCGACGGATGCGATGAGACCGAAGATGACCATGGCTGACATGGTGGGCAGAGCCTTTCGTGTAATGACTGGGGGATATGTGGTCCCGAGCTGCTTCTCCGGTAGCGACGGCGGCGGGCCTGTGACGGTGGCCTGCCCCGCTGGGTGACACAGGCCTGATGCTAGACCCGGCGCGGGAACGGGGGAAGTTCACTGACCGAACAGTCGTCTGGTCCTGCAGTTCAGGCGGTTTTTGCGCGGGCAGAACGACTGTTCTTCCCCCGCGATCAATGGTCATCTATTATCGTTGCAAGAGGAAACACCGGCGAGAGGCTTCGCGGGAGTTTCACCTCGCAGAACACCGACATCTCCGGCGGTGGCCCGCGAGACACATCCCCGCCCTCGGTGGACCCGTGACACCGCCGTCGGCCCCGACCTCAGGAGTACCCATGTCAGGCGCACCAGCCGGCGTTGACATCAACACCCACGACTGGAACAGGTATGTTCCCCCGGGCCGGAAACGGGCCCCCTTCTTCCGGTACATCCGCATCAACCTGCCCCGGCTGACCAAGGCGGTCATCCTCGGGGTCATGGCCCTGCTGGCCTTCTGCGCCGGCACCGTCGCACTGAGCGACCACCTCCCGTTCGTCGGCGGCGACATCGCGCTGTGGCTCGTGGTGGCACTCGCGGTCATCTTCGTACTCGTCGGCCTGGTGACGAAGGCCCGCATCTGGGACTACGGCATGGTCCCCGCCTTCGGCGCCCTCATCGCCTACGGCGGCGGGCTCTTCGGCACCGCGCCCTATGTGTGGAACGGCGCCAGCGTCCACCTGGCGGCCGCCTGGAACACCATGATGCTGTGCGGGCTCGCCTACCTGATCATCCGATGGGCCCTGGCCTACGGCATCCTCGTCGCCTACCCGGACGACCAGGGTTTCGTGGACTGACGGCGGACAACAACCAAGGAGACACCCATCATGCTCACCGACTTCCCCGTCTGGCTCCGCATCGAGCACTTCGTCAACATCCTCTTCATCACCCTGTTCATTCGCAGCGGCATCGAGATCCTGGGCACCTTCCCCAAGCTCCACCGGTCGGTCCACTCCCCGCTGGGCGGCCAGTGGGCCCAGTTCACCATCAAGGAGAAACGCAAGCGCAAGTACTTCCCCGTCTCCGGTGAATACGACGACTACAGCCCCATCGTCTCGCTCCCCGGACACGGCGACCTCGGCCAGGGCCGCTACTGGCACTTCATCTCCGTCATCTGCTGGGTCCTGCTCATGGCCGCCTACTGGATCCTCCTGGCGGTCACCGGCCAGTGGCGCCGCTACTGGCCCGAGGACCTCGGCGTGTTCGCCGAGGCCTGGGACAACCTCATCCAGTACCTCGCCTTCCAGGTCCCGCCCGCCATGGACGGCTACCCCTTCAACGCCATCCAGCAGCTGTCCTACGGCTTCGTGATCCTCATCCTCCCGCTGTGGATGATCATCACCGGCGCATTCCAGTCCCCGGCCATCAACAACCACTTCCCGCGGATCTCCCGGGCACTCGGCGGCCGCCAGGTCATCCGGACCCTCCACTTCTGGGGACTCATCGCCTACGTCGTGTTCATCCTCATCCACGTGGGCATGGTCATCCTCCACGGCTACGGCCACGAGGTGTCCAAGATGGTCTTCGGCCACGCCGACCGCCCCGTCGCCGGCGGTGTCATCTTCACCATCGGCCTGGTGTTCATCGTCTTCGTCCACATCTGGGCGACCATGACCTCCACCAACCGGCCGCGGGTCATCGAACGGCTCCACAACGTCCTGGTCCGCCCGCTCACCCGCGCGCTGCGGAAGCTGCCCTCCCGCCAGCACCTCTACACCTCCGACGACGTCACCCCGGCACCGCACCACCGTGCCTCCGGCATGCCGCCGTCCACCGAGGCCTACATGGCCATGGTGTGCAACGGCTACGAGGACGACTACGTCCTGGAGATCGGCGGGTTCGTCGAAAAGCCCATGCGCCTGACCCTCCAGGATCTGCGGGAGATCGCCGACGGTCATTCCCAGACCACCATCCACCACTGCGTCCAGGGGTTCTCCTCCGTGGGCAAGTGGGACGGTGTCCCCCTGGCCACCCTGCTCGAGCTGGTCACCCCGCTGGACGGCGCCACGGACGTGGTGGTGCACAGTTTCCAGAACATGACCCGCGACGACGACTCCTACAACGGCTCCTACTACTACGAGACGATGCCCATGGACGAGGCCGTGCAGCCGCAGACCCTCATCGCCATCGGCTACGACGGCGACGAGCTGCCCATCAAGAACGGCGCCCCGATGCGCCTGCGACTGGAGACCTCCACCGGTTTCCGCTCCGCCAAGTGGCTCGACCGTATCGAGGTGGTCAACCGCTTCGACATCATCGGCAACGGCAAGGGTGGCTTCTTCGAGGACACCGACAGCTACGACCGGCTTCAGACCCTCTAGGAGGCAGCCACCATGTCACGAGCTCTCTACCAGGACATCCACCTGTCCGACGACCAGATCGACCGGGTCCGCACCTACCTCCGGGCCGTCAACTTCCACCTGCCCGGTGCCACCTGCGAGGACTTCCGCATCAACCCCCGCGCCCGCTACCTGGGATACATGTTCCAGGCGGAGGACCTCGAGTCCTACGGCGTCGGCCTGGCGTGCACCGCACCCGGGATGGAGAACCAGAACACCTTCATCCGGATGAGCCGCGGGCAGCTGCTCGGCGAGGCGGGCTCCCCGGTCCTCCCGGTCAACGAGCCGGTGCTCGGTGCCGAGGCGATGACCCTCAACCGCTTCTATGACACCCCCGGTGGCCCGACCCGCCACGGCATCGACACCTACAGCGCCGACGCCGGCCTGCCCGGCGCCGACATGGATCTGACGATGATCGAGACCCAGCTGTCCGACATCGTCGCCTTCCACAACGGCCAGCCGGTGCCGGGGGAACAGGAGATCCTCGACCTCAAGATCTTCTGGGGCACCCTGCTCGCCGGCCGCTTCGCCCGCCTGCGCCACTTCGCCGCCGACGGCCGGCTGTCCCCGGAGCAGGCGGCCCGACTGGACCGGCTGGAGTCCGCCATCAACTCCGTCCGGGAGATCCTCGTCGCCCTGGACCTGCCGACCCTGGAGACCCTCGAGACCACCCCGGTCGTCGACGGATAACCGCCGGTCGGGCGGGGAGGTAGGCCACCCTTGTACTGAGCACCCGGAAAGCTTTGTCTAAGGTGGGAGCGGATAACCGTGAACACCAGCGAACACCACAGTCTGTACAAAGGGGACGACATGGCCGACTCGGCAACGAAGCAGCCCACCTACAACCCCGGCAAGGGAGCCGGCGAGCCGGTCGGCGTCGCCATTCTCGGCCTCGGCACCGTCGGCACGGAGGTGCTCCGCCTCATGGGCGAGCACCACGACGCCTTCGCCCACCGCGTCGGCGGCCCCCTGGAGATCAAGGGCGTGGCCGTCTCCGACCTGGAGAAGCGCCGAGAGGGTGTGGACCGTGAGCTGCTCACCGACGACGCCATGTCCCTGATCACCCGCGACGACGTGGACATCGTCGTCGAGGTCATCGGCGGCATCGACTACCCGCGCCGTCTCGTGCTCGCTGCGCTCAACGCCGGCAAGTCCGTCGTCACCGCCAACAAGGCCCTCGTCGCCGCCCACGCCGACGAGCTGGCCGAGGCCGCCGACGCCGCCAACGTCGACCTCTACTTCGAGGCCGCCGTCGCCGCCGCCATCCCGGTGGTCGGCATGCTGCGCCGCTCGCTGGCCGGCGACCAGGTCGTGCGGATCTCCGGCATCGTCAACGGCACCACCAACTTCATCCTCGACGCCATGGAGTCCACCGGCGCCTCCTACGATGACGCACTCGCCGAGGCCACCCGCCTGGGCTACGCGGAGGCCGACCCGACCGCCGACGTCGAGGGCCACGACGCCGCCTCCAAGGCAGCCATCCTCGCCTCCCTCGGTTTCCACACCCGCGTGAAGTTCGACGACGTCAGCTGCGAGGGCATCACCAACGTCACCGCCGCCGACATCGAGGCCGCCCGTAACGCCGGCTACGTGATCAAGCTGCTGGCCATCTGTGAGCGCATCACCGACGCTCAGGGTGCGGAGGCGGTCTCCGCCCGCGTCCACCCGACCCTCGTGCCGCTCGAGCACCCGCTGGCCAGCGTCAACGAGTCCTACAACGCCATCTTCGTCGAGGCCGAGGCAGCCGGCCGTCTCATGTTCTACGGCAACGGCGCAGGCGGTAACCCCACCGCCTCCGCCGTGCTCGGTGACCTCGTCGGCGCCGCCCGCAACAAGGTCCACGGCGGCCGCGCCCCGGGTGAGAACACCTACGCCAACCTGCCCGTCGCCGACGGTGGTGACGTGCTCACCCGCTACCACATCGACATGGAGGTCGAGGACCGGACCGGTGTCCTCGCCGAGCTGGCCGCCACCTTCGCCGCCCGTGGCATCTCGCTCAAGACCATCCGCCAGGAGGAGTCCGGGGATGACGCCCGCCTCATCGTGGTCACCCACAGCGCCCGCGAGGCCGATCTGGCCGCCACCGTCGAGGAGCTGAAGACCTCGCCCGCCGTCAAGGCCGTCGACAGCGTCATCCGCCTCTTCTAAGACAGGAGCACAGCACGTGAGCATCGAGCTCGAAGTGGGCACCCGGGTCACCGTCACCGTCCCCGGGTCCTCCGCCAACCTGGGCCCGGGGTTCGACACCCTGGGCCTCGCCCTGGGTATCTACGACACCATCGAGGTCGAGGTCACCGCCTCCGGCCTGGAGATCGAGGTGTACGGCGAGGGGGAGGACGACCTTCCCCGCGACGGCTCCCACCTGGTGGTCAAGGCCATCCGCTCGGCCCTCAACGCCGCCGACGCCGAGGCCCCGGGCCTGCGGGTGGTCTGCACCAACACCATCCCGCAGTCGCGTGGCCTGGGTTCCTCGGCCTCCGCGGCGGTCGGTGGCGTCGTGGCCGGCAACGCGCTAGCCGGTGATCCTCTAACTACCGAGCAGGTGGTCCAGCTCTCCTCCGCCTTCGAGGGGCACCCCGACAACGCCGCCGCCTCCGTGCTCGGCTCAGCGGTGGTTTCCTGGACCACCACCCCCGTCGACGGCTCCCAGCCCGGGTACCGGGCGGTCGCCGTCCCGGTGGACGAGCGGATCCGGGCCACCGCCCTGGTGCCGGACTTCCACGCCTCCACCCAGGCCGTGCGCCGGGTCCTGCCCAGCCACGTGACCCACACCGACGCGCGTTTCAACGTCTCGCGCACGGCCGTGATGACGGTCGCGCTGCAGAACCACCCCGAGCTGCTGTGGGAGGGCACCCGCGACCGGCTGCACCAGCCGTACCGTGCGGACGTGCTGCCGGTGACCGCGGAGTGGGTCAACCGGCTGCGCAACCGTGGTTACGCCGCCTACCTCTCCGGGGCGGGCCCGACCATCATGGTCCTGTCCACCGAGCCGGTCGAGGCCTCGATCCTCGACGAGGCCCGTGACGCGGGCCTGAAGGTCCATGAGCTCGAGGTGGCGGGACCGGTCACCGCGGAGGTCTCCCGGAACTAGCCGGCGACCTCGACGCGGCAGGTGCCGTCCCCGGCGAAGGGGCGCAGGGTCAGTGACACCGTGCGCCCCTGCGGATTGGTGGTGCCGAGGCTCTCCTCGAGGAAACCCTCGTGGATGGCGCAGACGAACGGCGTCGGCACGCTGTCGCCGGTGACGAAGGGGCAGGAGTGCAGGGCGACGGCCGGGGCGTCCCCGGGTGCCTCGGCGGGCATGGAGACCGGGTCGAAGCCCATGTCGCGCAGCCGGACGAACAACAGGTCGAGGGTCTCGGCGGGGGAGCGGGTGGGCTGATCGACCGCCCCCATGCGCCGGGCCCAGGTACGCCCGATCTCCCGGCCCCGGGCCAGGTTCTCCGGCGTGGCGGCATCGGTGTCGGTGAGCATCCCGGCGAGCACTTCGACCAGGGAGACGTATTCATCGGCGACGGTGCGGTTGTCGGGTACCCGGACCTGGAAGATGTAGGAGGGGCGGCCCCGACCCTCCGCCGGCAGCGAGGAGACCCGGACGGCACCGCGGGCGACGAGCTCGTCGAGGTGCCCACGGGCGGTGTTGACGTGCATGCCGAGGGTGGCTGCCAGCTCGGCCGATCCAGCGCCTTGGGGGAATGCTTGGAGTGCATCGAGGACTTCCCGTTGCTTGAGGCTCAGCTGCAGCGATTCCGAGAAAAGTTCGGTTGCTGGCTGGGGAGCTGGTGCTTTGGCCATGGCGGGAGGTGATCCTCTCCTAGGTTCTGGGATGGATGGTGATGGCGGCGGCCTTGGTAACGCACTCGACGGCGGTACCGTTGCTGAGCCCGAGGTCGAGGACGGAGCGCCTGGTCACGGGGATGCTCAGCCGGATATCGCCCACCTTGACGTGCACGGTTGCCCCGGAACGGGCGGTGGAGGCCACGACGGATTCTACGACTCCTGGCCAGACGTTTCGGGCAGATTCTCTCACCGTGGACGGGGATGGGAGGCGAAGGGTGGTTGCCTCGGGTGGGAAGGTAGCAACGGCGTTGTCACCGACCAGCGGAAGTTGATCGTCCGGGCCTGAGAACGTGCCAGCGATGTCCCATTGTCCTTGGTTAATTGTGATCGTGTCAACTTCTCTGGACGTGACGGTGCCAACAATTCGGTTCACTCCGGCCAAGGAGGCAACGAACTCATTCGGCGGGTTATCCAGCAGGTCGATGGTCGGTCCAGCGGCGGTGATGCTGCCGCCGGTGAGGACCACGAGGTGTTCCGAGAGTGCCGCCACTTCCAGCGGGTCGTGGGTGACCATCAAGGTCGTGCGGTCTTGGGCGGCGGCGCGCAGGAGACGCCGCCAGTGTTCGGCGGAGGCAACGTCGATGGCGGAGAGTGGTTCGTCGAGGATGAGGACGTCGGGTCGGGCGGCGAGGGCGCGAACGAGGGCCACGTGGGCGGCCTGCCCGCCCGAGAGTGCGGGGACGGCGACGCCCGCGAGGGGGGTGAGCCCGGCGGCACTGAGAAGCCTGGTGGTGGCGGCCCGATCCCGGGTGACCATCGTGATCGCCTGGGCGACGGTGGAAGCAGGCGGCAAGCCGGGACGCTGGGTGAGCAGGACGACGGAACCGTCGACGGTGACGGCGCCCCCGGTGAGGCGGCCGGCGATTTGGCTCATGAGGGTTGTTTTGCCGGAACCGTTGGGGCCGACGACCGCGGTGATGAGGTTGGCGGGGAAGGTGATGCCGTCGGCATCGACCGCAACTGCCCGGGCGGCGGGTGGGGCGTGAGGCTGCAGGGCGGGGGGTGTCAGGGCGTCGATAAAGCCGGGCGGGGTGGGGCGACGGCGCAGGATGGAGGGCAGGGCGGCGAGCCCGAGGACCACCACGGCGGAGAAGATGAGGATGGCGCCGAGGACATAGGCCTGGCCGGGGTCGGTTTCGCGCTCAAGGTAGATGCCCAGCGGCATCGTGCGGGTGACCCCGGGCATGGAACCGGCGAAGGTGAGGGTGGTGCCGAATTCGCCGAGGGAGCGGGCGAAGGCGAGCCCCGCGCCGGTGACGATCGCGGGCGCCACCGCCGGGAGGATGACCAGGCGGAGGATCTCCAGCGGCCGCATGCCCACGCCCTGGGCGCTGGCGGTGACCTCGGGGTCAAGCTGGCGGAGGGCCGCGTCGACGGTGACCACGACGAAGGGGAGGGAGATGAAGATGTGGGCGAGGACGACGCCGGGGAAGGCGAAGGCGAACTGGATGCCCAGGGCATCGAGAAGCGGGGCCGTCACCCCGCGCCTGCCGACGGCCGCCGTCAGTGCCAGGCCGCCGACCACCGGGGGCATGGCCAGCGGGAGCATGACCAGCAGCCGCACCAGACGCTGGCCACGCCGCAGGTGACGCAGCCAGGCGGCCAGCGGCACGCCGAGCACGGTGGTGATGAGGGTGGAGCAGATCGCGGAGGCAAACGTGACGGTGAGCAGGCTCGTTGTGTCTGGACTGGCCAGGACCTCCCCGAACCTCGACCACGGGACCCGGATGCCCAGCGCGATGACCGGGCCGAGGATGATGGCCAGCGCGATCGCCCCGAGGACGGCCACCACGATCGGTGGCCGCGGGGTGACGGGGCGGGGGACGGACATCGGTTAAGCGGTGACGGGGGTAAACCCATGCTTCGACCACAGCGGTGCGGCCTTGGGGGAGGTGAGCAGGGCGAGCAACTTCTCGGCTGCTTCCAGGTGCTCCGACGACGTCGTGGTGGCAGCCATCACGGAGTTGCGGTGTGACTCCGAGCCCGGAATCTCGATGACCTCAACGGCGTCGCCCGCCGCCTGGGCGTCGGTGCGATAGACCCAGCCGGCGTCAGCCTCGCCGGAGGTGACCTTGCCCAGCACATCCGCCACGGCGTGCTCCAAAGACACTGGCGTGACCTCGATGTTCTGCTCTTGGATGATCGTCTGGGAGGTTGCACCGCACGGGACGACCGGATCGCACAGCACGACGCTCGCGCCAGCGAGATCAGCAGTGCTGGTGATCCCGGCGGGATTGCCCTGGGGGACGACCATGACCAGGGAGTTCGTGGCTACCTCGACCGGATCGTTGACCAGGTCCTGGCCCACGGCGGAATCCATCGTCGGACGATCGGCGGTGATGAGCAGGTCGCCGGGGGACCCATCGGCCAGTTGCTGCACCAGCGTGGAGGAACCGGCGTTGATAAACGTCAGGTCGAGGTTGGTGAGTTCCTGCAGGTCCTCATTGAGCACGCGCGTTGAGGAGGCACCGAGGACGGTGAGCGCCACGCCAGCGTCACTGCTACTCGGATCGGTCGATGCGGCGGTGTCGCTCGAGCTGGAGGTGCAGCCCGCCAGGAGGGTGACGGCTGCCAAGAAGGCGGCCGCGGTCGCTCCGGCCCTGGAGAACAATCTCATGGAATTACCTTTCGGGTATCTCAATCAATGGTAGTGGAAACTGCGCCGGAATACAACCCCGGAATTCAACCCGGAATACAACCCCAGATCTACGCCCCGCGGGAGGGTGTCTCATTTCTTTCGTCGAGTTGTTCCGTGTGGGAACGGATCGGTTCCCAGGCCACGTGCTCTTTGACCGGACCGGTGCGGGTGTCGCGGGAACGATAGACCACGTAGGGGCGGGTGGTGTATCCCACTGGGGCGGAGAAGGCGTGGACGAGGCGGGTGAAGGGCCAGACTGCGAGGAGGGTGAAGCCGGCGATGATGTGGAGCTTGAACTGCCACGGCACGTCGGTCATGAGCTCGGGCTGGGCGTTGAAGACCAGCAGTTGGCGCAGCCAGGGGGAGATGGTTTCGCGGTAGTCGTAGCCGTGCGCGTCGCCGAATAGCTGGAGGCTGACGGTGGCGAAGAATCCGGTGAGGATGGCGCCACCCAGCAGGACGTACATCACCTTGTCGGATTTAGAGGTGGAGAGGAAGACCGAGCGATTGACAATGCGCCGGTAGAGCAACCCTGCCAGGCCCAGGATGGCGGCGATGCCTGCGAGCGTGCCGGGGTAGGTGGCGATGACGTGATAGGCAGCGTCGCTGATGCCGATGGCTTGGGTCCAGGATTTCGGGAATGCCAGTCCCATGAGGTGGCCGAGGATGACAAAGACCATGCCCCAGTGGAACAGGGGGGAGGACAGTCGCAGGAGTTTTGATTCGTAGATTTGGGTGGAGTGGGTCGTCCAGCCGAACTGGTCGGTGCGCCAGCGCCAGATGATGCCGATGACGAACGCGGCGATAGCCAGCCAGGGAAAGGCGACCCACAAGAATTCGTTGTAGTTGGCCATGATGGTGTCCTAACTCGATTCCAGGTGGGCAGTGGGGAAGGGCAGGGGTGTGCCGATGCCGACGAGTTCCGCCGGGGGGCCGGAGCGGATCAGGTCGAGGTAGTTGTGGGCGGTGTCGGCGTCGATCTGTGGCAGCGACATGGCGACGGCGATGATGAGGTGCGCGAAGGGCGAATTCTGCTGTTGCAGGGCGGAGCGGAGGACTTCGAGTCCGTCGCGGTGGGCGGCGAGCATCTCTACGGTCTGGGCGTGCTGTTCACCGTCGCTGCGCGCGACGGCTTCGAGGACGACACACAGGTGGTCGGGGAGTTCCTCGCGTTGCTCTTCAAATCCGAGCTGTTCCAGAGCTTGGCGGAAGGCCAAGATGGCGGTGCCGCGTTGGCGGGTATCGCCGACGGAGTAATACGAGAGGTAGAGGGAGCAGCGTCGCCGTTGGTCGAAGGTTTCGACGTAGTGCTCTTCCAGGCCGCGGCGCCCCAAGGCGCGCGCGGCGTCGGTGAAGGCGGCCACCTCCGCCGCTATCGCTGGCGGCAGGGTGTCAATGTGCTTATCGACGGCCGCGATCTTCGCCTCGAAGTCATCGTCCGGGTAGTCCAGGAGAAAGGACGCCGCGATGGCGACTGTCCGGCGTTGGTCATCAGTGACCTTGACCGGGGTGGTCAGTATGTCGGGGATGATCCCGACCGGGGTGCGGGCCATGTCAGGGCTCCTCGTGGCGAGGTGGGAACATCCCGGAGGGGCGATCTCCCGTCCAACTCAGCAGGGATACTTTCCCACTCGGCTCCGCGGCGTGCGTGGTGCAGGCCTCCGGGGCGCCCATGCCGAGGTCCGGGAATTGCAACGTCGGGTCCGAAGGATCGACGTCCCCGAACGGGTCGAGGGAGGTGATGCCGCGGGCGGATTCTGGCGACGCGGTGGGGATGACGTAGCGATCGTCGTATTTGGCGATGCCCAGGAGGCGATACGTCTTCTGCACGGCCTTGCCCGTCATCCCGACGGCTGCGGCGATCTCCTCCCGTGGTTCATTGCCCAAGTTGATGTCACGCATGTAGGAACGCGTGGCCACGAGCCGGCGCAGGGACCGTTCGACGGGTGCGGTATCACCCGCCGTGAACAATCCGGCGAGGTAGTCGAGTGGAATGCGCATCGTCGATAGGGCGGTGAACAGCACCTTGTGGTCTTCGCCATCGTTGCCGGAGGCGGTGACGGCGTCGACGACCGGGGATAGCGGCGGGATGTACCAGACCATTGGCAGGGTGCGGTATTCCGGATGCAACGGCAGGGCGACCTCGTAGGTGAAGATGAGATCCCAGATGGGAGACTGCTGCGCGGCGTCGATCCAGGAATGCGGGATGCCCGCTTCCTGGGCGGCGGCCACGACGCGGGGATCGTGCGGGTCGAGGAGGATGTCCTTCTGTGCCTCGTACAGATCCTGCGGGTTCTCGGTGGCGGCAGCCTCGGCGACCCGGTCGGCGTCGTAAAGCAACACGCCGAGGTAGCGCAGGCGGCCGACGCAGGTCTCAGAGCAGACCGTGGGCTGGCCGACCTCAATGCGCGGGTAACACAACGTACATTTTTCGGCCTTGCCGGTCTTATGGTTGAAGTAGACCTTCTTGTACGGGCACCCGGATACGCACATGCGCCAGCCACGGCACTGATCCTGATCGACGAGCACGATGCCGTCCTCGGTGCGCTTGTACATCGCACCGGAGGGGCAGGAAGACACGCAGGTCGGGTTGAGGCAATGCTCGCAAATGCGCGGCAGGTAGAACATGAAGGAGTCTTCGATTTCCTTCTGCACCGTGAGGTTCATCTGGTGCAAAACCGGATCCTCATCCATCGTGGCCGAGGAGCCGCCGAGGTTGTCGTCCCAGTTCGATGACCACGAAATCGTGTCGATATTCCTGCCGTCGAGTTGGGAAACCGGGCGTGCCGTGGGCTGGGTGTTCTGGTTGCTCGGTGCCTGCAGCAACTTGTCGTACTCGTAGGTCCAGGGCTCATAGTAGTCCTGGATGGTCGGCAGCTTCGGGTTGTGGAAGATGTTAAACAGCTTGGACAGGCGCCCACCGGCGCGCGGCTTGAGCTTGCCCGAAGACGTGCGGGTCCAACCGCCCTCCCACTTATCCTGGTCCTCCCAGCCGCGCGGGTAGCCCACACCGGGTCGGGTTTCGACGTTGTTGAACCAGATGTACTCGGTGCCTTCACGGTTGGTCCACGCCTGCTTACAGGTGACGGAACAGGTGTGGCAGCCGATGCACTTGTCCAGGTTCATGACCATGGCGATTTGAGCCATAACCTTCATTAGAACTGCACCTCCTGGGAGCGGCGACGGATGCGGGTGACCTCGTCGCGGTTGTTGCCGGTGGGGCCGATGTAGTTAAAGCCATAGGTCAGGTGGCCGTAGCCGCCCGCCACGTGGATCGGCTTGATCATGATGCGGGTGAGAGAGTTGTGGGTTCCGCCGCGGCGGCCCGTGTTCTCATTGAGCGGGGTGCCAACGGTGCGCTCCTGGGCGTGGTTCATAATCGCCGTGCCCTCCGGGATGCGGTGGGTGACAATGGCGCGGGCGGAGACGATGCCGTTGCGGTTATAGACCTCGATCCACTCGTTGTCCACGACGCCGATCTTCGCGGCGTCCTTGTCCGACATCCACACCACCTGGCCGCCCCGCGAGATGGAGAGCACGTGGAGGTTGTCAAAGTACTGCGAGTGGATGGACCACTTGTTGTGCGGGGTGAGGTAGCGGACGGTGACTTCCGGGTTACCGTCCTCGCCCTTGACCAGCTGGCCGGGGTTCGTCTCCCCGTTGAGGTGCAGGCGATCCAACGGTGGGCGATACACGGGCAGGGCTTCGCCGTAGTCGAGGAACCAATCGTGGTCGAGGTAGTAATGCATGCGACCAGACAGGGTGTGGAAGGGCTTGTCGTATTCGATGTTGATGGAAAAGGCGGTGTAGCGTCGCCCGTCCTTCTTGGAACCGGTCCACTCCGGTGAGGTAATGACCTCGGTGGGGCGTTCCTTGATCTGGTCCCACCCGATGTGGGTGCTCTCGTTTCCGGCGTAGAGGTCGGACATGTCGGCGCCGACGCGCTTGCCCTGGTTGGTAAATCCCTCCTTGGCTACCTCGCCGTTGGATACGCCAGACAGGTGCAAGATCATCTCGATGGCCTTGATATCGGTGTCGAGGTCCGGCAGATCACCAATGGAAGTCTCGCTGGTGCCGTTGATCAACCCCAACTCCTCCACCTGCTGGGAGACGTTGTAGGCCGTGCCGTGCACACCGGTGCCAAGCGTGCCGGTCAGCGGACCCAGGTGCGTCCACTTCTCGTAGATCTTGGTGTAGTCCCGTTCGATGGGAACGAGTTTGGCCATTGTCGTGCCGGGCACGAGGCCGGATTCCGCGAGATCAGGGACGATGCCATTGGGCATGTTCAACTCGTCGGGCGAGTCATGTCCCAGCGGAGCGGTGATGATGTCGGTCTGGGTGCCCAGCCACTTCACTGCCTGCTCGGCCACGGACTTGGACAGGTCACGGAAGACCTCGAAATCGGTGCGCGTCTCCCATGGCGGGTTGATGGCCGCGTTGAAGGAGTGAATGAACGGGTGCATGTCCGTGGTGGACAGATCGTGCTTCTCGTACCACGTGGCGGCCGGGAGGACGATGTCGGAGACCAGCGTCGTCGACGTGTTGCGGAAGTCCGTCGTGAGCATCAAATCGAGCTTGCCCTCGGGGGCCTTCTCCCGCCAGGTGATCGTCTCGGGGCGCTCATCCGGGGTGAGTTCGGTGGCCGTGGCATCAGAATCAACGCCGAGCATGTGGCGCAGGAAGAACTCGGTGCCCTTGGCGGAGGAACCCATGAGGTTGGTGCGCCAGTTGAGCAGGATGCGCGGCCAGTTCTCTGGGGCATCCGGGTCCTCGCAGGCGAACTGCATCTCACCGGATTCCAACTGGTCGACGATGTAATCCTTAACATCCATGCCGGCAGCGGCTGCCTCGTCGGCCAGGAGGAGAGGGTTGCGGTTGAACTGCGGGTAGGACGGCATCCAACCGCGCTTCATCGATTCGATGAGGGTGTCCGACAAGGACTTGGTTCCCACAACACCCCGGTTAGCCAACGGCGAGGCGAGGCGGGAAGCCTTGGAGTTGTCGTAGCGCCACTGATCGGTGGTGAGGTAGTAGAAGCCGGTGGTGATCATCTGGCGCGCCGGGCGCTGCCAGTCCAGCGCGAAGGCGTATTGCGACCAGCCGTTCATCGGCCGGAGTTTTTCCTGGCCGACGTAGTGCGCCCAACCGCCACCGTTGACGCCCTGGGTGCCACACATCGAGGTCAGGGCCAGGAAGGTGCGGTAGATGCTGTCGGCGTGGAAGTAGTGGTTGACGCCCGCGCCCATGATGATCTGCGAGCGTCCCTTGGAGTCCACCGCGTTCTGCGCGAATTCGCGGCCAATGCGGATGGCGGCGTTGGCGGGCACGCCCGTGAGTTCTTCCTGCCAGGCAGGGGTGCCCGGCGAGGTGGCGTCGTGGAAGTCAGTGGGCCACTGGCCGGGGAGATCGAGGTCGGGGCGGGGCACGCCGTAGTGGGCCAGCATGACGTCGAAGACGGTGGTGACCTTTTGTCCGTCGACGACCCGGTAGGGGACGCCGCGGGTGATGATGCCGGCGCCGATGGGCCCGGTGCCGTTGACATCGTCGGGGTCGGCGTCGAGGTCGAAGCGGGGCAGGAGGATCTCGGTGGTGCAGAAGTCCTCGGTGTCGGCGATGGATAGCACGGTGTCCACGCCGTCTTGGCGGAGGTTCCACTTGCCGGTGCCGTCGTCGCCGTAGCGATCGGCCAGGGTTCCGCCCGGGTCGACGATGGCGCCATCGGCCTGCATCATGAGCAGTCGGTGGGAGGCGTTGGGTGTGGAGCGGAGCTCGGCGTGGGAATCATCGAGCAGCGAGGCGGTGAGGAACTTGCCCGGGGTCAGTGAGCCATCCTCGCGCTCGTCGAGGGAGATGAGGAAGGGCGAGTCGGTGTATTTGCGCATGTAGTCGAGGAAGAAGGGGGTCTTCTTCGCCACGTGGAACTCCGAGAGGATGACGTGTCCCATGGCGAAAGCCAGGGCGGCGTCGGTACCCGGATCGATGCGCAGCCATTCATCGGCAAACTTGGTGTTGTCGGCGAAGTCGGGCGAGACGACAACAACTTTGGTGCCGTTGTAGCGGGTTTCCACCATGAAGTGGGAATCCGGGGTACGGGTGACGGGGATGTTGGAACCCCACATCATGAGGTAGGAGGAGTTGTACCAGTCACCCGATTCCGGAACGTCGGTCTGGTCGCCGAAAGTTTGCGGGGAGGCGGGTGGCAGGTCGGCGTACCAGTCGTAGAAGGAGAGGGCGACACCGCCGATCATCTGCAGGAAGCGGGTACCGGCGCCGTAAGAAACCTGTGACATCGCCGGAATGACGGTGAAGCCGGCCACTCGGTCCGGGCCGTACTGGCGGATGGTGTAGGTGTGGGCGGCGGCCGCGATCTCGATGGCCTCTTCGTAGGAGATGCGGATGAGGCCGCCCTTGCCGCGCTGGGAGACGTAGGCGTGGCGTTTCTCGGGCGTTTCCACGATTTCGCGCCAGGCCAGCACCGGATCGCCGAGGCGGGCTTTGGCCTCGCGGTACATGTCCACGAGGACGCCGCGGGCGTAGGGGAAGCGGATGCGGGTGGGGGAGTAGGTGTACCAGGAGAAGGAGGCGCCGCGGGGGCAGCCGCGGGGCTCATAGTCCGGCATGTCCGGGCTCGTGGTGGGGTAGTCCACGGCCTGGGATTCCCAGGTGATCACGCCGTCTTTGACGTAGACCTTCCAGGAGCAGGAGCCGGTGCAGTTGACGCCGTGGGTGGAGCGGACCATCTTGTCGAAGGACCAGCGGTTGCGGTAGAAGATGTCGGCTTGGCGGCCACCCTTGAGGAAGAGCTGCTGGCCGCTGTCGGAGACTTGGCCTTTGCGCAGGTAGCTGCCGAACTTAAACAGCGGGTTGGCGGTGGTAGTCATGGGATGGGTAGTCCTTTTCGGTAGCTCGGGGGAGGTGAGTTAACCGGGGAATGGGGCGTTGGGGCGGGCGTAGTAGATCCACACGAGGGTGGTGGCGAAGGCGAAGAAGACGACGCAGCCCCAGAAGAAGGTGGAGGGGGCAATCATGGAGAGCATGACGCCGACGATGAAGGGGCCGAAGGCGGCGATGGCGCCGGTCCAGCCGATGACGCCGCCGGCTTGGCGCTTGGGCAGGATCATGGGCATTTGTTTGAAGGTGGAGGCGTTGCCTACTCCGGAGAAGAAGAACAGGAAGAGCATGGCGCCGAGGAACCACCAGAAGTCATCCGGGGAGTCGGGGGTGAGGAAGAGGGCGGCGACGATGGTGGAGATGGTCATGCCAACGCCGGCGAAGAAGGTCCAGATGGCTCCGCCGTAGCGGTCGCACAGGGGGCCCCAGGCGGCGCGGACAAGGGAGCCGATGAGTGGGCCGAGGAAGGCGAACGCCGCGCCCTTGGGCAGGTCTTCGATGGCGTAGGTGGCAGCGAACTCGGAATTGCGGCCGTAGACGTTGTTGATGATCAGCGCGAGCTGGGCGGCGAAGCCGGAGAATGCGCCGAAGGTCATGAGGTAGGCGATGGTGAGGATCCAGGTGTTTTTGTTGCTGAAGATGTCCATCTGCTGCCTGAAGTTCGCCTTGACGGGAACATCTTTGAGGAACACCCAGGCGACGATGGCCATGGCGATGGCCCACGGCACCATGAAGATGGCGGGGTTGTGGACGAAGAGTTCGCCATCGCCTGTGCGCTGCGGGGCGATGAAGCCGATGCCCAGCAGGGTCACGCCCATGAGCCACGGGGCGAGAAGCAGGATGAAGGAGACACCGAAGTTGCCCAGTCCGGCCTGCAGACCGAGGGCGGTACCGGCTAGGCGCTTCGGGAAGAAGTAGCCGGTAGAGGGCATGAAGCCGGAGAACACGCCGCCGCCGATGCCGGCGAGGAAGGCCAGGCACAGCAGCCACCAGAAGGGGGTGTCGGTGTTTTGGACGGCGAAGAACCAGCCGAGCATGGGGATGACGAACAGGAGGGAGGAGATGGAGATGAGTTTCCGGGTGCCCAGGATGGGTGGGAGGAACATGAACACCAGGCGCAGGAGGCCGCCGGCGAGGCCGGGCAGGGAGGTGAGCCAGTAGAGCTGGGAGGTGGAGAGATCAAAGCCGATCTGGTTGAGCACTGGGGCGATGGCGGATACCAGGTACCAGGTACAGAAGGCCATGAAGAGGGTGAAGGTGGTGATCCAGAGGGTTCGCCAGGCTATGCCGGAGTCCCAGTTTTCTTCCTTCTCGGGGTCCCAGCCATGGAGGACCCGGCCTTCGGTGTTGAGGGCTGTTGACATGAATTCCTCACTCGTCACAAGGGGTGGATTATTAGTTAATGCTGGACGTTTGTTAATTACACGGTATAGGCTCTGACCTGCGATGTCTATTAATTAACACGAATAGTGATTAACTATTTAGGGCATGAATCTGTTGCGGAATTGACTAAAATTCACGACGTCGCTGGTAGCTCGATCGGGCGCCCACCCCACCACAGACAGGACTCATCATGGGAACCACCCTCACCGCGGTGATCATCGTCGCCTCGGATCGCGTCAGCAGCGGCGAGCGGGAGGATGCCTCCGGCCCGCTCGCCCAGCGACTGCTGGCCGAAGCGGGCATCACGGGAGACATCGTCATCGTCGAGGAAGGCTTCGAGGCGGTCTCGGCCGCGCTTGCCGACGCCCGCGCGAACCACCACCGCCTCATCCTCACCGTCGGCGGCACGGGCCTAGGCCCGCGCAATCAAACTCCGGAGGCCACCGAGCCGCTGCTCGCCGTCGTGCTCACGGGATTGATGACGCAGATCCTGCTCGAAGGCCTGGCGCACTCGCCGTGCGCGGGACTCTCGCGAGCCCTCATCGGACTCACCGGGCGCGGCCCCGATGATGCCCTCATCATCAATTCGCCCAGCTCGAAAGGCGCGGTCCGGGACACCCTCGTCGTCGTGGTGCCTTTGCTGCCCAACATTTTTGAGCGCTTGAGCTAACGCAACTCCCCGTAGACGACGCTCCCGCCGCCCTGCCAGCCACTATCGGCCGAGATGCCGGATTGCTCCCCGGCGATGACATCCCGCAGACGGGCCAGGGCGATCGTTTCCACCCATTCGCGCTGTTCGATCCCGATGTAGCGGCGGCCCAGCTTATGGGCGACGGCCGCGGTAGTCCCGGAACCCAGGTGATAGTCGAGGACCACATCCCCCGGTTCGGTGAACATCTCAATGAGCTGGCGTAAGAGCGATTCGGGCTTTTTGCCGTTGCGAAAGCTCACGCCCCCTTCGGCGGCGACCTTGTTGTACGCCTCGTGCACGTCGAGGAAGTTGGGGTAGGGGATGCGCGTGTGCGTCGAACCCTCCGGCACGCCCTGGAAGTAGGAGCCATTGCGATTGCCCGGTTTGGGGGTGTGGAAGAAACGGTGGCCGAGGCCATCGGCGCCAATGCCGGGGACGCGGATAAGCGTGAGGGGTGCTAAGTCCAGCGGTTCCAGATTCGCGACCCAGAACCGCCCCGAGGAGTTTTTCTCCCTCAGCGTGCCGCGGATGGAGTGGGTGCGGAAGGTGCCCTGGCCGGGTCCGACGTCGATTGCCTGCCAGGACTGGGGTGGGTAGATGGTGCAGGCGCGGCCGTCGAGAAGCATCGGTGTGCCGGGGCCGGTGAGCTCGACCTCCCAGCGGTAGTCCGCGAGATCGCGCTCGCGGAGCTGGCCCGGCATGCGGAAGGCCGGGCTCGTGGCGTAGATGAGGATCTGCTCCACGACATCGTTGAATTGCTTATCGGCCGTGAGGGCCCGGCCGGGGTGGCGGACCAGCGCATGAATGACGGCGACCTTGTGCAGCCCTTCGGTCTGATCGAGCAGGACCTCGAGGTAGGCCGATTGGTGGAAGGAGCATTGGACGATGACCACGGCGTCGTCGTGAAGCAACGGCAAGGCGGCGTCGATCCGGGATTGCATGAAACTTAGCCAATCGGCCCGGCTGCGCTTGTCGGCGTAGAGATAATCGGAGCTGCCGGTGTTGTACGGCGGGTCGATGTAGATGAGGCGAACGCTGCCCGCCACGTGGGGGCGCAGCGCCTGAAGCGCGGGGAGATTATCACCGCGGAGGATGAGGTTGTCGGCGGGGTCAAACGCGGATAGCGCTTCCGTGCCTTCCGGCGAATACCTGGTGAGCCCGCTCAGTTGATAGCTGCCCGCCTCATCGGGGGAGGCATCGCCGGGGTGGGACCAGGTGAGTCTGACCTCCGGGGACTTCGACATGCCTGCGATTCTAGTCCCGACAAACGGCGGCTACGCCGTGCGGGTGAACTTCAGGTGCCACTCCTCGGGGCCCTCCTGGAGGTAGGTGACCTCGAAATCCTCCGCGCGGTTGTCCACTTCCTGCAGCAGCGGCAGCGGGTTGTGCGGCGCGATGAGGATCATGGATTCGCCGACCTGGCGGGTGTCCAGGGCCCCGTGGATGGCGCCGTGGCGCACGGCGTGGGGGATCTGCGAGGCGTTGAGGGTGGGGATGTCCTGGGAGAGGGGAAGCTGCATGCCCATGGGGTGGGTGCCTTTCTGAAAAAGAGGGTGGATGGTCAGTTTCCACCCTAGAGCAGATTTAGTACGATGAAAACCGTGAAAAATAAGCAGGGCCGCGGACCCACCGGGCGAGCCCCCATCTGGCCGCGAGGAGTGTTGCTGGCCTTCGCGGGTGCCTCCATGCTCACCGGGCTTGTGGCCGGGCTAACGCTCCTCGGAATCTGGACCGATACCCCGGCCTCCTCCCTGGGCGAAGACCACGGGCCGCTCATGGTTTTCGGTTTCGTCGGCGGCGCCATCGGGCTCGAAAGAACAGTCGCAGCGAAAACTACCTGGGCCTGGGCTGGCCCCATCGCCAATGCCCTCGGCGTGGTCACCGTGTTAGCTGGCTTCCCCCGCGCCGTCCCCGCCGCCGCCTTCACCATCTCCTTCCTCGTCCTCGGGGCCGTGTACGTGCTCATCTACCAGCGCCAAGCCAGCCTGTCCCTACTCGTCCAAGCCAGCGGCGTCATCGGCGGAGTCATGGCTGCGGTCACGTGGGGCAGTGGCGCCGACTTCGCCGACGTTGTCCCCTTCGCCGTGGTCTTCGCCGTCGCGACGATCATCGGCGAACGCATGGAACTCGCCCGCGTCTCCTTTACCGGAACCGCTGCAGAAAAACTCATCACCTCGCTCATCATCGCCCTCGTGGTGTCCTCCCTGGTGTTTGCCTTGAGCCCCCAGGTCGGGTTCTTCAGCATGGGCGTGCTGCTGATAGCCACCGCCTTAGTCACCGTCCGCGTCGATGCCGCCCGACGACTCGTTCACGCCGGGAAGCTGCCCCGCTACACCGCCATCTGCATGCTGCTGGGCTACGCCTGGCTCACCGTCGCCGGGCTGCTGTGGATCGGATTCGGCCAAACCCGCGCCGGGCACCTGCACGACGCCGCGGTCCACTCCATCTTCCTGGGGTTTGTCGTCTCCATGATCTTTGCCCACGCCCCCTTCATCCTCGGCGGGGTCATCCGCCGGACCATCCCCTTCCACCCGGCGCTGTACGTGCCCGTCGTCCTGCTTCACGGCGGACTGGCCGTGCGGGTAATCGCGGACCTCCGCGCAGCGAACACCGCATGGGTGAGCGGCGGCATCATCAACGTCCTCGCGATCCTGCTTTTCGCTCTCACCAGCGTCATCCTCATCACCACACGGACAAGGCGGCCTGCTCGTGGCTGATCTCACGCTTTCCGATGTCTCCCTCCGAGCACGCAGCCGCTGGCACACCTGGGCCGCCGCCCTCATCGGACTGTGGCTGCTCACGGGAGTGGGCATCGCCATCGCCCGGGCCTTCGGCGCCCCCATCAGCTGGTGGGTGAGCGTCCACTCTTTCACCCTGGGAGTCGTGGCCACCGCCATCCTCATCTACTCCACCCACTTCACGCAGGCGCTGACCCGCACCGCCGCCGACGACGTCCGGGGCTTAAGCATCCGCGTTGGCCTCGTTCAGGTCGGGCTGATCCTGCTCATCATCGGTAAAGCCGGTTGTGACTGGGGTGCGCTCGCGGACTTCGCGGCCACCCTTGTCATCGGCGCCTTCATCTGGCACATGGTGGTGGTGTACCGCCACCTGCGAAGCAGCTTGGCCGGTCAGTTCGCCGTCACCGTGCCGTTCTATCTCGCGGCCGCCGCCTTCCTCGTTGTCGCGGGGCTCTTGGGCAACTTTGCGGGTCGGGGAGTGGGCACCTATTCCGACATGATCGCCGCCCATTCGCGCGCCGCCATCTGGGGTTTCGCCTGGCTCACGGTGTTGGGCACCATGGTTACCCTCCTGCCCACGTTGTCCGGCACCCGCATCAGCGACCTCGCTCGCCGCCGCTGCACGAGGGCGCTCATCGTGCACTGCCTTGGACTCAGCGCGGTCATCGTGGCGCAGATGCTGGGACACGCCGTGTGGGCGGGGGTGTTCCAACTCGTCGTGGTGGCCGCAGCGTTGCTCATCCTGCAACCGGTGTTGTCGGCGGTGCTCACGGGTGGAGCGGTCTGGACCACGGCGTCACTAAGCGTCACCGCCGGTCTGTTGTGGATGATTGCGGTCTGTGCCGCCGATGCCGCCAGCAACATCACCGGCGCCGACCCCCGGATGATCACCCTCCTGCTCATTCCCGTGTTCCTTGGGGCGGGACTCCTGCAGCTCATCTTCGGAGTGCTGCATCATCTGCTGCCCGTCCTCCTCGCGGGCGGCCGCGCCCGCGTCCTCCGCGCGAAGGCCGCCGCCGACTACGGCGGGGTGGCACGAGTCTTGCTGGTCAATCTCGGAGCGTTGCTCCTGCTGCTTATCGACGCCGGCCCCTCCCGCACCGCCGGCTTCCTCCTCCTCGGCCTCGGCCTTGTCGCCCACGTGGGCTCGCTCGCCGTCGCCGTCCTCCTTCACCATCGATCGGAATCCTCATGACCATCCCCTTGGGCGCACCTCACTCCGGCAACAGCTCCGGGGCGGATGCTCAGCAGACGTCGTCGTGGGCGTCCTGGCTCATCATCGGCGTCGCGATCGCGGCCGTGGTCATCCTCGGCGTCACCCTGACCACCCGGGTCATGAACCCCACACCCACCTCGGCTCCCACCGCCGTCGCCACCGGATCAATGACCGCGGACGTGCGCATTGAGGGCATGGCGTACATTCCCAATCGCATCGAGGTTCCCCCGGGCACCCAGCTCACCATCCAGCTGACCAACGATGACAACCAGCGCCACGACCTCACCCTCAACGGAGTGACCACCCCGCTCATTGACCCAGGTGACACGGTCACCCTCGATGCTGGGGTCTTCACGGACAACACCCAGGGCTACTGCACCGTCGCCGGACACAAATCCCAGGGCATGGTGTTCGACGTCGTGGTCACCGGGTCCGCTGTCAGTGCGGCGGAGGCCCCGGCGACCGACTCGCTAGTCGAGGTCCCCAGCTCCGCCGAACGCCTCTCCCACGAGATCACCGATGCGATCTGGCGCGACCCGGAACTCGATCCCGCGCCCACCGGCACGGTCCACGACGTGGAGATGACCGTCACCGAGGAGATCCGGGAAGTTGCCCCTGGTCATCGCCAACTGCAATGGCTCTTCAACGGCCAAGCCCCGGGTCCGACCCTGCGAGGCAAGGTCGGCGACACCTTCCGCATCACGTTGAAAAACGAAGGCTCGATGGGTCACTCCGTCGATTTTCACGCCGGAGAAGTCAGCCCCGACGCCCCCATGTCCACCATCAACCCAGGTGAGAGCCTGGTGTACGAGTTCGTGGCCCGCCGCTACGGCATCTGGATGTATCACTGCGCCACGGCACCGATGAGCCTCCACATCGCCAACGGGATGGCCGGGACGGTCATCATTGACCCGCCGGGGGGACTAGACACGGTGGACAGCGAATACGCACTGGTGGCCAGTGAGGTCTTCCTCGGGGCGGAGACCACGGGTGCCGATGCCGACCGCGTCACCGCCGGCTCCTACGACCTCACCGCCTTCAACGGCTTCCCCAACCAATACGATGGCCGCCCCATCGAACTGAAGGTGGGGCAGCGGGCCCGCTTCTGGGTACTCAATGTCGGCCCGGACAACCCGCTGGCCTTCCACATCGTCGGCACCGTCTTTGACACGGTATTCACCGAAGGCCAGTACACCATTCGCCATGGCCTGGACCAGGACACCGGAGCCCAAGTCCTCCCACTCCTCCCCGCACAGGGCGGGTTCGTGGAAGTCACCTTCGACGAGCCGGGGAGCTACACCTTTGTCAACCACCTCATGACAGATGCGGAGAAGGGCCAGCACGGGACCATCAAGGTCAGTTAAGCGAAGTCGACCTCGCCGCGTTCAGCCAGCTCAGCGGCGGTGTCATAGTCGCGCTCGCTCCCGTCGCCGGGCACTTCGATGATCACCTCGGCACCCGCGAGGAGCTTCTTCGCAGCCACATCCCGGACCGAGGGCAGGGACGCCAACGCGCGGGCCAAAGACGCGGTGCGCCACACCGCACAAAGAGGTTGCAGGTAGCCATCGGCGGCGCGGATGACGGCGACATCCGCATCAGCGTCCACCTCCAGTGCCTGCACCAACTGCGGCAGGGCGGCCGCGGCATCAGGCGCATCCACGGACACCACGCCCACCAGGTCAACTTCGGACAGAGCGGCCGCACCCGCGGCGATCCCCGCGACGGGACCGCCGAAAGGCGGGTCCTCCGAGACCACCGTGACCCCCTCCAGCGTGAGGGAGGGGGAGACGACGACAACCTGGTCGACGCCGGGGACGCGCCCGAGCGAGGCGAGGAGAATGGTGATGAGCGGGCGGCCGTCGAGAAGCACTGTCGCCTTGTCAGCGCCCATACGGGTGCTGCGGCCCCCCGCGAGGATGATGGCGCCGAGGCTCACAGCTCCCGCGACCAATCCCCGGATCGACCGCCCGACTTGGCCACGATCCCGCACCGGCGAATGACGGCAGAACGATCCACGCCCTTGACCATGTCGATGACGGCCAACGCCGCGACCGTGACGGCGGTGAGGGCTTCCATCTCGACGCCCGTGCGATCGGCGGTCCGCACCGTTGCCGAGATGAACACGTGATCGTCCTCGATGGATAGGTCCACCACACACCCGTGCACCCCAATCGTGTGCGCGAGCGGCAGCAGGTCCGGGACCTTCTTCGCCGCCGAGATTCCCGCGATCCGCGCGACGGCGAGGACATCGCCCTTGGGGACAGTGCCGTCGCGCAGCGCCTGCAACACCTCCGGCGAACAGGCAACCTCCCCCTGCGCCGTGGCAGAACGGACGGTGGGGGACTTGTCGGTGACATCGACCATGTAGGCCGTGCCAGCGTCGTTGAGGTGGGTGAACTTCACGAGCACATCCTTAAAAAGTAGTTAGACGCCGAGCAGGAGGACGCGGATCGAGCTGCCCGGAGTGGGTTTCTCAGCCCCGGGCTCGATGACCGCCAGGCCGTTGGTGGTGGCCAGGGAACCGACGAGGTGGGAGCCGGTGGCCCGACGATTGAATGGGGCCGCGAGCACGCCATCGCGATGATAGGTGAGGTGAACCGGGGCGAGGAAAGCGCGCTCGGGTGAGGCGGGCAAACTCAGGCCCTCGGCCAGGCGGGCCGTGACGTGGGGGCGATCCCACAGGTCACCGTCCGCCGTTGCCCCCGCCAACGCCATAAACAGGGGCGGGGCGTAGAGCCAGAAGGAGACAAAAGCTGCGACGGGGTTGCCCGGAAGACACAGCAGGACTGCCTCCCCGCGGCGCCCCAGCCCCTGGGAGGCGCCGGGGCGCTGGGCGACGTGCCCGAACCACATGTCCGCACCCGAGGTGACGGCGCGCACCACGTCGAAGGCCCCCGCGGAAATGCCGCCGGTTGTGATCACGAGGTCATGGGTGGCGCAGAGATCATCGAGGATCGCCGCGGTATCCATGTCCCCATCGCCGGCGTGCACGGCAGTCGCCTCGACCCCGCCGGCGGCGAGCAGTGCGCGCACCATCGAGAGGTTGGAATCTGGCAGCTGCCCCGGGCCGGGCGTGACCCCGGGGGAGACGAGCTCATTACCGGTGGACACGACCGCGACGCGGGGGACAGGGAAGACGCTGAGGTGGGTGATGCCGCAGGAGACTGCGGCGGCGATGGCGCCGGGGCCGATAAGCGATCCAGCCGGGATGATGGTGTCGCCAGGCCCGGTGTTTTCCCCCTGCAGCCGGATGTGAGTGCGGTCCTCGCGCACCCGGGAAATCGTGATCGCCGAGGGCAGCGGCACGGGGCCAGCGGGAATATCGGTGTCCTCAACAGGAATGACGCGCAGGCCCGTCGGATCGGGGCCGACCGGCGCGCCCGTCATGATTTGCACCGCGCGGCCAGCTGGAACCTCCACCGCCGCGGACCCGGCGGGGATGTCACCCGCGACGGGCAACGTCCACGGAGGCGCGCCGGCGACGTCGGCCGAATGGACGAGGAAACCATCCATCGCCGAGTTGGAAAACGGCGGCACCGGCCACGTCGACACGGCATCCTCGGCGAGGAACCGGCCGAGCGTCTCCGTCGCCGGCACAGTCTCCGCCGGGCGGGGCGCAGCCAACGCCAGGGCTGCCGCGAGGTGATCAGTGATCGAGCGCATGCTCCGACCCTAGCCGCCGATCGCGGACATGAGGCGATCAGGCTGGAGGAAACCCGGATCATCAATGCCATGGCCGGGCAACTTGCCCCACATCGCCCCCGCCCACACGGCAGCCAACTCGTCATCGCTGGCACCCGAACGCATGAGATCGCGCAGGCTTGTCTCCGAACGGGAGAACAAACAGGTGCGAATCGCCCCGTCCGTGGTCAGGCGCGTGCGGTCGCAATCCCCGCAAAAAGGCCTGGTCACCGTAGCAATGACACCGATGAGTCCTTGCTTATCGACGCCCCCGGGGTCGCCGTCCGTCGTCCGGCTCCGGGCCCGCCACAGGGCGGCCGGAGCCGCCCCCCGAGGTTCCTCGGCTGGAGTCAAGTCAAAGGCCGTCCGTAGGTGCTCGAGGATCTCATCGGCGGTGACCATGTCCTCACGGCGCCACTTGTCCCTCGGCCCGAGCGGCATCTGCTCAATAAAGCGCAGCTGAGCGCCCTTGGATAAGGCGAAATCCGCCAAGGGCACGATGTCGTCCTCATTGACCCCGGGCATGATGACCGAATTGAGCTTCACGGGATGCAAGCCAGCATCAATGGTGGCGTCGATGGCGGTCAGGACATCCGCTAGCCGGTCGCGCCGGGTGAGCTGGTGGTAGCGCTCACGGTCCAGGGTGTCGAGGGAGATATTGACGCGGTCCAGGCCAGCGCTGATGAGCGCGGGCAGGCGGCGGTCCAACCCCAGGCCATTGGTGGTCAGGGCTGTCGCCGGGGCCACGCCCTCGTCGGTGCGCAGCGCTGTGGTGGCGGCGATGATGTCTGCCAGCGACTTGCGCAGTAGCGGCTCGCCGCCGGTGAAACGCACTTGTCGGATGCCCAGCTTTTCGACGGCGATGGTGATGAGGCGGATGGTCTCAGCGTCGGTGAGTGCTTGTTCCGTGGGCAGCCACTCGAGGCCCTCGGCGGGCATGCAATACGTGCAGCGGAGATTGCAGCGGTCGGTGAGGCTGACGCGCATATCCCGGGCAACCCGACCGTACGTATCAACGAGCTTGGTAGCGCCGTCGATCCGCGGTGGTGGAGGTGCCGCCTGGAAGCGGGGGAGGGGAAGCTGCGTAGTCATGTTCTTCCCATCCTAGGAACATTGCGCCAGGAAGCAAATACCCACGGGTTCATCCGTGTTAATTCTCGGGGGATGTGATCCTTTTCTCGCCCGGGCCCGTGAGCTTGATGATCTCGAACTCGCCCTGCTCCAGGTGCTTTCGCAGGTCCTTCTTGTCGAACTTGCCCACCGAGGTTTTGTCGATGTCCTTCACAAAAGTCCAGTACTCCGGCAACATCCATCCCGGAAGGCTAGAACGCAGGCGTTCGCGGAGCTTCTCGGCCGTCTCCTCCGTGGGCTCCACATCCGAGTGCAAAACGGTGACGGCCAGGGGGCGCTCGCCCCATTTGTCATCCGGGTAGCCAATGACGGCACTTTCGACGACTTCTGCCGCATCCATGACGAGGTTTTCCAGCATCGCCGAATAGATCCACTCGCCGCCGGATCGAATAACGTCGCGCGCGCGGTCCGACACGGTGAGAAAGCCGTCCGCGCTCACGGAACCGACATCGCCGGTGCGCAGCCACCCATCGGCCGTGAACAGCTGCTCGGCGTCATCGACCTCCTTGCCGCGAAAACGGCTGGCGGCGCCGTGATCCTCCTCCGCCGGGGAGTGATAGTAGGAGCCGGTGACGATGTTGCCGCGCACCTGGATCTCGCCCTGATTGCGGTCGGTGGAGGACACGACGTGGCCATCATTGACCACGCGATACTCCAACAGGTTGGAAAATCGGCCCTGGCTGATGCGATAAGCCCAGCGTGCCTCACCCGAGGAGCCTGACGGCGGGCGGGCGATCGTCCCCACCGACGAGGTCTCCGTCATGCCCCACAGGTGGACCACGTCGACGCCGTAACGCTCCTCCCACAGTTTGATGAGGATCGGCGGAGCCTGCGAGCCGCCCACATACAGCTCCGTGAGCGACATCCGCTCCGGGGGATTGTGCAGGTAATGGACCATGAGCTGGATCCACAGGGTGGGAACTCCGGTGGCCACGCGGGGATGGACGGCCGCGATGAGGCGAGCGAGGGTGGGGGCGGACACATCCGAATCGGGAAAGACCAGGGGAGTGCCGGACATGAACGCTGCGAAAGGAACGCCCCAGGACAAGACGTGATAAATGGGCACGCAGCACAAGAACGACTCACCATTGGACACCGCCAGCGAATCTGTCGTGCGCAAGGCCATCGCCTGCAGGTAGATCGAACGATGAGAATAAGCCACGCCCTTCGGTGCACCGGAGGTGCCCGTGGAATAACAAATGGCCGCCGCAGTGTTCTCATCAAGGACGGGCCAGTCATAGCGGGTCGCGCGACCGTCGAGAAGCGACTCGTAAGAGTAAACATCTATGCCGTCGGGCAGTAGCTCCGCCAGCTCAGTCAGGAGCGGCAACCCCGTGAACGCCACCGCCCGCACCGTCGGGCAGTCGATGAGTGCCTTGCCCAGCGACGCCGCCAAGCGAGGATCCGCGACAATGACCTCCACCTCGGCATGATTGATGATGTGCCGGATCTGGTCCGTCATCAACTGCTTGTTCAACGGGGTAAACACCGCGCCCTTGCAGGCCGCGGCGAACTGGACCTCCAGGTGCTCGGCGCAGTTATAGAGGAAGGAGCCCACCCGTTGATCCCCAGTAATCCCCAGCTCATCGTGCAGAGCGTGCGCAAAAGCCGCTGCTCGGGCGCGAATATCCGCAAAAGTAGACTCCTCGGCGGAATCAGTCCGCCACGTCGTCACCTTGGTCGAGGCGTGAACCGTAGAGCCGTACTCCAGAATGCGCGCAATCGACAGGGGAACATTCTGCATGGTGGAGAGCATGTCCCATACTCTAGCCGGGCGCGTTGATGCGGACATGTCGGACAGATGCGCTACACTGTCCACAGATCGACGGGGCTACCTTGTAGACCCCGATCCACCAGGATGTAGCGTCCGCCCACTCCCTCGTCACCGTCATGCACTGTCGGGTCAGGCTGTGAGGTACCTGATCCGGCTCGGTCTAATCACCACTGAAGTACGGCTCCGTAGCCAAAGTTTCCGAACGCGAAAGTGCGTCGGTCATGGACGCGTAGAGTCGCTCAATTCAACATGAAGGCTTCCAGCCGCGCGCGTACCGCACCTTTTACTTCCACATTCGCGGCTGGTCAAGCAATGAAAGGACATCCGTGACCACAACGGACACCACCCCCGCCGCCGGTACCGCCGCGGGAGGAAGCGACCAGCCCAACCTGGCGCCCCTCAAGCTCCCTGAGCTGCGGAAACTCGCAGCCGATAGGGGCCTTAAGGGAACCTCCGGGCTGCGCAAGGGGGACCTCATCGCCGCGATCCAATCGGGATCCGTGCCAGCAAAGGCCCGCGCTGAGAAGGCCGACACGCCGAAGGCTGCGGCGCCGACAAAGGAAGCACCCCAGGCCGCTGCGCCTGCGAAGCAGGACGAGCCCGCCCAGTCCGGCGATAGCCAGGGCTCCCAAGAGAACTCACAGGATGGCTCCGATGAGGGCCGCTATGAGTCGCGTTCCGCTGCCCGCCGGGCCCGACGCAACCGCGCCCGCCACAGCCAGCAGGATTCCCAGGACTCCGGGGATAAGCGCGAGGAGCAGCAGCAGGACTCTCGGCCGGAAAAGCGTGACAACGCCGTCCATGCCGATAGTGCTGTAGAAGATAACTCCAACAACTCAAACGCCGACGATCAGCGCGAGAACCGCGAGGGCCGGGACAACCGCGGCAACCGCAATAATCGCAACAGCCGCAACGACCGCAACGAGCGGAATGAGCGGAATGATCGCAACGACCGGAATGAGGACGGCGAAGGCCGCCGCGGTCGCCGCAACCGTCGCAATCGTCGCAACCGTGGGGGCGGAAGCGACTTCAACGACAACAATCAGCAGGGTAACCAGCAGCAGGATCAGCACAATGACGGCGGCGGGGAGCTGCAAGATGTTGCGGGCATCCTCGATATCCTCGACAACAATGCCGCGTTCGTCCGCACCACGGGCTACCAGCCTTCTTCCGCGGACGTCTACGTCAACAACCAGTTGGTCCGCCGCTTCGGCCTGCGTTCCGGTGACGCCGTCACCGGCCAGGTGAAGATGGGTGCTCAGCAGACCCATGGCCAGGGGCGTAACCGCCAGAAGTACAACCAGCTCGTCCGGGTTGAGACGGTCAACGGCCTGTCGGTCGAAGAGGCTCGTAACCGTCCGGAGTTTGCCAAGCTGACTCCGCTGTACCCGAACCAGCGTCTGCGCCTGGAGACGGATCCCCGGATTCTCACCACCCGCGTCATTGACCTCATCATGCCGATTGGTAAGGGCCAGCGTGCGCTTATCGTCTCCCCGCCGAAGGCCGGTAAGACGACGATCATGCAGAACATCGCCAACGCGATCTCGACGAACAACCCGGAGTGCTACCTCATGGTCGTGCTCGTCGATGAGCGCCCCGAAGAAGTGACGGACATGCAGCGTTCCGTCAAGGGTGAGGTCATTGCCTCGACCTTCGACCGCCCGCCGTCAGAGCACACTGCCATCGCGGAGCTGGCCATTGAGCGCGCGAAGCGCCTCGTGGAGCAGGGCAAGGACGTCGTAGTCTTGCTCGACTCCATCACCCGTTTGGGTCGTGCGTACAACAACTCCTCCCCGGCGTCGGGCCGCATCCTCTCCGGTGGTGTGGATTCCAACGCCCTGTACCCGCCGAAGCGTTTCCTCGGTGCTGCCCGCAACATCGAAAATGGCGGTTCGCTGACGATCATCGCCACCGCCATGGTGGAGACCGGTTCCGCTGGCGACACGGTTATCTTCGAGGAGTTCAAGGGCACCGGCAACGCCGAGCTCAAGCTGGATCGCAAGATCTCGGAGCGCCGGGTGTTCCCGGCCGTGGATGTCAACCCGTCGGGTACCCGCAAGGACGAGTTGTTGCTCGCCCCGGAGGAGGTCCGCATCATGCACAAGTTGCGGCGTATCCTCTCGGCATTGGACCCGCAGCAGGCTATTGACTTGCTGATTAAGCAGCTGAAGAAGTCGAAGAGCAATGGCGAGTTCCTCATGCAGGTTGCATCTTCCGCTCCGATGGCTGCGGATAGGGACGAGGAGGACTATTCCTAATGACTAACCGGGTTTCTGCCGTAGACGACATCGTCTCGGAGTACCAGGGCATTGAGGCCCAGATGGCTGACCCGGAGACCGCGGGGGATCAAGCCCTGTTCCGTAAGCTGTCGAAGCGTTATGCCGAGCTGCAGCCGATCATCAAGGTCAACTCCCAGTGGGTGGAGACCAAGGGTGATCTGGAGGCAGCCCGCGAGATGGCCCATGAGGACCATGAGTTCAAGGTCGAGGCCGAGCGCCTGGAGGCGGAGGCCATTGCGTTGGAGGAGCAGCTCGCTGATCTGTTGGCTCCGCGCGATCCCCATGACGCCGATGACATCATCATGGAGATCAAGGCGGGTGCTGGTGGGGAGGAAGCTGCGCTCTTCGCCGGTGACTTGGCGCGCATGTATGAGCGTTACGCTGATAAGAATGGTCTGACCTGGGAGGTCTTGGGCCTGTCGGAGTCGGATCTCGGTGGAGTCAAGGACATCACCTTGTCTTTCCGGGCGAAGAACGCGGGCCGCGATGGTGCGTGGAGCGTGTTCAAGTTCGAGGGCGGCGTCCACCGCGTCCAGCGCGTTCCGGTGACCGAGTCCCAGGGGCGCATCCAGACCTCGGCCGCTGGCGTCATGGTCTTCCCGGAGACCGATGAGCCGGGTGCCGTCGAGATCGATGAGAAGGATCTGCGCGTGGACGTTTACCGTTCCTCGGGCAAGGGTGGTCAGGGTGTGAACACGACGGACTCTGCCGTCCGCCTCACCCACTTGCCCTCGGGCATCGTGGTGACGTGTCAGAAGGAACGTTCCCAGATTCAAAATAAGGCGCGCGCCATGCAGGTGCTGCAGGCCCGTTTGGAGCAGATGGAGCGCGAGAAGGCTGACGCCGAGGCCGCTGAGGGCCGTGCTGCGCAGGTGCGCAACATGGACCGTTCGGAGCGCATCCGCACGTACAACTGGCCGGAGAACCGCATCAGCGATCACCGCATCGGTTTCAAGGCCAACAACCTCGATTCCGTGCTTGATGGCAACCTCGGTGATCTCATCACCGCGCTGCAGGCCTCCGAGCGCGCCGATCGGCTCGAGGCTGAGTAGGTCGATGGAGGGTCAGGCGCTTCGCGCCGCGCTTATCGACGCCGCGCAGCGACTGTCCGCCGCCGGCGTCGCCTCCCCGGAGGTCGATGCGCGGCTCATCGCCGCCCATTTCCACGGCGTCGGCCAGCTGGATCTGCACGGGCGTACCGACGTCCCGGAGGGGTTTTGGGAGGCGGTAGAGCGCCGGGAGCGGCGCGAACCGCTGCAGCACATCCTGGGCACCGCCCCATTCGGCCCGCTTGACCTCACTGTCGGGCCGGGCGTGTTCATTCCCCGGCCCGAGACAGAAGTCCTCGCCGATTGGGGGGTGCGCCAGCTGGCGCTGATTAACGCCCCGCGGGTCGTTGACCTGTGCACCGGTTCCGGTGCACTTGCTCTCTACATTGCGGCGGCGTGCCCTGCCGCGGAAGTCGCGGGCGTCGACAAGCAAGCTGTAGCCCTTGACTATGCGCGCCGCAATGCGGCGGGCACGGGCGTTGACATGCTCCAAGGCGATGTCACTGACCCCGACACCCTTCGTCAGTGGCACGGAACGGTGGACCTGGTGGTGACTAACCCGCCCTACGTTCCCGAGACCCTGGATCTTGATCCGGAGGTGTATGCCGATCCCCCCGAAGCAGTGTTTGCCGGCCCGAGCGGGATGGACATCATCAGCGACATGGTCGAGCTCATCCATCGCTTGCTACGCCCCGGTGCCGCCGTCGGCATCGAGCACGACGATTCCACCTCCGAAGAAGTCCAAGCAGTGCTGAGCCAGCACGGTGGATTTGAGCAGATTTCCGTGCTCCGCGACCTCACCGGACGGGCCCGGTTTGTCACAGCGAGTAAGCTGTCAGACTGATAACCTCCCCCTACACCCACATAAGGACTGAGGATTCACCTATGAGCCGGATCTACTCCTGCGCCGATGAGGTCACCCGCGCTGAGGGCATGAGTGCCGCTGTCGACGCTGCGCGCAGCGGACGGCTGGTCGTCATGCCCACGGATACCCTCTACGGCCTGGGGTGCGATGCCTTCAACAACGAGGCGGTGGCCACCCTCCTGGCCACCAAGAAGCGCGGGCCCGACATGCCCGTGCCGGTGCTCGTGGGCTCCTGGGACACCGTCAAAGGGCTAGTGCGGGAATTTACCCCGCAGGCCGAGGCCCTCGTCGAGGCGTTCTGGCCGGGTGGCCTGTCCATCGTCGTCCCGCAGGCGCCGTCCCTGCCGTGGAACCTCGGTGATACCCGGGGCACCGTCATGGTGCGCATGCCGCTGCACCCCGTCGCCATAGAATTGCTCCGGGAGGTGGGCCCGATGGCTGTGTCCTCGGCCAACATCTCCGGCCATGAGCCGCCCACCACCGCCATCGCCGCCAAGCAACAGCTGGGCAACGCCGTGTCGGTCTACCTTGATGGGGGAGAGACCCCCGTCGGCGAGGCCTCCACGATCATTGACTTGTCCGGTCCGGCCCCGCACATCCTGCGCGAAGGTGCCATCACGGCCGAGCGCATCGGGGAGGTCCTCGGCATGTCAGCGGAGGCGTTGCGGGGAACCGCCTAAATGGGAGCGGGTGTCCCGCTGCGCGAACTGGGGCTGGTCATCCTCGTCGCCGCGGCGATAACCTACCTGGCCACCGGGGTCATTCGTTCCATCATGGTCCGGTCCGGTCGCGTGGCCGAGATCCGAGAACGCGACGTACACAAGCAGCCGACGCCCCGGCTCGGGGGCGTGGCCATGTTCTCCGGGTTCCTTGCCGCCGTCTTCCTGGCCGCCCAGCTACCGGCGCTGACCCGCGGGTTCATGCCGATCACCCCGGAAATGAACGCCGTCATCTGGTCCGCATTTGCCATCGTCCTCGTCGGGGTGTTGGACGATTTATATGAACTAGACGCGATCACCAAACTCATCGGCCAGGTGCTCTCGGCGATCATCATGAGCATCCTGGGCCTGTCGTGGACGCTGCTGTACCTGCCGATCGGAGACGGCACCACCGTCGTGCTTGACCAGGTACAAGCCACGATCATCACCACCTTGTTCACCGTGGCGTTGGTCAACGCCATCAACTTCGTGGACGGTCTCGATGGCCTCGCCGCGGGCCTGGGCATGATCGCCGGTGCCGCCATCTTGGTCTTTTCCCTCACCGTCCTCCACGACCAGGGTGGTGCCGTGTCCGCCTATCCGCCGGCCATCATCGCCGCCGGGCTCGTGGGCGTGTGCCTCGGCTTCCTGCCCCACAACTTCGAGCCCTCGCGCATCTTCATGGGCGACTCAGGGTCCATGCTCATCGGGCTTCTCCTCGCCGCCGCCTCCACGTCCGCCTCGGGCAAGATCAACATGTCGCTCTACGGCACCGCCGAAATCGTTGCGTTGATGAGCCCCATCATCGTTGTCGCCGCAGCGGTCTTCGTGCCCGTGCTTGACCTCGTGCTTGCCGTGTTGCGGCGCCTCTCCCGCGGCACCTCACCGTTCTCCGCGGACAAAATGCACCTGCACCACCGGCTGCTCTCCCTCGGGCATACCCACCGCCGCACCGTCCTTGTGCTCAACATGTGGGTGTGTGTCGTCGCTTTCGGCGCCGTGAGCTTCTCCATCATCCCGGCCCGTTACGCCCTCGCCCTGCTGTTCCTCGCCTTCCTCGTCGCCTTCGGCGTCACCCTCATTCCGCTGCGGGCCGGCAAACTCGGACGCCAGGTTCCACCCACCCGCGTGGTTATTGACCAGGATCCATCGGCCCCGTGAGTGAGCGGGGCGGTAGGATGTCGCTTCATGGAATCCACCGCTTCTGTCTCCCAGTACGACGACCCCCGGCGACCACTCCTGCGAGCCGTGCGCTTCGGCTCTATCGCCCTGGTCGCTATCACGGTGATTTCCCTGGTCCTCTGGGGGGCACTGCGTGATCTGCCCGGTATCTGGGGCGTGCTCATCGGAGCTGCCATCGGTGGCGGCTTTGTTCTGCTCACCGCGCTCAGTGTTCTCATGACCTCGTCGACGAGCGCCGCGACCACCGGAGCCGTGGTGTTAGGCAGCTGGCTGCTCAAGATCGTCGTCCTGCTCGTCGTCCTCTTCGTCCTCCGCGACATGACGTTCTACGACCGCACCGCCTTGTTCGTTACCACCGTGATCGCGCTCATCGTCGTCCTCGGTACCGAGGTGTGGGGTGTCATCACCGCGCGGGTCACCTACGTCAACTGACTGCCGCAAAAGGTCTGATAGTTAGCCCCATCGGCGGGGGAGGGAAAGCGCAGGCACTTTACCCCCGCTTATCTGGCTTGGGGGTGGGTACCCCCGTCGGAGGTTGAACACATTATGGTGTGATCGACCTTACAAGCGGGGGAAAATTCCCAGTTACAGGGGGTTTTTGGCCGGGGTGGATCGACGGCCTCGGGGGAGGGTGAAAACACAACGGACCAGGGTGCGAGAAACCCGGGCACGACTGATAGGCTGTCCTGCGGGTTACCCCGGCAAGTTCAGTGGCCTCCTTCGGGAAGGGCATACAACCGGTCTGTGGTCCCCTGGCGCCACCTCGCTGATGTGCGACGGAGTCCGTGGTGGTGTCAGAAGAGTTTTTCAGACGTCCATCGCACCGTGCTGGAAGTGACAATCCACACGGCCCGAACACGGGAGAGAACGCTGAGCGTTACAACACTGTCCATGAAGGGTGAATTTCACGCACCCGATCTGGACTCGGAATTTTTCCCGGGGCAATACTACGGCCAAATCCTGTTTAACGACTTCGCTAACGGGTGGTTCGCACTGGATCGACTGATGCTGGTCCGTCTTCTGATGGCAGCAATTCTGGTCGTCCTTTTCCTTGTCGCCTTCCGGAATCCCAAGCTGATTCCGTCGGGCCTGCAGAATGTTGCAGAACTCGCAATGGACTTCGTCCGCATCCACATCGCTGAGGACATCCTTGGCAAGAAGGAAGGCCGCCGGTTCCTGCCGGTCATCGCCACCATCTTCTTCGCCGTCCTCTTCATGAATGTGTCGACGATTATTCCGGGCTTGAACATCTCGGCCAACGCCCGCATCGGTATGCCGATCGCGCTGGCCATCTTGGGCTACTTCACCATGATCTACGCCGGAGCTAAGCGTTACGGCTTCGGTAAGTTCATGAAGTCCTCCGTGGTCATCCCGAACTTGCCGCTGGTTCTCCACTTCCTAGTGGTGCCGATTGAGTTCTTCTCAACCTTCATCATGCGTCCGGTCACTCTCGCTCTTCGTCTCATGGCGAACTTCCTTGCGGGACACCTGATCCTGGTTCTGCTGTACTCCGCCACGAACTTCTTCTTCTGGCAGATGAACGGCTGGACTGCACTTTCTGGTGTGACCATCCTGGCAGCAGTCCTCTTCACGCTCTACGAGTGCATCATTATCTTCCTGCAGGCGTACATTTTCGCCCTGCTGGTGGCGGTGTACATCGAACTGTCGCTGCATGCGGACTCGCACTGACAAGTCGCGAATCAACGCGGCCAACTGAATAACCCCACAGAATCACTTCAAGTCCCGGCGAACTACACCGGGCACCTAGAAAGGGAACGACTTTCATGAACGAGATCATCCTGGCTCAGACTGAGAATGCTGCTCAGGTTGCACACCTTGGCGCCATTGGCTACGGCATCGCCACCATCGGCCCGGGCCTGGGCATCGGCATCCTCGTTGGTAAGGCACTCGAGGGCATGGCTCGCCAGCCCGAGATGGCCGGCCAGCTGCGTACCACCATGTTCCTGGGCATCGCCTTCGTTGAGGCCCTGGCTCTTATCGGCCTGGTCGCTGGCTTCCTGTTCTCCAGCCTCTAATTCCGAGCGGTAACTACACCCCTTTAAGACTGGAGACTCATGACGAACGTCATTTATTACCTTGCGGCAGAGGCGGGTGAAACCCTTCCCTGGGAAGGCGGCAACTCCATCCTCCTGCCCAAGACCTACGACATCGTCTGGTCCATCATTCCGCTCGTAATCATCCTGATTATCTTCGGCAAGTTTGTTCTTCCGAAGTTCCAGGAGGTCCTGACGGAGCGTGAGGACCGGATCAAGGGTGGCATTCAGCGCGCCGAGGCCGCACAGGCTGAGGCGAAGGCCGCACTTGAGAAGTACAACGCGCAGCTCGCCGAGGCACGTGCTGAGGCAGCCGAGATCCGTGAGCAGGCCCGCGAGAAGGGCAAGCAGATCGAGGCTGAGATGAAGGCACAGGCCGCCGAGGAGAGCAACCGCATCATCGCGTCCGGTGAGAGGCAGCTACTGGCCCAGCGTGAGCAGGTCGTGGTGGAGCTTCGGCAGGAGATGGGACAGAATTCGATCAATCTGGCCGAGCGTCTGCTCGGTGGCGAGCTTTCCGACGCCACCAAGCGCTCCGGCACGATCGACTCGTTCCTCTCTGAGCTCGACTCTGTGGCACCGGCCGGAAAGTGAGCGCCATGCACGCAGCGAGCCGCGAAGCACTAGCACAGGTGGAGTCCTACCTGGACAATCTCGTCCAGGGTTCGGATAACGCCATCGCCGTTTCCGCCCAGACCGGAACCGAGCTTTTCGACGTCGTCGGGGTCCTCGACAGCGATCGCGCCCTGCGCGTCGCCGTCGCCGAGGCATCGACGACGCCGGAGCAGCGCACGGGACTTATCCGGGCCGTGTTTGGAGGCAAGGTTTCTGAAAGCACCCTGTCGGTGCTTGTCGAAGCCGCCGCCAAGACATGGTCCACCCCGCGCGAGTTCCGCACGGGCCTGGTGTCACTTGGTCGCCGCGCATTTTTCCGCAGCGCCGAGCTCCAGGGCCAGCTTTCCCAGGTGGAAGAAGAACTCTTCCGTCTGTCCCGCGTCCTGGATCGTGAGGGTGAGCTGACTCAGCTTCTCTCTGACCGGACGTCGGGGCCGGAACGCAAGCGCGGTCTGCTCGCGAGCGTGCTCTACGGCAAGGTGTCGATGGTGACGGAAGCCCTCGCGCTTCAGGTCATCGGCCGCCCGGAGCACAACCCGATTGACGACATCGCACACCTCTCGTCCGCTGCAGCATCCCTGCAGGGCCGTTCGGTTGCTTCGGTCGTCACTGCTCAAGAGCTGAACGACGGCCAGCAGGCGGCACTAGCCGACAAGCTGGGACGAATTTACGGTCGTGAGATGTCCATCCATTCTGAGGTTGACCCCAGCCTCCTCGGTGGTATGACTATCCGCGTTGACGACGAGATCATTGACGGCAGTACGGCGGGCAAGCTCGCCCGACTGCGGGCCAACCTCGTCTAGTACACGACTACATAACGACAAAAATAATGCTGGAAGATACAACCGAGAGCAGGAAGAACATGGCGGAGCTGATGATCTCCTCCGATGAGATCCGTAGCGCGATTGCGAACTACACCTCGAGCTACTCCGCGGAGGCCTCCCGTGAGGAGGTCGGCGTGGTCATTTCGGCAGCTGACGGTATTGCCCGAGTTTCGGGCCTCCCGTCGGTCATGGCGAATGAGCTGCTTGAGTTCCCGGGCGGCGTCATCGGCGTCGCGCAGAACCTTGACACCGACTCTGTCGGCGTCGTGGTCCTGGGTAACTTCGAAACCCTCAAGGAGGGTGAAGAAGTCAAGAGGACGGGAGAAGTCCTGTCCATTCCGGTCGGAGAGAAGTTCCTCGGCCGAGTAATTAACCCGTTGGGCGTTCCGATCGATGGCCTTGGTGCCATCGAGGCGGAAGGGGAGCGAGTCCTCGAACTGCAGGCACCGTCGGTGCTGCAGCGCCAGCCCGTTGAGGAGCCGTTGGCCACCGGTATCAAGGCCATCGACGCGATGACCCCGATCGGCCGTGGTCAGCGTCAGCTGATCATTGGTGACCGTAAGACCGGCAAGACCGCGGTCTGCATCGACACCATCCTCAACCAGAAGGCCAACTGGGAGTCCGGCGACAAGACGAAGCAGGTTCGCTGCATCTACGTCGCTATCGGTCAGAAGGGCTCCACCATCGCAGCGGTCCGCAAGACCCTCGAAGAAAATGGTGCCCTCGACTACACCACCATCGTGGCGGCCCCGGCCTCCGACTCTGCTGGCTTCAAGTGGCTCGCACCGTTCACCGGTGCTGCTCTGGCTCAGCACTGGATGTACCAGGGCGCCCACGTCCTGGTCATCTACGATGATCTGACCAAGCAGGCCGAGGCCTACCGTGCGATCTCCCTTCTGCTGCGCCGCCCGCCGGGCCGCGAGGCATACCCGGGCGACGTGTTCTACCTGCACTCCCGTCTGCTGGAGCGCGCCGCAAAGCTCAACGACGAGCTGGGTGCGGGTTCCATCACCGCCCTGCCGATCATTGAGACCAAGGCGAACGACGTGTCGGCCTTCATTCCGACCAACGTCATCTCCATCACCGACGGCCAGGTCTTCCTGGAGTCGGACCTGTTCAACCAGGGTGTCCGACCGGCCATCAACGTCGGTGTCTCCGTCTCCCGTGTCGGTGGCGCCGCTCAGACCAAGGGCATGAAGAAGGTCGCAGGCTCCCTGCGTCTGGATCTCGCTGCTTACCGCGACCTGGAGGCTTTCGCCACCTTCGCTTCTGACCTGGACTCCGCGTCCAAGGCACAGCTTGAGCGTGGCCAGCGTCTGGTCGAGCTGCTCAAGCAGGCCGAGAACACCCCGCAGCCCGTTGAGTACCAGATCATCTCGATCTGGCTCGCCGGCGAAGGTGTCTTCGATGTCGTTCCCGTCGAAGATGTCCGTCGCTACGAGGCCGAGCTGCACGAGTACGTTCGTGCGAACAACCCTGAGGTCTACGAGCAGATTGCCGGCGGCAAGGAGCTGTCGAACGAGTCCAAGGAAGCCCTGCTGGCTGCCAACGACGCGTTCGGTCGCACCTTCCAGACCACCGAAGGCCACGTTGTTATCAACGAGCCCGAGGTTGAGGCACTGTCCGGCGATCAGGTCGGCAAGACTCAGCTCAACGTCTCTCGCAAGACGGCTAAGAAGTAGGGCATTCATGCCCCATTCGATAACCGTCATTAACAACGAAGGGAGGAGTGTGAACCATGGCTAATCTTCGCGAATTGCGTGACCGAATCCGGTCCGTGAACTCGACCAAGAAGATCACCAAGGCTCAGGAGCTGATCGCGACCTCGCGCATCACCAAGGCGCAGGCCCGGGTCGAGGCATCCCTGCCGTACGCCCATGAGCTCAACAGCGTCATGGAGCGTCTCGCGGCCGCGAGTTCCCTCGATCACCCGATGCTGCGCGAGCGTGAGGACGGCAAGGTTGCCGCCGTGCTCGTCATCACCTCGGACCGCGGCATGTGTGGTGGCTACAACCACAACGTGCTCAAGAAGGCCGCCGAGCTCGAGAAGATGCTCGAAGAAGCTGGTTACGAAGTCGTGCGCTACGTCACCGGTGGTAAGGGCGTTGGATACTACAAGTTCCGCGAAAAGCCAGTCGCTGGCTCGTGGACCGGGTTCTCCCAGGACCCGCAGTGGGACCTGACCCACGATGTGCGTCGTCACCTCATTGACGGCTTCGTCGCCAGCTCCAACGGGGAGGCCAAGTACCGCGACGGTGTTCACACCGACGGTGCCCCTGTCCGTGGCTTTGACCAGCTGCACGTGGTGTACACGGAGTTCGAGTCCATGCTGACGCAGACTCCGCGTGTCCTCCAGCTGCTGCCGGTTGAGCCGGTCATCCAGGATGAGGACCTCAACCTGGGCGAGAGCATGCAGGGTTCCCCCGAGGGATCCATCAGCCCCGATTACGACTTCGAGCCCGACGCGGACACCTTGCTGTCCGAGCTGCTTCCGAAGTACGTGTCGCGCAGCCTGTACGCGAAGTTCCTCGAGTCTTCGGCCTCGGAGTCCGCCTCGCGTCGAAACGCGATGAAGTCTGCAACTGATAACGCCACGGAGCTGGTCAAAGACCTGTCCCGCGTGGCTAACCAGGCCCGTCAGGCACAGATCACCCAGGAAATCACAGAGATCGTCGGTGGCGCTGGCGCGCTGTCCGATAGCGGAGAAAGTGACTAGAAAATGACTACAGCTCTCGCAGAGCAGAACGCACCGCAGGCGTCTACCGCCGGCCGTGTCGTGCGTGTCATTGGTCCGGTCGTCGACGTGGAATTCCCGCGCGGCGAGTTGCCGGCCCTCTACAACGCACTGACTGTCGAGGTCACCCTCGAAGCAGTCGCCAAGACCATCACCCTTGAGGTTGCCCAGCACCTCGGTGATAACCTCGTCCGCGCCGTTTCCATGGCACCGACCGACGGCCTCGTTCGCGGCGCCCAGGTCGTGGACTCCGGCAAGCCGATCTCCGTTCCCGTCGGTGACGTTGTCAAGGGCCACGTGTTCAACGCCCTCGGTGACTGCCTTGACGTTCCGGGCCTCGGCCGCGATGGCGAGCAGTGGGGCATCCACCGCGAGCCCCCGCCCTTCGACCAGCTCGAAGGCAAGACCGAAATCCTCGAGACCGGCATCAAGGTCATTGACCTGCTGACCCCGTACGTCAAGGGCGGCAAGATTGGCCTGTTCGGCGGCGCCGGTGTGGGCAAGACGGTCCTCATCCAGGAGATGATTACCCGTATCGCCCGCGAGTTCTCCGGTACCTCCGTGTTCGCCGGCGTCGGCGAGCGCACCCGTGAGGGCACCGACCTTCACCTCGAAATGGAAGAGATGGGTGTTCTTCAGGACACCGCTCTCGTGTTCGGCCAGATGGATGAGCCGCCGGGAGTCCGTATGCGCGTGGCTCTGTCCGGTCTGACCATGGCGGAGTACTTCCGCGATGTTCAGCACCAGGACGTCCTGCTGTTCATCGATAACATCTTCCGTTTCACCCAGGCCGGCTCTGAGGTCTCGACCCTGCTGGGTCGTATGCCCTCCGCCGTGGGTTACCAGCCCACCCTGGCTGATGAGATGGGTGTTCTTCAGGAGCGCATTACCTCCACGAAGGGTAAGTCGATCACCTCGCTGCAGGCCGTCTACGTCCCTGCTGACGACTACACCGACCCGGCTCCGGCCACCACCTTCGCGCACCTTGACGCCACGACCGAGCTCGACCGAAGCATCGCTTCCAAGGGCATCTACCCGGCCGTGAACCCGCTGTCCTCGACGTCTCGTATCCTCGAGCCGTCGATCGTCGGCGAGCGCCACTACGCTGTCGCTCAGCGCGTCATCGGCATCCTGCAGAAGAACAAGGAACTCCAGGACATCATCGCCATCCTTGGTATGGACGAGCTGTCTGAAGAGGACAAGATCACCGTGCAGCGTGCACGTCGTCTGGAGCGCTTCCTGGGCCAGAACTTCTTCGTTGCGGAGAAGTTCACCGGCATCCCGGGCTCCTACGTCCCGCTGGAGCACACGATTGAAGCCTTCGAGCGCATCTGCGACGGCGACTTCGATCACTACCCCGAGCAGGCCTTCAACGGCCTCGGTGGCCTGGACGACGTCGAGGCCGCTTACAAGAAGCTCACCGAGAAGTAAGAGGAGACGCACATGGCTGACATCACCGTGGAACTGGTCTCCGTGGAGCGCATGCTCTGGTCTGGACAGGCCAGCATCGTCACCGCGCAGACCACCGAGGGTGAGATCGGCGTGCTGTCCGGACACGAGCCCATGCTCGGCCAGCTGGTCGAAAATGGCGTCGTGACCATCCGTCCGATCGACGGTGACAAGCTCGTCGCCGCCGTTCAGGGTGGTTTCCTCTCCGTGTCTGCGGAGAAGGTTACTATCCTCGCGGATTACGCGGTCTGGGCTGATGAGGTTGATTCCTCTGCCGCCGAGTCCGAGCTCCAGGCTGAGGACGAGAATGTTCGTGCTCGCGCTGAGGCCGGCCTCAAGGCCGTCCGCCGGAAGGCCGAAGCCTGACATTAGGCACCGCCTCTTCCTCTCACATGCACCGCTGTCCCGTCTCGGGTCAGCGGTGCTTGTGCTTGTCTGCTCCCACCGTGTTGGGGATATCCCTAGTGTGGGACTAGAATTCTGGCCTATACAGCATGAGAGGGGAACGTCTGTGGAGATTGTCGCCTGGGTCCTGGTTGTGATCGCCGCCGTGGCGATGTTGCTTGCGCTCTGGCGGTTTCTGACGCTGCGTTCTCAGGGCACGTCGGTGATTATTCGACGGCTTCCTGCCTCCGGTACGCACGGTTGGCGGCATGGCCGGGTGCGCTATAACGGGGAAGAATTGCACTACTACAAGCTCCGCTCCCTGTCACCTGGGGCGGACCTGGTGCTCAACCGACAGCAGTTGGAGTTCCTGGATAGTCGCCCGCTGACGGACCGGGAGGCCTCGTTCATGGACCCCAGTCTGAAAGTGACCACCATCTCCAATGACGGACAGCTCTATGAAATTGTGGTGGATTCCCGGGGTCTCATGGCGCTGACCGCCTGGATGGAGTCTGCCCCGAATATCCGTCAAGAGCGCACTGATTTCAACAAGCTCCGCAATCGCATCACCCGGCACCAGAACGGTCGCTAGGTTCCAGCTACCCTGTAACGCATGCGTCTTGTCATTGCTCGTTGCTCTGTTGATTACGTTGGCCGCCTTGAGGCCCATCTGCCGAAGGCGGATCGCCTGCTGATGATCAAGGCTGACGGGTCAGTCTCCATTCACGCGGATGATCGCGCCTACAAGCCCCTCAACTGGATGACACCTCCGTGCACCCTGGTCGAGCAGCCCATCACCGATGCCGATGGCGACGATACCGGGGAACTCTTGTGGATCGTGGAAAACCCCAAGGGTGAGCAGTTGCGCATCACCATCGAGAGCATTCAGCACGATACGTCCGTCGACCTGGGCGTTGATCCCGGTCTGGTCAAAGATGGCGTCGAGGCCCACCTGCAAGAGTTGCTGGCCGAACACATCACGACCCTAGGCGACGGCTACGAGCTGGTCCGCCGCGAGTTTCCCACGGCTATCGGCCCGGTCGACATTTTGGCTCGGGATCCCCGCGGGGCGACCATCGCGGTGGAGATTAAGCGGCGCGGCGGGATCGACGGCGTGGAACAGCTCACCCGCTATCTTGAGCTGCTCAATCGAGATGAGCTACTCAAGCCCGTGACCGGAGTGTTCGCCGCGCAGGAGATCAAGCCCCAGGCCCGTTTGCTCGCGGAAGATCGCGGCATCCGCTGCGTCACGCTCGATTATCACTCCCTGCGTGGCACGGAAAGCAACGAGCTGCGGTTGTTCTAATGCCTCGTCGTAATCGGTCTGTGCGGCCTGAGCTGCGCCCCTTGCCGACGGATGTCTTTGGCACGCAAACCGTCGAAGGCCCACACGGCGAGCTGTATCTCATGCGGCACATGAGTGCGTCCGCCGCCATCAAGTTCTATATCTGCCCTGGCTGCAATCAGAACATCCCGCCGGGCACGGCCCATATCGTCGCGTGGCCGAAGGAGGTGGGCCGGGGAGCCGAGGACCGCCGCCATTGGCACCGAGGGTGCTGGGACCGCAGATAAGAGGGTAGCCTTGTCCCCATGATCATCGCCTTCTCGGTTGCCCCCGCAGTGACGGCGACGGCTGATGCTGAGATGGCCGATGCCGTCTCGGCGGCCGTGCGAGTCGTGCGTGAGTCGGGGTTGCCCAACGAAACCAATGCCATGTTCACCCTCGTGGAGGGGGAGTGGGATGAGGTCATGGACGTGGTCAAACGCGCCACTGATGCCGTCCTCGCTGTCTCTCCGCGCGTGTCCTTGGTGCTCAAGGCGGATATCCGCCCGGGCCACCAAGACCAGTTGCACCAGAAGGTCGCGGCCGTGGAGTCGCGTTTGTCCCAGGAAGAGAAGTAGATGACCACCCCCCATCGTTATGTGTCCGGCGCCATCGACTTGGCTGATGTCAAGGCTCAAGCGGAAGCTCGTCAGCAGCCTGCTGGAGCCATTGCCTCCTTTATCGAGGTCACTCCGGAAAATTTCGAAGCCGATGTCGTGCGTCGCTCGCTCCAGGTGCCGGTCATCGTCATGGCGGGTTCCTCGCGGAGTCCCGAGTCTGAGCAACTAAAGGCTGATCTGCAGGCGTTGGCCGCGGCCGGAAACCTGCGCTTCATCGTGGGTTACGCGGATGCGGATACCCACCCAGAGGTAGCGCAGGCCTTCGGGGTGCAGGCGCTGCCCACGGTCATCGCGTTGGCCGGCGGGCGTCCCCTCACCCAGTTCGAAGGTGCCCAGCCCCGCGAGGTCCTGGACCAATGGCTTACCGGCCTGGTCAATGAGGTTGCTCCCCAGTTGCAGGGGCTTGATGCCGCGGGAGCCGAAGAACAGCCCGCTGAAGAAGATCCGCGGTTGGACGCTGCCATGGAGGCGCTCAACGCCGGCGACTTCGATGCCGCAATCGCCTTCTACGAAGAGATCCTCGCCGAGGAGCCGGAGAACAAGGACATCCAGCAGGCTCGAAACACCACCCTGTTGCTCAAGCGGATGAACCCCGACGACGACCCGATGGCAGCCGCAGAGGCTGACCCCGCGGACGTCGATAAGCAGTTTGCTGCGGTTGACGCAGAAATCGTTGCAGGTGCGCCCGAGCGGGCCTTCGACCGCCTCATCGGGTTGTTGCATACCCCGGAGAAGGATCGCGTGCGGGCTCGCCTCATCGAGCTGTTGGCGCTTTTCGACGCCGCCGATCCGCGCGTCACCGCCGCCCGAACGAAGATGGCGAGCGCGCTTTTCTAGTAAGATAAGCATCGATTACCCCCGGCGGGGGAATGTTACTCACTGAGGCATCACCCCCGGCCATTTGGCTTGCGAACTCCCACTATGGAGATCGGAGCTCATCATGTCCACCAACACCCCGACGAGGCCCACCCCCAAGGGCAAGGTGTTTAAGACAATGCAGAAGGTCGGCAAGGCCTTCATGCTTCCCATTGCTATCCTCCCGGCCGCGGGCTTGCTCCTTGGCATCGGCGGAGCCCTATCAAACCCCACGACGGTCGAGGCCTACCCCGTCCTGGACAACGCTGTCGCGCAAGGCATCTTCACCGTGATGTCGGACGCGGGCAGCGTGATTTTCGCTAACTTGGCGCTACTGCTGGCCGTCGGTCTGTGTATCGGCTTGGCACGGCGCGACAAGGGAACGGCGGCGCTGGCTGGTGTCGTCGGCTACCTCGTCATGACGGGCACGACCGCCTCACTTCTCAAGGTGTTCAATCCCGAGGGACAGGCGATCGATACCGGCATCATCGGCGCCCTGGTCATCGGCTCGATCACTGTCTACCTGCACAATCGCTATCACAATATCCAACTGCCGGCGGTGCTTGGATTCTTTGGCGGCTCCCGGTTCGTGCCCATCGTCACCGCCGGAGCCGCCGTCCTCATCGGAGCGGCGTTCTACCTCATCTGGCCGCCGTTCCAGCAACTGCTCATCAGCGCTGGCGACGGAATGGCCTCCTTGGGCGCCTTCGGAACCTTCCTCTACGGTTTCCTCCTCCGCCTCTCCGGCGCAGTTGGCCTCCACCACACGATCTATCCCATGTTCTGGTACACCGAGCTCGGCGGAGTCGAGCAGGTCGCCGGGGAGACGGTCGTCGGCGCGCAGAAGATCTTCTTCGCCCAATTGGCCGACCCGACTCACCAGGGCTTGTACACGGAAGGTACCCGCTACTTCGCCGGGCGTTTTGCCACCATGATGTTCGGTCTGCCAGGCGCCGCGCTGGCCATGTACCACTGCGTGCCCAAAGATCGCCGCGCTCGCTACCTGGGCCTGTTCCTCGGTGTCGCCCTGACCTCGTTCATCACCGGCATCACCGAGCCGCTGGAGTTCATGTTCCTCTTCGTGGCCCCGCTGCTCTACGTCATCCACGCCTTCTTCGACGGCTTGAGCTTCCTCGTGGCAGACCTGCTGAACATCCGCATCGGCAATACCTTCTCCGGCGGCCTCATCGACTTCTTGCTCTTCGGTGTTTTCCAGGGTGAGGCTAAGACCCACTGGATGTACGTCATCCCCGTAGGAATCATCTGGTTCTGCCTCTACTACGTGGTCTTCCGCTGGTACATCACCCGCTTCATGGTGCCCACCCCCGGCCATCTGGCGGACACGGAGGCTCCTGCTGCCACCACCGATGACGATGGCACAACCGCCAAGGGCACGAAAAAGGATGCTCTCTATTCCGAGGCCACGAACATCCTCGCGGCCTTGGGCGGGGAGGACAACATCGAAGACCTCGATGCCTGCATCACCCGCCTCCGGGTGTCGGTGAAGGACTCCGCGGCCGTGGACCGAGATGCGTTGAGAGCCCTCGGGGCCGTCGACGTGCTTGAGGTATCCGGCGGGATTCAGGCCGTCTACGGTGCTAAGGCGGTCTTGTACAAAAACGCCATTGCTGACCTCATGGACCTCGACGATTAGGAGCACAAAGATGTTTGGATTTAAGAAGGCCTCCCAGGTGGTAGCGCCCGTCGAGGGCACCATCATCCCCTTGTCCGAGGTCCCGGACCCGGTCTTCGCGCAGGGAATGCTCGGAGAGGGATTCGCGGTGGAAACCGCGGGCGACATCGTGCGTTCTCCAGTCGACGGCGAGATCATCGTGCTCTTTCCCACTGCTCATGCCTTTGCTGTGCGCACCCCGAAGGGTGAGGAGGTGCTTGTCCACATCGGCGTCGATACGGTCTCTTTGAAGGGGGAGGGCTTTCATGCCCTCGCTGCCCAGGGCGATCAGGTCAAGGCAGGCACACCCGTGGTGCAGTTGACCGACCTGGTGGCCTTGGCCGAAAAGGTTCCATCGCTGGTGACCATCGTCGTGAGCACAGACCTTCCCCTCACTGCGGCCAAGGTGGAATCGAGTTAGTCATGCTGTGGCTGCAGCGGCGCTACAACAACAACGTTGTCCAGGCCACCGATGACGCCGGTAGGAGCCTCGTCATTCTCGGCCGGGGAGTGGGATTCGGGGTGTCCAAGGGCGAGCAGCTTGACCCTGCCCGAGTCGAAATGACCTACGTGTTGGAGACCCAACAGCGCGCTGCTTCCATTGCCGACGCCCTCAGCGCCCTCCCCGCCGACATCCTCACCCTGGCACGCCATGTCGTCACCGCTGCCGAAGATAGATTGGGGATGGCCAACCCGCAGGCCCTGCTGCTGCCCATCGCGGACCACCTCCACGCCGCCGTTAAACGAAGCCGCACCGGGGAGCAGATCGACTTCCCCCTCGAGGCCGACATCGCCCAGCTCTACCCCCAGGAGTTGGACTTTGGCCGACACGTCTGCCGGATGACCATGGCGGAGCTGGGGGTGACGTTGCCGCCGGTGGAGGCGGCGGCCTTCGCACTCCACGCGGTGAGCACCCAGTTCACCAGCTCGCGGATCCCACTCGCCGTCGCGATGACGACGATGATCGATGAGATCCTGTCGATTGTCAGCCGCGAGTCCGGCATCGAGCTGTCGAAGAATGAACGCGCAACTGCGCGCTTCATCACCCACATCCGCTACCTGTTCTCCCGGATTGACAAGGCCAGCACGTATGAGGAGGGCCAAAGCGAGGTCGTCGCCGCCATCCGGGATTCGCTTGCCCGGTCGTGGGCAATAGCAGAGATCATCGGAGGCTATCTGGAAGGAGAACTCAAGCGTGGTTTGAGCAAGAACGAGACCGCCTATTTGGCTCTTCATATCGGCAGGTTGACCACCCGAAGTCAGTGATCAGATCTTACCCCCGAATAGGGTCTATGATTGAGGTAACTATTCCCGTCTTCCGAGGAGACCCACGTTGTTCGGACACAAGAAAACCCAGCTCATCGCGCCTGTAAGCGGTCAGATCATCCCGTTGTCCGAGGTCCCGGACCCGACCTTCGCGCAGGGCACCGTGGGCTACGGATTCGGTGTGAAGACCGCCGGAGAGTCCGTCGTCTCTCCGGTCGAGGGCGAGATCATCATGATGTTCCGCACAGCTCATGCCTTCACCGTGCGCACAGATTCCGGGGTGGAGGTCCTGGTCCACGTCGGGATCGACACCGGAAAGCTTGACGGCGAGGGTTTTGAAGCAATTGCCGTGCGCGGCGACAAGGTCGAGGCAGGCGCCCCCGTGGTGCGATTGAACAACCTCGCCGACCTGGAGGCCAAAGTACCCTCGATGATCACCGTCGTCGTGGTCACGAACGCAAAAAAGGTGGAGCCCGGCGAACTCCACCTTGATGCTTCCTTCGGCGACCCAGTCCTTCAACTGAAGTAGCGCCGGAGGCTATCCGTCCCGGTTATCCGACCCAGCGGTACCACTGGACGGAGTTAGCCGGGATGTCGAGGGTCAGGGAATCCTCGAAACCATCCCACCCGGAACCATTCGTGCTGACGGTGTGCGGGAGGTTGTTGCCCGCGCCGGCGTACTTAGCGTCGTCGCTGTTGAGCACCAGCTCCCAGCGCCCACCACGGGGGCTACCCAGGGTGAACTTGGGGTGCGAAGAACCAGAGAGGTTGATCACGGACAGGACGCCGGAGCCATCAGTGCCCCAGCGGACGAAGGCCAGGAGGTTCTGGGCTGCGGCGTCGCCCTTGATCCACTGGAAACCCTCCGGGCTGGAGTCGAGGGAGTGAAGCGCGGGGATAGCGCGGTAAGTCCAGTGAATATCCTTGACCAACTGCTGAATGCCGACGTGGAACTCGTGGCCCCAGCCTTCCAGGTTTGACCAGTCGATGGAGTAAGCCTCGTTCCACTCGCCGGTCTGACCGAACTCCTGGCCCATGAACATGAGCTTCTTGCCCGGGTGAGAGAACATGTACCCAAAGAGGGTGCGCAGGCCCGCGGCCTTGTTCCAATCGTCGCCGGGCATGCGGCCCCACAGGGACCCCTTGCCGTGGACGACCTCGTCGTGGGAGAAGGGAAGAACGTACTTCTCGGAGTACTGGTAGATCATCGAGAACGTGATCTCGTTGTGGTGGTACTCGCGGTGAACCGGGTCGAGCTTGAAGTACTCGAGGGTGTCATTCATCCAGCCCATGTTCCACTTGAGGCTGAATCCCAAGCCACCGTGCTCGGTCGGTGCGGTGACCCCCGGCCAGGAGGTCGATTCCTCGGCGATGGTGAGCACGCCGGGATGGGCGCGGTGGACGGTGGCGTTCATCTCCTGGAGGAACTGCACCGCCTCTAGGTTCTCGCGGCCGCCGAACTGGTTCGGTTCCCACTCGCCGTCTTCGCGGGAGTAGTCCAGATAGAGCATCGACGCGACGGCGTCGACCCGCAGACCATCAATGTGGAACTCTTCGATCCAGTAGAGGGCATTGGCGACGAGGAAGTTGCGGACCTCGTTGCGGCCGAAGTCGAAGACGTAGGTGCCCCAGTCCTTCTGCTCGCCGCGGCGCCAGTCGGGGTGCTCGTACAAAGCGGGGCCGTCGAATCGAGCCAACGCCCAGTCGTCCTTGGGGAAGTGCGCGGGAACCCAGTCCACGATGACACCGATGCCACGCTGGTGGAAGGCCTCAATGAGGGCGCGCAGCTCATCCGGGCTGCCCCACCGGGCGGTAGGAGCGAAGTAGCCCGACACTTGGTAGCCCCAGGACCCGCCGAAGGGGTGCTCGGCGACGGGCATGAATTCTACGTGGGTGTAGCCCTGATCGGCGACGTAATCCACAAGCTCAGTGGCTAGCTCCTTGTAGCCCTTGCCGATCTTCCAGGAACCCAAGTGCACCTCGTAGATGGACATTGGTTCCTGGTCGGGATTGCTCTCCGAGCGGGCGCGCAGCCAGTCGCCGTCATTCCAGTCGTAGCGAGAATCCACCACCACGGAGGTGGTCTCCGGCGGCGCCTGGGTGGCCTTAGCCATCGGGTCGGCTTTGTCACGACGATTGCCCTGCTGGGTCTGGATGGCGAACTTGTATGTCTCGCCGGCCCCGATGCCGGGGATGAAGATTTCCCAGACGCCGCTCGAACCAAGCGAGCGCATGGGGTATTGCGAGGCATTCCACCCGCAGAAGTCGCCGACGACCGCGACACCTAAAGCGTTGGGGGCCCACACCGCGAACGCGGTGCCATGGACGGTGCCCAAGTTGGTTTCGTAGGTGTGAACGTTGGCGCCAAGGACATCCCAGAGGCGCTCGTGGCGGCCCTCCGCGATGAGGTGAATATCCAAGTTGCCCAGCGTGGGCAGGAAGGCATAGGCGTCGGCGGTGAGCACCGGCGGAGCATCGGGCCAGGTGATGCGGAGGCGGTAGTCCTGCGGATTGGGATCGTTGAGGCCCAGCACCCAGATGTCGTCGCCGATCGGGGTTGCCTCGTAGATTTCACCGTTGACCAGGACCTCCACCGAGGTCGCGCCGAGCTGTCGGGTGCGGATGACCGCCCCTCCCGATGTAGCGTGCCAACCATAGAAATCATGCGGGGCATGGTGTTGGCAATGACGCAACCGCTCCAGATCGTGGTCTGGGATAAGCAGGTTCTGGTCGATGCCGTCGAAGGCGTCGTGCATAGTGAAATCCTCTGGGGTGGAAGGAAGGGAACTTAAATGTTGACGCTACCGGAGTTGATGACCCCGGTGAAGAGGTTTAGGCCCGGTAGTCAGTGATGTTTCTCCACGACAATTGATCCCGTAGCTCTGCCGGGACCTCCGGGAGTACGAGAATGTGGGCAACGTCCTGGGAGGGGACGAGGCGGACAAAGTTGCGTGCACCCCACGTCCAGTCAGCGCCCGAAATGGCATCGTGCACCGGGAAGGACGACCCCTCGGGCAGACCCAGGGCCGCGTAATCGATGGTGACGGTGCCTTCCTGGGCATTGCGCGGGTCGAGGTTGACCACCACCAACACCTGGCTCCCGGTGACGGAATCGACCTTGGAGTAGGCGATGAGCTGGTCGTTGTCGACCTCGTGGAAGGTGAGGTTGCGCAATTGCTGCAGGGCGGGGTTCTCACGCCGAATGCTGTTGAGCAGGGTGATGTACGGCTCGAGCGAATCGCCCGAAGCCACGGCGGCGGCGAAGTCGCGCGGCCGCAGCTCGTACTTTTCCGAATCCAGGTATTCCTCGGACCCATGAGCGACGGCCTCGTGCTCGTAGAGCTCGTAGCCGGAGTACACGCCCCACAGTGGGGACATGGTGGCCGCCAGGGTGGCCCGGATAGCGAACATTCCCCGGCCACCGGTCTGCAGCGACTCGTGGAGGATATCCGGGGTATTGACGAAGAGGTTCGGGCGGGAAATATCAGCCGAATCGCGGATTTCGGAGGCGAATTCGGTGAGATCCTTCTTATCCGTCTTCCACGTGAAGTAGGTGTAGGACTGGGAGAACCCGAGCTTGGCCAACCCGTAGAGGCGTGCGGGGCGGGTGAAGGCCTCGGCAAGGAAGATGACGTCGGGATCGGTCTCATGGATCTTAGAGATGAGCCATTCCCAAAAGTTGGCGGGCTTGGTGTGGGGGTTGTCCACGCGGAAGGTCCGCACGCCCAAATCAGCCCAGTACTTGACCACGCGGTAGATCTCGTCGTAGATCGCCTGCGGGTTGTTGTCGAAGTTGAGGGGGTAGATGTCCTGGTACTTCTTCGGCGGGTTCTCGGCGTAGGCGATGGTGCCATCAGCCAGCTCGGTGAAGAAGTCGCGGTGGTCCTTCGCCCAGGGGTGATCAGGCGCGGCTTGGAGAGCCAAGTCGATGGCGATTTCCAGGTCGAGTTCCTCGGCGCGATCGAGCAACGCCACGAAATCTTCGACGGTTCCGAGCTCCGGGTGGACGGCGTCGTGGCCGCCCTCGGCGGAACCAATGGCCCAGGGGGAGCCGACATTGTGGGAGTCAGGTGTCAGGGAGTTGTTGCGGCCCTTGCGGTTGATTTCTCCGATGGGGTGGATCGGCGGCAGGTAGACGGTGTCAAAGCCCATGGCGGCGACCCGGTCTAGCGCGTCCGCGGTGGTGGCGAAAGTGCCGTGCACGGGGTTGCCCGCCTCGTCCCAACCACCGGTGGAGCGGGGGAAGAGCTCGTACCAGGAGTTGACCAGGGCATCGCGGCGATCAACCGTGACCTCGCAGATGGGGCCGTGCACGAGGAGATCGCGCAAGGGGTACTGCACAAGGATCTCGGAGACCTCCTCGGTGAGTGCGGCGCCGAGGCGCTCATCGATGTCCAGGGTGTCGTCGGCGAGAGTGGCGGCAACAGCGCGCAGGGTCGCATCGGCCGGCGCCGGGGCGTTCTCGGCAGCCCGCTCGAAGCTTTCAACTCCGTGAGCAATGTCATTGGCCAGTTCTTCCGCGCCCTGTCCGGCGGCGCGCTTCTTCGTTACGGCATTGCGCCAGGTGGCGAAAACATCCGACCAGGCATCGACGCGGAAGGTCCAGGTTCCCGGCTCATGCGGGACGAAGAGGGCGTGGACGCGGTCCGGGTTGTATTTCTCCGGGTGCATTTGCAAAGCCACGGTGCGGGAGCCGTCAGGGAAGGTGACGTTGACAGCGGCGGCAATGGCATCGTGGCCTTCGCGCCACACCAGCGCGGATACGGGCACTACCTCGCCGACCACTGCCTTGGCGGGATACAGGCGGCCGGAAATCTGCGGGCGGACATCATCAATTCCGAGTCGACCGGTCATAAGGTTTCACCTTCCGAAGTTGGGTTTTTGCTCCCCACCGAGCCTAGTCCAGCTGTGTCATTTTCACCGGCGAGCCGGAGAATCGGACACAATGGGGGGCGTGAACGACAACGTGGAAAAGATTGTGGATGAGATCAACGAGGACCTGCTGGTCGACTTTCGTGAGGTGACGTTCCGGCGTGGGGGGCGCACCCTCGTCGGACCCATCACCTGGCAAGTGGAATTGGACGAGCGGTGGGTCATCATCGGCCCGAACGGTGCGGGTAAGACCACGTTGATTCGCATGGCGGCGGCAGAGGAGTTTCCTTCGTCCGGCGTGGCGTATGTCATGGCGGAGCGCCTGGGACGTACCGATATGCGTGACTTGCGGTCCATGATTGGCGTGTCCTCCTCGGCCTTGGGCAATCGCATCCCGCCGGAGGAAAAGGTGGGGGACTTGGTTGTGTCTGCCGGATATGCGGTGCTCGGTCGGTGGCGGGAGGAATACGAAGAGGTTGACTTCGAGCAAGCGAAGGAAATCCTGGATCAGGTGGGGGCGCTGCATCTCAGCGATCGCACGTGGGGGACGTTGTCGGAGGGCGAGCGCAAGCGAGTCCTGGTGGCCCGGGCTCTCATGATTAATCCGGAGTTGCTCATTCTCGATGAGCCGGGGGCGGGCATGGACTTGGGTGGCCGCGAGGACTTGGTTGGTTATCTGGGGGAGCTGGCGATGGATGCGGATGCCCCGGCGATCGTCATGATCACCCATCATGTGGAGGAGATCCCCTATGGGTTTACCCACGCGATGCTCCTCGATGATGGGAAGGTCGTCGCGCAGGGCCTCATCGATGCAGTGATGACCAGCGAGAACTTGTCGCGTGCTTTCCATCAGCCGATTGAGGTCTCCCGCATTGGGGATCGCTACTTCGCCCATCGGAGGTAGGCGTGGTTGCCCCCACTGGATTTAATGAGGCTCGGATGGCCACGACGGTCATTCTCGTGCGCGATTCCGCCGAGGGCCTTCAGGTGTGGGCGCAGGAGCGGGTTTCTACCATGCTCAACTACCCCGGTATGACGGTGTTTCCGGGTGGGGGAGTGGACAAGCGAGATTTCCCCATCGGCGAGTGGGATCACGCGGCCCTGTGGACAGGACCAACGGTCGAGGAGATGGCTGCTCGCATTGGCATGAGCAATGAACAAGCCCACGCCATGGTCTTTGCGGCGGTGAGGGAGCTGTTTGAGGAGACGGGGCTGCTCCTGGCGGTTCATGGCGACGGTCGCCCCATTGATACTCCTCATCATGAGGACCGGCTCTCGCTGACCTCGCACCGCAAGTCACTCACCGAGGTGTTGACCGAGCGGGACTTTCGTGTCCGCTCGGATCTGCTTGTCCCGTGGGCTCGTTGGGTCGGGGGCTGGCGGGACCATCATTGGTTCGACACGGTGTCTTTTCTCGCTGTCGCCCCCGCCGGGCAGGAGCCGGATGGGGACACCTCCGAGGCGGATGATGCTGGTTGGTTCACCCCGCGGCTGTTGCTGGAGGGGTGGGAGTGCGGGTTGGTCCGCCTGGCTCTGCCGACGTGGGCGCAGATGCGCTTCCTCGTCCGATTCGATTCGACAGCCGCGGCCCTCGCCGCCGCCGAGGCTGTCGATATGACCCCGATCGTGGGTGATCCGGTCGAGGATCCCCGTTTCCATGATTACTTCCACACCACCCGAATCGAACGCATTTAACATGTCTTTTACCCGCGCGGAGGTGGCGTTTCTCGCTGCCCACCAGGCAGAGATTATCGACGCCACGCAATCACTTCAGCTCACTGCGAAGTCAACGCTCAACGACGCGACGGCTTTGCGTGCTCGTTTCGGTGACCATGGCCGGGCCGTGGCGGAATTGGCGCGGGCGCGGAGGGCGGGCGTCGGCAAGTTTCCTTCCACGTGGCTGACTGATCTGGATGCCGCCCAGCAGGCCACCCCCGAGCCGGTGGCCCGGCTTCGGGCCCAACGCCTGGCCCGGGCCCTCGGGCCGGGGGCGCTGGTGCATGACGTGACGTGCTCGGTGGGGACAGAGGGGGCGTCGATAAGCACGAACGGATTGCGGTACCTGGGAAGCGACCTCGACCCCGTGCGACTGCGCATGGCGCAGCACAACCTTCCCGGCGCGTGGCTCGCGCAAGCCGATGCGCTGCGGACGATCAGCGCCCCGGACGTGGTCGTGGCGGACCCGGCGCGACGGGCAGGAGGCAAGCGGATCACCCACCCCGATCAGCTGCTGCCCCCGCTGCCGGATCTGCAGGCCGCGTGGCGCACCACGGAGATGGCCATCAAATGCGCCCCGGGGCTCGACTACTCCGGGTGGGAGGGGTTGGTCAGCATCGCCAGCGTCGATGGCGGGGTGAAGGAGGCGTGCCTCTACACCCCGGGATTGGCCGGTGCGGAGACGCGCGAGGCAGTAATTATTCACCATGGAGAGGTCGATCGGATCACCGATCTCGAGTCGGATGATGTCACAGCCGGCGCCCCAGGCAAGTACCTCATCGACCCGGACGGGGCCGTGGTGCGCGCCGGGCTCGTGCGGCATTATGCCCACCGGGAGGGGCTGTGGATGCTCGATGAGCGCATCGCCTACCTCACCGGCGATCGCATTCCGGCTGGTAGAAGCGGTTTCCAGATCGTGGAGGTCGTTGCGTTGAAAAAGCTCAAAGCCGCGCTGCAGGCACATGATGCGGGAAGCGTGGAAATCCTCGTCCGCGGCGTCGATGTCGACCCGGATGTCTTGCGCAAGAAGCTTAAACTCACGGGCTCGCGGCCGATGGCGGTGGTGTGCACGCGGATCGGTCGGCAGGGAGTGGCTCTGATCTGCCATGCTCGACAGGCGTAGGATGCACCTCTAAACCCCTTGATAGAAAGGTGACACAACCCGATGCCCACCATCGTCGCGCTGGTTAAGCACGTGCCCGATACCTGGTCGCTCAAGACCCTTGAAGGTGACAACACCCTCGACCGTGTCAACGTTGACTCTGTTATTGATGAGATCAATGAATACGCCATGGAGCAGGCGCTGCAATTGCGCGACGCTCAGGAAGGCTACCGCGTCGTCGCCCTCACCGTCGGCCCGGATGGCGCTGATGAGGCGTTGCGCAAGGCGCTGGCCATGGGTGCCGACGACGCCGTGCATGTCCGCGATGACGCCATCGCCGGTTCCGATGTCATGGGCACCACGTGGATTATCACCAACGCCCTCAACACCATCGACGATGTGGCGATTATTGTCGCCGGAAACTCCTCCTCCGATGGCGCGATGGGCGCTCTCCCGGGCATTTTGGCGGAATACCGCCAGGTCCCCGCGTTGACCAACGTCCGCTCGGCAACCCTCGACGGTTCGACCGTGACGGCCGTGCGGGAGTCCGCGGAGGGCCACTACGAGCTGTCTGCGCCGCTGCCGGTCATCCTCTCCGTGACGGATAAAGCCGCCAAGCCGCGCTTCCCCAACTTCAAGGGCCTCATGGCGGCGAAGAAGCACGAGATCACCGTGCTCGACCTCGCGGCCATCGGTGTCACCCCGGAGCAGGTGGGCCTGGCTCATTCCTCCACCGCGGTCACCGCAGCGACGACCCGCCCAGCGCGCACTGCGGGCGAGATTATCCGTGGAGACGACACTGCCGCTCAGATCGCTGAGTACCTCGTCGCCGAGAAGTTTCTCTAACCCTCGACCACTCTAAGGAGCCACATCACCATGTCTACTGTTTATGTCCTGGTCGAGCCGAACTCTCCCGTCACCGCTGAGCTGATCACGGCCGCGCGGGTGCTCGGCGAGGTCACCGCCGTTACCACCGATCAGGCCACCGCACCGGAGCTCGCCGAGTTGGGCGCCACCACCGTCGTCGTGGCGACCGCGCCCGACGCCGACACCCGGCTTATCCTCCCGCAGGTCGATGCCTTGTCCATGTTGGCCGCCGGCAACCCCGGCCCCATTGTCATCGCCGCTGGTCCGACTGGCAATGAGATCGCCGGTCGCCTCGCCGCCCGCCTCGCCTCCGGCGTGCTTTGCGACGTCGTCGGGATCAACGCCGATCGCACCGCCGCGCAGTCCGTATTCGGCGATTCCGTGCAGGTCTCCGCGGCCGTTGGCGGTGCGAGCCCCATCTACACCCTGCGTCCCGGCGCGGTCGAGCCCGCTCCGATCCCGGCGGCTGGCACCGTGTCCTTGCTGCAGCTGCCCGCTGCCACCGCCAAGGATGCGGTGGTCACCTCCTTCACCCCGGCGGAGCGGGGCGACCGTCCCGAGCTCGCCCAGGCGAAAATCGTCATTGCTGGTGGCCGCGGCGTGGGATCGGCCGAGGGCTTCACCGACCTCGTGGAGAAGCTGGCCGATGCCCTCGGCGGCGCCGTTGGCGCGACGCGCGATGCCGTCGATTTGGAGTACTACGACGGTGCCTACCAAATCGGCCAGACCGGTATCACCGTGTCCCCGGATCTCTACATCGGCCTGGGTATCTCGGGCGCGATTCAGCACACCTCGGGCATGCAGACCGCCCGCAAGATCGTGGTCATCAACAACGATGAGGATGCCCCGATTTTCCAGATCGCGGACCTGGGCATCGTCGGCGATGTCAATGAGATCGTTCCCGCCCTCGTCGCGGAGATCGCCGCCCGCCGCTCATGACGCACTTTCTCGACCACGCCGCCACCATGCCGATGCGCCAGGTGGCCATCGATGCCTGGGTCACCCATGCCCAGGCACTGAATCCGGGCAGCCAATATGGTTCGGGCCGGCAGGCGCGCAGCGTATTGGACACGGCCCGCGAGCGCATCGCCGAGCTGCTCGGGGCCGATCCGATCGAGGTCATCTTCACCGCCTCGGGCACGGAGGCCGACAACCTCGCCGTCACCGGGTTGTACGCGGCGAGCCCGCTGGATCGCATCATCACCACCCCGATCGAGCATCCGGCGGTCTTGGCCACCGTCCGGGCCACCGGCGCCACCGTGGACTTGCTGCCGGTGGATGCCACGGGCCACGTCCATGACCTCTCGCTGTTGGACACCCCAGCCGCCCTGGTCGCCTGCATGTGGGCCAACAACGAAACGGGCGCGATCCAGCCGGTCACCTCGATCGTCGAGGCGGCGGGGGAGACCCCGGTTCATGTGGACGCCGTCCAGGTCGCCGGGCGCCTGCCCATCGATTTCCACGCCCTCGGCGCGACCACCTTGGCGGCCAGTGCCCACAAGTTCGGCGGTCCACGCGGTGCGGGCCTGCTGCTTGCTCGTCGCTCGCCGGCCCCGCTGCCGGTTCTCCATGGCGGCGGACAGGAGCGGGGCATTCGTCCCGGCACCCTCGATGTCGCATCCGCCGCCGCCATCGCCGCAGCGTTGGAGGAGGCCGTGGGCGAGATGGATGCCGAGATCCTGCGCCTGTCAGGGCTCCGCGATCGCCTTCGCTCCGGGATCTGCGAGCTCGTTCCCGACGTCATCGTTCACACCGCGGAGCCCGCCCTTCCCGGGCACCTGCACCTATCGTTCCCCGGGGCGGAGGGCGATAGTCTCATCATGTTGCTGGACCAAGCGGGGATCGAGGCCTCCACCGGATCGGCCTGCTCCAGCGGCGTCAACCGCGCCAGCGATGTCCTGCTGGCCGCCGGGGTCAGCGACTATGTGGCCCGTGGCGCCGTGCGCTTTACCCTCGGGCGCGAGACGACCGATGAAACTGTTGACGCCGTGCTCGCCGTCATCGCGGACGTGGTCTCCCGCGCCCGCCTCGCCGGGATGGCCGGCTAGCTCGCCGTTTCCTCTTCGCGCTGGGAGGCCGCCCACACCCGGATGGCCTCCATCGCGTCCTTGGCCTTGAGCTGGGGTAGGTAGCAGCTGGACACCGCCAGGCCGATGGCCGGCAGCGAGAGTTCATCGCGGTAGCACAAGAACCACGAGTGGTGCTCCGGGTGGAACTTGTACTTCGAGGCGGCCAGGGAGCGGAAGCCGTAGAGCGGCTCCATGGTCTCGCCGACTTTGTCCAAGGTGACGTCGAGAAGCCCGCGGGACTCGGCCACCTCGGAGGTTGCCAGCGGGGCGCCGGAGAGCGAAATCCACTGGAGCCCCTCCGCCGCGGCAATGAGCAGGGCCTCAGCCAGCAGGTATTCGATGACGGGCCGGAAGCCCTCGGCATTGCGGCGCATCACGTCAAGGGTGTAGCCGACCACGTGGCCGTCCTCGTAGACGGGCAGCCAGCTGGTAATGCCGTGGAGGGTGCCGTCCTCGCCCACGGCGAGCAACATCTTGGTCCCGTCGATTCCCAGCTCGGGGACAGCACCGAGCGTGAAGCCCATCTCGGGCAGGGATTTTTCTGATACCCACTGCTCGGACAGCTCGATGATCTTCTCGCGCAGTTCCGGGCCCGCGTCCTCCCACGTCGTCCAGACGGTGGAGATGCCCTCTTTGGGCGCGCGGTTTCGGGCGGTGCGGATGTTCTGGAATTTCTTGCCCTTGAACTCGGTGTCGGCGGTGGACAGGATCGATTCCTCGGCCACGTGCACCTGCTGGAATCCGCGGGAGGAGCGCTCCTCGGCGAAATCGGCCGACACGGAGTACCAGGCGGGCTGCCAACCCTGGGAGGTGGCGAAGGTTTCGAAGCGGTCCGCGACCTCGTCCCGGTTGCCCTCGGCCCCGACGATGGGGCCGCCGACGGTCACCGCGATGCCGTTGTGCACCCGGTAGGCGACATAGCCGTCCTCGGCGAACCAGTATTGGTTGTTGTCCCACAGGGTCATCCAGGACAGATGGTCGCCGGTGCCGGACTCGAGGATCTGCTGCGCGCGGGCCTGGTCAGCGGCGGTTGAGCGGTTGGGCACGCTCATGAGCAATCGGTAGAGCGCGTAGGCGGTGACCAGCCAGAATACGACGCCTACCCAGCTGTACAGCGCCCACGTGGCCGAGGTGGTGGGGATGAGGTAGTAGGTGTAGAGCTGGCCGAGCGCCGGCGGGAGGAAGCGGTTGGGCAGTTCCTCGAACGCGAGCGCCCAGGTCGCGGTCGTGTGGAAGCCGCCACGCAGCACCATGGCACCGATGAGCCAGGCCGCGGCAGTGAGCACCCAGGTGCCGACGACGAGGCCCGCACCGCGGGCGAGACGCGAGACGTCGATACGCACGGCGAACAGTCGACGGGTGAGGATGAGCAGGAGGGTGACCAGCAGCCACGGTGCCACGATGAGGAGCAGGTTGATAATGAGCAGGGCTCCGTCGGGCGCGTCGCTGAGCAGGTAGAGCTGGTTGAGGACGGCGAACATGGTGACCAACTGGGCGGCGATGGACAGCCACCAGGCGAGGCGTCGTCCGCGCATGAGGCCGAGCGCGATGACCACCTGCAGGATCAGGGGCATGAGGTTGGCCAGCAAGGACCCGAAGCCGGATTGCTGGAGCATGAGGATGGCATCGGTGCATTCGCGGCTGCTGCTGTCCAACGCGCAGAGGAAGTAGGCCTGGTCCTCGGAGATGTCCGGCTGCCAGATGAAGGACGTCACGGCCGCGAACGGACCCTCCGCCCGGGGGTTGAGCCCGGCGAGGACGGGGCCGAGCGAGGCGGCGATGACGATGACGGTGACGAGGATGCGGCCCTCACGAAGGGAGACAGACATGGAGGGGCGGGTGCGGCCCTGGAACCATAGCCGCCCGGCGAGAATGCCGCCGATGGTGGCGATCCAGGCGACGACGTCGGACAGCGTCCCGGTGAAGAGCAGCAAGGTGGTGGCGAGGGTGACCAGGATGAGCCGGGTGCGGCGGCGCCACAGCAGCGGCATGGCGCCCGAGGCGACGGCCAGAGTGCCGAAGATCCACGGGGAGGGGGAAAGGAACGTATCTTGCAGCAGCTCAGTACCCCAGTGGTTGAGGCCGGTGCTATCGATCGGGGCGGCAAGGACGACGCCCAGGGGGGTGGCGATGGCGTAGGACGCCAGCGCCACGAGCGCGAAGCGCCGTGTTCCCAGGACCCGCTCGGCGGGCAGGGCGAAGGCGAGGATGCCCAAGGTGGCCAGCAGTGCCCCGCCGCGTGTCGACGCCGTCAATCCTGCCGTCAGCAGGTGCGTATCCAGAAGGTAGAGGGGTCGGCTGATGCCCAAGGTGGCCAGGAGATCATCGGAGTTGGGTCCCACCATCTCCCGGAGGATCCACAACACGGCCAGCAACAGAAGGCTCAGGGGGGCGAAGCGAAAGGTCTTTCCGACCTGACGGAGGGCATACTGCAGTTTTTCTTTCATACCAGTTCGTCTCTCGGGGTTATAGGCCACCGCGCTGGGCGGCCCACTCGAAGGTCTCTACCAATGCCACGCGCCACACCTGATAGGAGTGTCCGCCGGGGACCGTCTCATACGTGGTGGTCATTCCGGCTTTTTGCGCGAGATCGTTGAGGTGCTGCAGGGCTTCCTCGGCGGATGGGTCATCCTCACCGGCGACGAAGCGGCCCTGGGTGGTGGGGTAGCGGTTGTTGGCGAGCAGGGTCGCCGGGTTAACAGCGTCGAAGGCGGCCTCGTCACCGCCGAACAGGGTGTCAATGGTCTGTTGGCGAGTCCCCAGCGACGGCTCGGCCTGGCCGGAAAAATCGAGGAAGGAGCCGTAGGAGTCGGGGTGATTGGTCACAATCTGCAAGGCACAGGTGCCGCCGTAGCTCAAGCCGCCGATGGTCCAGCGCGACTGGTCAGCGACGACGCGGAATTTCTCCTTGACCATCTGCGGAACCTCGCTGGACAGGTAGGTGTCCACCTTGTCCTTGGGCCCATCCACGCAACCCGGATTGCCGGTGAGTGATCCGGTGGCATCGACGCTGATGACGATGGGGGAGAGACCGTCATGGGTGGACTGGTAGTCATCCGCGGTCTGCGAGGCCTCGCCCGCGCCAAACCATTGCGCCGGCTTGCCGGGATTACCCGCCAGAAGGACCAGGACGGGCAGCTCTCGGTCCGGCTTCGACCAATAGGCCGGCGGGACGTACGCCATGGCGTCGCGGGCGGCGAACCCGGGCGTGTGCATCGGCACGGTAACCAACGCACCAACTTCCCGGTCATTGACCGTGGGGGCAGCCTGTTGGTTGCGGAACTGATCGTAGGTCATCTCGACGGTGACGGGTATGGGATTGAGCGAGCGCAGCGTGGGGTACTGCTGGTAAATCACATTGGCCACCGCCCCGGCATTGACCAGAGCAATGATCGCGAGAATACCCACCAACCAGCGCCGCTGAACGATGGCGCACACCAGGACAAAGACGGCCGCCGACCCCGCGACGTACACCACCGCCGGGACCTTGTCCGGGAACGGATGCCACAGCTTTTCCAAAACGAACCAGACGATGACGCCGGTGAGGGCCGAACCGATGAGCGGATACCAGCGGGGCTTGCCCAACAGCGCAACCAGGGTGGTCACCACCGCGATGACCGCGATAAAGATTTGGGCAGTGGTGTCAGTCAGCGACACCAGAGGCAAGTGAATCATGGGCTTTAGTATGCGGCACCGAACATATTCCCGCGCTATCGACGGGCGAACTATCTGATAATTCTTAAGTTTTGAACAGGGACCAAGGACTACACTCGCTCCCGTGCCTTCACTCTTGGGATTGGTCCCCCGGCTCTTGCCGCGACCCCGCGCGACGTCGGGCGGGGATCGCGTCGTGGTGTTATTACACGGCACCGGTTCCGAACCAGGGGTATTCCACAAGCTTGCCCGTGCCTTGCGCGCCCATGACATCCGCCCGCTTGCCCTGGCCTATGGCCGGCGCGGGACCGAAGACCTCGACCGCTCCGTGGAGGACATCGAACGCAGATTGCTCCAGATTGAGGCCCCGACCTTGGACATCGTCGGGCACTCTCTCGGTGGGTTGCTGGCCCTGCGGCTTGCGCATCGCCCCGCACTGCGCGGCAGGATTGGAACGATCGTGGGTCTGGGCGCCGCCTGGCGCGGCGTTCCCGATCATGGGAGCCATCGCCTGACAAAGAAGGTGCTGGGCGAGTCCTTTGTCCAGGTCAAAACCACTGAGCCTTTCCCCGCCGAGGTCCCGGAAGGAGTCACGATCGTCTCTATCGTCTCTGACGCGGACAAGGTCGTGCCCTCGTGGTCATCACGTCTGGGGCACGTCATTGAACTTACCGGCGTCAGTCACAGCCGCCTTCTGCACGAGGTCCCGGTCGTTTTGGCCTCACTCGGGGTGCGGGCGCGCCCCTGAGAAAAACGCCCTCGTCCACGCCTCGTCCTTGTATTGGGCGGGAACCGCGCCACCGAGCAGGCGCCGGGCCAGCGCCCCCTCCCCGGGAAGCTCCGCATCTGAGCCCAGCAAAATGATGTTGCCGTAGCGGCGGCCCTTGAGCATCGCCGGATCAGCGATGACGGCGACGTGCTCGAACACCTCCGCCATGCCCGCCAACTCCGCCTTCGCATTGCTCAAATCAGGATGATCGCCACAGTTGGCCACGTACAACCCACCTGCCGAAAGGGAAGTGTGGACGGCGCGGAAAAACGACGGCGTCGATAAGCTTTGTGGCGTGACAGCGCCGGAAAAGACGTCCCGGATGATGATGTCCCGGCTGGCGGGGTGAAACCCGCGAGTAACCTCGCCGGCCTCACCGACGCGGATCTTCACCGTCGGGGCGCGCGGGATGTCGAACCATTCGCGCACGTAAGCCGCCAATTTGGCATCGAGCTCCACCACCGTGTGCCGCGAACTCGGCCACACATGCGCCAAGTAGCGGGCCATGGAGCAGGCCGCCCCACCAAGGTGCGTGACCCGGACCGAGGAAGGATCGGACACGACATCCTCGATGATCGCGGCCATCCACCGCATGTACTCGAAATCGAGCTGATCAGGCCGGCCGATCTGAATATGCGATGACGGCACGCCGTTGACCATGAGGGTCCAGGCATCCGGGTAAAAGTCATCCGGCACCAACTCAGCCGTGCCGGTGGAGATCTCATAGCTCCCCGTCGGCTTGTTTCGCGTTCTGCCCATGGCTGCCGAGTTTAGAGCAGGGAGTATTACACTGTGGGATCTGTACTCGATAGTGGGCAGGAAAATAGGGCACGAATATAAGGAAGGAAACAATGCGCGTTCTGGTAGCGATGAGTGGCGGAGTCGATTCCTCGGTGGCCGCCGCCCGCATGGTGGAAGCGGGGCACGACGTCGTGGGCGTCCACCTCGCGCTGTCACGCGATCCGCAGGCAGTGCGTGAATCCTCCCGTGGGTGCTGTTCGCTCGAGGATTCGGCGGATGCGCGCCGGGTGTGCGACAAGCTGGGCATCCCTTTCTATGTGTGGGACTTTTCCGATCGATTCCAGGCCGACGTCATCGATGATTTCGTCGCCTCCTATGAGGTGGGGGAGACCCCGAACCCTTGCCTGCGCTGCAACGAGAAGATCAAGTTTGCCGCGCTCCTCGAACGCGGCCTGGCCTTGGGGTTTGATGCCGTGGCTACCGGCCACTATGCCTCCATTGATGCCGATGGTCATCTGCGCCGTTCCACCGATCCCGACAAGGATCAGTCCTATGTCCTTGGTGTGCTCACGCGCCACGAACTCGAGCATTGCCTGTTTCCCATCGGGGATACGCCCAAGCCGCTCATCCGCGAGGAGGCCGCCCGCCACGGCTTTTCCACGGCGTCGAAGCCCGATTCCTATGACATTTGCTTCATCCCCGACGGCAACACCCAAGCCTTCCTCGGCGCGCGGATCGGCGTTCGTCCCGGCCTCATCGTGGACACATCGGGGACTCCGTTGAAGGAGCACGACGGCGCCTGGAACTACACCATCGGACAACGTAAGGGCCTTGACCTGCGCAACCCGGCCGACGATGGTCGCCCGCGCTACGTCACGGATATCGACGCCGCGACCGGCACCGTCACCGTCGGGCCCCGCGCCGCGCTTGCCGTCACCGGAATCACCGCCGACCGGCTCAAGGTGCTGCACCCGGCCATGACCGGTTCCTTGGACGCGATCGTGCAGGTCCGTGCCCATGGTGGCATCGCTGCCTGCCGCGCCGTCATCGACGGCGACACCATGACGCTGACTTTGGACAGCCCGTTGCAGGGTGTTGCGCGTGGCCAGGCCGCAGTGCTGTACCTGCCCGACCCGGACGGGGACATTGTCCTCGGGTCCGGAACGATCAGCGGCACCCGATGACCGCGTATGGCTTGGGCGTCCTCCCCGGCACCTCGCTTATCGACGCCGCCGATGTCATCATCTCCGAAACCGGCCAGCTTCCGCACATCCCCCAGCTTCCCGCCCGCGGGATCAGCTCCGATGCGGTCGGCCGCACGGCCGCCCTGCTCGAATCAGTAAGCGTCGATCGGGGACCCCGCTCCTGGATCCTCACTGACCGCCCCCAGCTGCTCACCCGACGCGTCGAGGACCAACTATCCCGCGACCTCGATGGCTGCGAAGAGGCCTGGGGTACCACCCTGGAGACGGTCAAGGTGCAGGTCACCGGCCCGTGGACGTTGGCCGGTTCCATCGAATTGGCCAACGGTCACCGCGTGCTCACCGATGGCGGCGCTCTCCGCGATCTCACGGATGCCCTCATCGAGGGAATTCGCACCCACGTGGCCGATGTCCACCGTCGGTTCGGAGCCGAGGTCATCGTGCAGCTGGATGAGCCGCTGCTGCCGATTGTCAACGCCGGCATGCCCGGCGCCTCCGACTTCCACCCCGTCCGCCCCGTCCACGCCAAGGACCTCGCCGAACTGCTCTCCCGAGTCGTGGGGGGAGTACCGGGTCCGGTCTATCTCAACCAGACCGGCTACGCCCCGCTGTGGTCCGTCGCCCGAGAGTCGGGGGTAGAAACCGTCCAGGTCACCGTAGACCAGGTGTCCGGCACCACCCAGCTCGATTCGCTGGGCCAAGCAATCAGCTCCGGCCTGCGAGTCGGGCTCGGAATCACCACCCCGCGCGCCACGGAGCGCGAGGTCATGGGCCAGATCGCCCGGCTGTGGGATGAACTCGGCCTCGACCCCGCGCTGCTGGACACCCAGGTGGATATCCACCCGCGGGGAGGCTTCCCCACGGGATCGCTTCTCGACGCCGCCCGGGCCTACCGCCTCGCTGCCGCGATCCGGCCTGCGGAGGCTCTTTCTTAGCGGAGAAAACGCCGGGGAGGTGATGCTCGCCACGGTGGGCGACGAATATAAGGTTATCCTCCATGGCCGTGTCCCCGCAGTCTCAGCAGCCTCAGCAGCCGAAGCTCCCGCCGGTGGGTCCCGCATGGGCTGGCACCCTCATGGGCACCTCCATCGCGTCGACGCTGAGCCTCATTCACGGATGGACGTGGCTGGCCTATGGCTTTCTCGTCATCGCCACCGTTGTCCTCGCCGTGTTGAGCATTGGCTGGCTAAGACACCGCAACCCGGGTTTTCACCAGGAGTTCATGGGCCCGTGGGGCATGGTCGCCATGGGCGTGCTGGCACTGGGAGCTGCCTGGACCGGTGTCACTGGAATGTGGAGCTTCCAACTCATCGCCTACGCGATCGCCTTGCCGCTGGGCCTGATCACCTGCCTGTGGCAGCTGCGTAAGTTCTCTGGCGCCCCGACGTTCCTCTGGGGTCTTGGCTTGGTGGCTCCCATGGTCGCGGCGACCTCGGGTGGGCAGCTCTCTGCTGCGGGGGTGTTGCCACGAGCCTTCTGGGTGATCTCGGTGGGCTGTTTCGCCCTCAGCTTCCTCACGGCCGTGCCCACCTTCGCCCGGGTCTACCTCGCCCTCATTCGGCGAACGACCTCCATTCCCGCGAGCATGGCCGGGAGCACGTGGATTCCCCTGGGCATCGCCGGGCAGTCCACCGCCGCCGCTCAGGTCCTCTTTTTCGGAGACAAGGCAGCGGTCATCTACGGCACGACCTTCTTCGTCGTGGCCATACCCATGTTCATCTATGCCGCTTATCGATACTGGGGAGCCGCCTTCACGTGGGCCAACTATTCCCCGGCCTGGTGGGGCGCCACCTTCCCCATCGGCACGATGAGCCTGGGCTGCCACTACCTCTCCGTGGCCACCGGCCTGGGATGGTGGGACGCCCTCAGCAAGATTTTCCTGGCCCTGGTGATCATCCACCTCTCCCTCAACACAGTTCGGGCCCTTAAGACTGCATAGGCCAACTCGTGTTGACCGTCTTCGGGTCCTTGCCCTGGCCTTCTAGGTAGCGGGCGAAATCCTTCTGCCGCTCGTAGTAGCCCACCGCCTGCGTTTCCATGAGCTCATCCGAATCCATCGTCCCCAACTCCGGCCACTGCTTCACCTGCTTCCAGGCAATCCGCGCGGCAGCCAACGCATCGGAGGTGGCCTCATGCGCATTTTCTAGCCGCACGCCATAGTGCTCCGACAAATCAGTCAGCGTGCGACGCCCAGGGCGGTAGCGGTCCTTGATCTTGTCCACCACGAATGGATCAAACACCGGTCCGGTGACAGTGAAATCACCGGTGAGCTTGCGCAAGACCGTCAGATCATAGCTGGCATTAAACACCACGAGGGTGAGGCCATCCGCCCAGGCCTGCCGAATGGCCTGCACCGTATCCGCGAGCACCTCATCGTGGGGGCGGCCCTCGGCCCGAGCCTTCTCCGTGGTGATGCCGTGAATCTTCGCGGCCCCCTCCGGGATCTCCACCCCCGGATCGGCGAGGTGCTCGACGGCGCTGACATCCCTGCCATCAATGCGCACGAGGGCAGAGGTAACAATGCGTGCCTCCAGGGGGTTGGCGGAGGTGGTTTCCAAGTCAAAAGACAGCATTCGGGTGGCGTCGAAGTTCATGCCACTCACCCTAGCTTGCGCCCCAGACATGAATAGGCGAACGCCGCTGCATGCGCTGCTAGCAGCAGCGCAATGATCCACCACACCTCCACCCAGGGCAGCTTCCACGTCGCACCGATGATGAAGGCAAGCAACCACGTCGCCACCAGATCAGTCAACGAGGGGCGTTTCCGGAGAGACAGCACCAGGCTGCCGATGAGAAACAGGGCCAATCCCCAACCGATGAGCGCTCCCATTTAGATCGACCCCCACAGTGCGTACGCAATGTCCTCGACCCCGAGGTCAGTGTCACCGACGACGTACACCGCCTTGTTCGTGGCGCGATCCACAATGAGTATCGAAGAATAGCCAAAGGTCCCGCCATTGTGGGCCCGCGAGCCGTCCTCGCGCACGACCCAAGCAACGTCGGGGACAGTAGCGTGGCGGGCATATCGGGCCATATCGGTGGCGGTGGACCGCAGGCCGCCGGCCGGGAGGTAACTATCCATCTCCCAGGGCTCGGCTTCGCGGCCCGCAGCATTAAAGCCGCGGGGAGCATCCGGGGGCACGGAGCCGAACGTCATGAGGTAGCTGTCATCCATCCCGCTCGGGCCGAGGACAACGTCGTGGAGCAATTCTTCATAGGTGGTTCCCGCTTCCATAGCGAGGAGGTGGCCCAACAAGGCGCTTCCCAGATTGGAATAGTTGAACTCACCGCGCTGGGAAAGCTCACTATCGGCGACCTCGGCCAGCAGCTCGTCGCGAGTGTGACCAGCGTAAGGGTTCCCGGCAGTCATCTGTAGGTAGATATCGCGGAACACGTTGGTCTTTCCCAGCCGCGGGAGCCCAGAGGTGTGATCGGCCAGCTCCCGCAGGGTGACATCAGCAATGGGCGCGCCGGGGACGTCGATGATCTCCCCGACGGTCTGCGAATCATCCGTCCGCGCCAGAAGCTCGGCGGTGAAGGTTTTGGTGATGGATCCGATTTCGTACTCGGTGTTTTCGTCGGCGCCTAACCCGGCGAAGGTGGTGTCGTCGCCCACCATGGTGAAGGCCGAAAGGTGATGGTGGCCGCGTTGGGCATGCTCAGCGAGCGAGGCGGCCAGGGCGGGGTCTCCCGTCCGCTCGTCGGAGACCGTCACTTTACTCGGCCCAACGACAATCGCTGCGGCTAAGACGGCCAGTCCGGCCAGGATGCTCAATACAATGCGCATTAGTGTTCCTCCGTTGCGGCGATGATGGTGAGGAGGGGAATGACCCGGGTGGGGCGGAGGGAAAACACTCCGGCCTGTTCCTTGGCCACCCACCCGCCGGCCTGCAAGGCCCCGAGGTGGTGGTAGGCAGTGCCGGTGGAAGTGACCACACGGTCGTCGACAAGCTCGGCGACGGTTGATGGCGCCTGCAGGAGGCGCTGGAGGATGGCGCCGCGCACCGGGTGGGCGAGGGCGGCGAGCCGGTCGAGGTGATCCGTCCACGTGGTGTCGATAAGAAACTGCGCGGGGCGGTTCCATTCGTAGACAACACCTCCGTGAGTTCCGGTGAAGGAGATGAGGTCATCGACATCCGAAAGGTCTGGGCGTGTGCCCTCCAGGGCAGCGAGCCGGGATTCTATGGCAGCTAATCTCTCGTCTAATTCCATAATTCCAAAAGTACGGAAATCTGGAACCGCGCGCAACGATTAGAATCAGCACGGTGACTGAGCAGAACTCCGACCTCCGCCGACAGTGGAACGAACTGGCCGAAGAAGTACGCCACCACCGCGACCTCTATTACAACGATCAGCCCTCGATCCCCGACGCCGACTTTGACCGGCTATTTGCCCAGCTGCAGCAGCTTGAGGCGGACCACCCAGAGCTCGCCGTGCCGGATAGCCCGACGATGGAGGTCGGCGCGGTCGTCTCCTCGACCTTCGCCAACGTCGAACACCTCGAGCGCATGATGAGCCTGGATAACGTCTTCGACGACGAAGAACTCACCGAATGGCTGACGCGTACGCCCAGCGAGACCTACCTCGCCGAGCTGAAAATCGACGGCTTGTCGTTGGCGCTGGTCTATCGGGACGGCCGCCTGGAGCGGGCCGCGACGCGTGGAGATGGCCGGATCGGCGAGGATGTCACCGCCAATGCCCGGGTGATTGAGGACATCCCGCATTCTTTGACCCCGCATCCGGATTCTCCCATCCCCGCACTCATTGAGGTCCGCGGCGAGGTGTTCATCGCGGTCGAGGACTTCTCCCAGGTCAATGAACTTCGCCAGGCCGAAGGTGGTAAGCCCTTTGCCAATCCACGCAATGCCGCCGCCGGATCTTTGCGCCAGAAAAACCCGGAGGATGTGAAAAAGCGCCGCCTGCGCATGGTTGCCCACGGCATCGGTGCTCGCGAGGGGTTTGCGCCGGCGACCCAGCACGAGGCCTATTTGGCGCTGGCTGCCTGGGGGTTGCCCGTCAGTCCCTACACCGAGCAGGTCCATACTCCGGAGCAGGTGCGCGAGAAAGTGGCCTACTGGGCCGATCACCGCCATGACGCGATCTTTGAAATGGACGGTTTGGTGGTCAAGGTTGATTCCATCGCCGAGCAGCGCGCTCTTGGCTCCACCAGCCGGGCGCCGCGGTGGGCGATCGCCTACAAATACCCGCCGGAGGAAGTAACGACGGTTCTTCTCGACATTCAGGTTGGGGTGGGCCGCACGGGTCGCGTCACTCCTTTCGCGATCATGGAGCCCGTGTTTGTCGCCGGCTCGACCGTGTCCATGGCGACGTTGCACAATCAGACCGAGGTCATCCGCAAGGGCGTGCTCATCGGCGATACGGTGGTCATCCGCAAGGCGGGCGAGATCATCCCGGAGGTGCTCGGCCCGGTCGTGGAGAAGCGGGACGGCACCGAGCGCGAGTTCATTTTCCCCACGTTGTGCCCCTCCTGCGGCACCCGTCTCGCTCCGCAGAAAGAGGGCGACGCCGATTGGCGCTGCCCCAACACGCGTTCCTGCCCCGCGCAGCTGTCTGCCCGCCTGACCTACCTGGCGGGGCGCGGAGCCTTCGATATTGAAGCGCTGGGGGAGAAGGGCGCCCAGGATCTCATTCGCACCGGCATCTTGGAGGACGAGGCAGGCTTGTTCGACCTCACCTCGACGGATCTGGAGTCCTCGAAGGTGTACACGACCAATGCCGGCAAGGTGAACGCCTCCGGTCGGAAGCTGCTGGCCAACCTGGAATCGGCGAAGAAGGCTGACCTGTGGCGCGTCATTGTTGCCCTGTCGATCCGCCATGTCGGGCCCTCGGCAGCTCGCGCCTTGGCCTCACGTTTCCGCTCGTTGAAGGTGCTTTTCGACGCCGAGGTCACCGACATCGCCGACACCGACGGCGTGGGCACGATCATTGCTGAGAGCCTCGCCGACTGGTACGACGTCGACTGGCACCGCCAGATCGTCGATTCTTGGGCGCACGCCGGGGTGACCATGGAGGATGAGAGCACCGACCTCGCCGAGCAGACCTTAGACGGTCTGACGGTTGTGGTCACGGGATCCCTGGAGAACTTCACCCGGGATGGCGCCAAGGAGGCGATCATTTCCCGCGGAGGTAAGGCATCGGGCTCGGTATCGAAAAAAACTGACTTTGTGGTGGTCGGGGAGAACGCTGGCTCCAAGGAAACCAAGGCCCGCGACCTAGGGTTGACGATCCTCGACGAGGCCGGATTTATCCAGCTGTTGGAAGAAGGCCCTCCCTCGGCCATGTGATGTGGGTTACATTGGGGTCATGAATGCCACACGGCCAATGACCCTCACGGCCGTCATGAGCACGACGGCGCTGCTCCTGGCCGCCTGTGGTGGACCTAGCGACAGCGATCCACCGGCACCCACCACCTCCCATGCCGCCCCGGCGAGTGCCCCGACAGTCGAGCCGCTCAACGCCACCAACTGCCAGGTGGAGGCGGCGGACACCGCCGACTCCTCCGCAGCGGCAGCGGCCGATAGCGACCGAGACATCACCACCAACCCGGAGATCGCCACCGGCTACCGCTCCGGCATGCAGGCGGTGGCCAGCGAGAACTTCTCCGTCGCCACCGCGAATCCACTGGCAACCAAGGCGGCCTGCGACGTCCTCATGGACGGCGGCACAGCGGCGGATGCGCTCGTGACCGCCCAATTCGTCCTCGGCCTCACCGAGCCGCAATCCTCGGGCATCGGTGGCGGGGGATACATCCTTTACTACGACGCCGCCTCCGGGCAGACCTCGGCCATCGATGGCCGGGAGGTAGCCCCGCTGGCAGCGGATGAGAACTATCTCCAGGATGCGGTGCCGGATGCGCGCCGCTCGGGTCGCTCCATCGGCGTCCCCGGAATTGTCGCGGCGCTCGGTGAATTGCACGAGCGCCAGGGAGCCCGCGCATGGTCGGACAACCTGACTCCGGCGGCGGAGCTCGCCACCGCAGGCTTCGAGATTTCGCCAAGGATGGCCGCGTCCGTGGCCGACTCGGCCGAGGACCTCGCCCGCGATCCGGAAGCTGCCGCCTACTTCCTCGACGATGGGGTGGCGAAGCCAGCCGGGACGAGGATGCAGAACCCGGAGTACGCCGCGGTCGTCGATAAGCTCGCTGCGGAAGGCCCGGACGCGCTGTACACCGGTGAGCTGGCGCAAGCCATTGTGGACAAGGCGGCCTCCACCGATGGTGGGATGACTCCCTCGCTCATGACCACCGCTGACCTGGCCGGCTACACCCCGGTGACCCACGAGGCGCTGTGTGCGCCCTATCGCTCATTCGAGGTATGCGGCATGCCGCCGTCCTCATCGGGTGGCGTCGCAGTCTTAGAGACCCTGCGCCTGCTCAACGCCTATGACCTGGCGCAATATGCCCCCGCCGAGGCGGGACCAAATGGCGCCCTACCGGCCGCCGAAGCCGTGCACCTCGTGTCGGAGGCCGAGCGACTCGCCTACGCCGACCGCGACGCATACATCGCCGACCCCGCGTTCACCGACATCCCCGGTGGCGTGGGAGTATTCCTCAGCGACTCCTACATCGCGGAACGGGAAACGCTCATTGACCCCGAGAAGTCCATGGGCAGCGCCCAGCCCGGCGAGCTGGTTCCCGCGATGGCCCGCGGGGCCGACCTGCCCGAACAAGGCACGACGCACATCAGCATCATCGACGGCCAGGGAAATGCTGCCTCCGCGACGACGAGCGTCGAAGCCGCGTTCGGCTCCTTCCACATGACGAACGGATTCCTCCTGAACAATCAGCTCACCGACTTCAGCGCGGACCCGGTCGGGGAGGATGGCCAACCAGTGGCTAACCGAGTCGAGCCGGCCAAGCGGCCGCGCTCGTCAATGGCGCCGATGCTGGTGTTTGACGACGGCCAGCTCAGCATGGTCGTCGGCTCACCCGGTGGCTCGCTCATCATCCAGTACGTGACCAAAACACTGGTCAATATCATCGACTGGGAGATGAATCCGCAGCAGGCGGTCTCCGCGCCCAACTTCGGTGCCCGCAATACCCCGGTCACCGGCATCGGCGGCGAGCATCCCCTCATGGATGACCCGGGAGTCTTGCTCAGCCAGCTTGAAAGCCTGGGGCATGAGATATCGGTAGATGACCAGTCCAGTGGGCTATCTGCCCTCGTGGTCACAGACACGGGAATTCTCGGCGGCGCCGATCCCCGCCGGGAGGGAACAGTTCTGGGCGGCTAGCGGAGGATCGCGCCGACGATCCGCCCCAGGTGGCCCAGGTGCTCCACCTCGCTAGCGAGGAAGTCCGGGCCACCGGTACGCCCCACGACCAAAACCAAGCCGGTGCCCTCCAACGGGGTGACGGCGAGGGAGGAGTCGAGCAGCCCCCATGACGCGGGAACCCAGTCCTCCATGTCGGGGTTGAGGATGCGGGCAGCGGTGACGGAAATGTCAACGGGGCTCGAACCATCGTCCTCGGGTGCAGCTTGGGAAGCAGCGACGCGGGTGATGGAAGTACTCGCCTCGACATCATCAAGCACGATGCCCCACGACGCAGTCATGGACTGGGGAGTGACCTTGACCAGCTCCTCCATGGCGCGGGGGATGTTGCCCGAGTGGGCGGCCACTTTAGAGAGCATCTCGATCTGTCCCCGGCGATCCACGCGGCCAGAGAAGGGCCGGATGGAATCGACCTCGACGCCGTCGATGGAATTGGCGGCCGTGATGAGCGTATCGGCCATGACATCGTTGGGCAGCTCCACGACAATGTCATCCATGACCGTGCCATCAGGGAAGGTCTCGACAACGTCAACGGACATAATATTGCCGCTGACCACGCCAATCGCCTCCGCTAGTTCACCTAAGCTTCCCGGTGCATCGGGGAGCAGAACGCGGATGAGGAAGGACATGGTGAGTGGGCCACCTTTTCAATCAATTGCTTGCCGGATACATCAGTGTGAGTTCATCTTAGATACAAAACTGCCCAAATTGGGGACCCTCTCCGTTTCGCCCGCGCAATCTTCGGCCGGGATGGCAGCTGCAGTACCATGGGAAAAGTTCATTCGTAGACGTGTAGTAAGGATTGAGCCTAAAGTGTCCGAAATTTCGCGTGACGAGGTCGCCCACCTCGCGAAGCTGTCCCGCCTGGCGCTCAGTGAAGAAGAGCTGAAGCCGTTCGCTGACCAGATCGACGGGATCGTCGACAGTGTCTCCGCCGTCCAGCGGGTCGATACCAGCGGGGTGGAGCCCATGAGCCACCCGCATTCGATCACGACCTCCATGCGCGAAGACGTCATCGTCCCGACGCTCACCGCTGAGCAGGCTCTCGACCAGGCTCCCGCCGTCGAAGATGGTCGTTTCGTCGTTCCGCAGATCCTCGGGGAGGAGCAGTAGCCATGAATTACACCGTTCCGGATTCCGGGTTGACGTCCCTCTCGGCCGCCGAGCTCGCCGAGAAGATCCACTCCCGCGAGGTCACCTCCCGTGAGGTCACCCAGGCGCACCTCGATCGCATCGCCGAGACCGACGATCGGGTCAACGCATTCCTCTACGTCGGCGCGGAGCAAGCTCTGGCCGCGGCCGACGCCGTCGACGCCTCTCTGGATCAGGGCGAGGCCCCGGCCTCGGCGCTGGCTGGCGTCCCCCTGGCACTCAAGGACCTGCTCACCACCACCGATGCGCCCACCACCGCCGCGTCGAAGATGCTCGACGGGTGGATGAGCCCCTACGACTCGACCGTCACCGCCAAGATCCGCGCGGCCGGCATCCCGATCCTGGGCAAGACCAACCTGGATGAGTTCGCCATGGGTTCCTCCACGGAGAACTCGGCCTACGGCGTCACCCGCAATCCCTATGACCTTGAGCGCACCCCGGGTGGTTCCGGTGGCGGCTCCTCCGCGGCCCTGGCTGCGGGGCAGGCACCCCTCGCCATTGGCACCGACACCGGTGGTTCCATTCGCCAGCCGGCCGCGCTGACCAACACCGTTGGCGTCAAGCCCACCTACGGCACCGTCTCCCGCTACGGTCTCATCGCCGCAGCGTCCTCGCTGGACCAGGCGGGCCCCACGGCCCGCACGGTCCTGGACACCGCACTGCTGCACGAGATCATCGCCGGATACGATTCTTTCGACGCCACCAGCGTCAACCGGCCTGTCGCCCCGGTCGTTGCGGCAGCCCGCGAAGGCGCCAACGGTGACCTCAGCGGCGTCAAGGTCGGCGTGGTCAAGCAGTTCGACCGCGCAGGTTGGCAGCCCGGTGTCATGGAGAACTACCACGCTGCCCTGCGTCAGCTCCCCGAGCAGGGCGCGGAGATCATCGAGGTGGATTGCCCCCACTTCGATGACGCGCTGGCCGCGTACTACCTCATCATGCCCTGCGAGGTGTCCTCCAACCTCGCTCGCTTCGACGGCATGCGTTACGGCCTGCGCGCCGGTGATGACGGCACCCGCTCGGCCGAAGAAGTGATGTCTCTCTCGCGCGCCGAGGGTTTTGGCCCGGAGGTCAAACGCCGCATCCTCATCGGCACCTACGCGCTGTCCGTGGGCTACTACGACGCCTACTACTTGCAGGCTCAGCGTGTTCGTACCCTCATCGCCCAGGACTTCGCCGCTGCCTACGAGAAGGTGGATGTGCTGGTCACGCCGACGACCCCGTCGACGGCCTTCAAGCTGGGGGAGAAGGTCTCCGATCCACTGGAGATGTACAACTTCGACCTGTGCACGCTCCCGCTCAACCTCGCGGGGCTGTGCGGTATCTCGGTGCCCTCCGGTTTCGCCTCGGACACCGGGCTGCCCGTCGGCCTGCAGATCATGGCCCCGGCGTTTGCCGACGACCGTCTCTACCGCATCGGTTCTGCCTACGAGGCGGGCCGCCTGGTACCTTAGGGTCACCTAAGCCAATCAGGAGGTTCGTCCCTTGTCCCACGCCACCGTCACCGCTGTCCGTCGCCTCACCAACGACCTGGTGCGCATCAGCTTTGATTGTCCCGACCTCGTCGGGGCGGAACTGCCGCACACCGATCACTACATCAAGATCGTGTTCGGTGAATCGGTGACTCGGACCTATACGTTCCGTCGGGCTGACACGACGACGGGACGCGTCGACATCGACTTCGTCACCCACGGCGACGAAGGGTTGGCTGGCCCGTGGGCCCAGCGGGCCCAGGTCGGGGATACCATCGAGTACCGCGGGCCGGGCGGGGCCTGGCACCCGGGAGATTATGACCACTTCGTCCTCGCCGGGGACGAATCGGCTGCCCCGGCGATTGCCGCGGGCCTTGACAAGCTCCCGGCCGGGGCGAGCGCCGAAGTCTACATCGAGGTAGAAACCTGCGACGACACCTTCGAGATGCCCGAACCAGCAGGAGTCACCGTGCACTGGGTGCCCCGGCAGGGCGCGACCCACGGCACCCGGCTATCGGAGGCCGTGCGGGCCGCGGGCATTCCGCCGCAACGCACGGGGTGGTTCATCCACGGCGTGGCGGAAATGATCAAGGAAATGCGGCGTTTTCTGTTCATTGACGGCGACGTCGATCGGAAAGACGTATCCATCTCCGGCTACTGGCGCATCGGCATGACCGAAGACCAGTGGCAGGCGTCCAAGCGCGAGTTCAACGCGGAACTGGACGCCGCCGAACAGGCCTAGTGGCGGTCAGCCAAGTAATGTGCGGCCCCGGCAGCCACCGTTGTCACTGAGATGACGGCGGGCCAGGGGCCGATTTTCTTTGCCAACGGGTGCGAGGCGCCGAACGCGCCGACGTACAACGCGCCCAAACCAACGGCGGTCACCGGCCCGGACGTGGCCAGCCAGCTGCGCACTGCCCATCCTCCGGCCGCGGCGAGCAGCACCCCGCCGAGCGGGCGCACGCCGGTCTCGCGGGCGGTGAGCCAGCCTCCGACCAGGCCCAACGCGACGACTGGGGCGGTAGCAACTTCTTCTGGTTTCTTGAGATCGATCATGTTTTTGATCTTAGTTACACTCGTGCGAATGAACACGGTCCTTCCCAAACCCCAGGCGTGGCGCGCACTCGCCGCGCTCTGTCTCGGGTTCTTCATGATCTTGGTGGATCAGACCATCGTGGCCGTGGCCATGCCGTCCTTTGTGGAGTACTTCGACGCCTCGCTCAACCAGGTCGTGTGGGTCACGTCGGTGTACCTGCTGTGCATCGTCGTGCCGCTGCTGTTCACCGGCCGATTGGGGGATCGGTTCGGGCAGCGCGCGGTGTACCAGACGGGCGTGGCAATTTTCACGCTCGCGGCGGTGGCCTGCGCCTTCGCCCCCACGATTGAGGTGCTCATCGCCTGTCGTGCTGTCCAGGGCCTCGGCGCGGCGATCCTCACCCCGCAGACGATGAGCGTGATCAACCGTGTCTTTGCCAAGGAAAACCGGGGTGCCGCGCTCGGCGTGTGGGGTGCAGTCGGATCTGTTGCCAGCCTCGTCGGCCCGGTCGTGGGCGGGTTCATCGTTGGCACCGTCGGCTGGCAGGGCATCTTCTTATTGCACGTCCCCGTGGGCGTGCTGGCGATCGTGTTGTCCGGGTTGTGGGTCCCGCGCCTGCCCACCTACGCAAAGAAGATCGACGTCCCCTCGGTCATCGTCTCCTTCGTCGGCATGACCTCGCTCGTCTTTGCCATCCAACAGGGCCCCGAATTTGGCTGGCCGTGGTGGTTGCTCATCGTCGGGTTCATCTGCCTGTACTGGTTCGTTCGCCTTCAAGCCAGGGTGGACGAGCCGCTGGTTCCGCTGGGGATTTTCCACAACCGCAACTTCTCCCTCGCCGCGTTTTCCATCGCGACCATGGGATTTACCGTGTCCTCGATGATGCTGCCCATCATGGTGTGGCTGCAGGATGGCCGCGGACTTGATTCCTCCCGCGCGGGCCTGATGATGGTTCCCATGGCGATCATCGCCATGATCGGCTCCCCGCTCGTGGGTCCCTTCTCTGACCGCTACCACCCGCGGGTGATGTCCATGGTGGGTTTCGGTATTTCCGCCGTCTCCCTCGTGGTGGCCAGCTGGATCATGCTGTCCGATGCCCCCACGTACTATTTCCTTTTCGCCATCGGCCTGTACGGGCTCGGCAGCTCCTTCATCTGGGCACCGAATTCTGCCACGGCGATGCGCGACGTCGACCTCGCGTACATGGGTGCGGCGTCCGGGGTCTACAACACGACCCGCCAGATCGGTTCCGTTCTTGGTGCCGCGATGGTGGGTGCAGCGATGCAAGTGGGATCGGTCGCACTCGGACTTGAACACGGCATGGCAATCGCCCTGCTCATTCCTGCTGTCGCCCTGGGTCTTGGCTTCGTCGCCGTCTCTTTCTTCCGTCCCAGCCTTCGCGTGTAGGCGGACGCGGGGATAGAGTGGAGGTCATGCGACTTGCCACCCTTACCTCCGGCGGCGACTGCCCCGGACTCAACGCAGTTATCCGCGGAATCGTCCGCACCGCCAGCGCCGAATTCGGCTCGACAGTCGTCGGGTACGAAGACGGCTGGGTCGGTCTCATGGAGGACCGTCGCGTTGATCTCTACGACGACGAGAACATTGACCGCATCCTGCTGCGCGGTGGCACCATCCTCGGCACGGGCCGTCTGCACCCGGATAAGTTCAAGGCTGGCCTTGACCAGATCAAGGCTAACCTTGCGGACGCCAAGATTGATGCCCTGATCCCCATCGGCGGCGAAGGCACCCTCAAGGGCGCCAAGTGGCTCTCCGATAACGGCATTCCGGTTGTCGGCGTTCCCAAGACCATTGATAATGACGTCTACGGCACCGATTACACCTTCGGGTTTGATACTGCCGTGGCCGTGGCCACCGATGCGGTGGATCGCCTCCACACCACCGCGGAGTCTCACAACCGCATCCTCATCGTGGAGGTCATGGGCCGCCACGTGGGCTGGATTGCTTTGCACGCTGGCCTCGCCGGCGGCGCCCACTACACCGTCATTCCCGAGGTGCCCTTCGACATCGCGGAAATCTGCAAGGCCATGGAGCGCCGTTTCCAGATGGGCGAGAAGTACGGCATCATCGTCGTCGCCGAAGGTGCCGCCCCGAAGGAGGGCACCATGGAGCTGCGTTCCGGTGGCGTTGACCAGTTCGGCCACGAGCTGTTCACCGGCATTGGCCAGCAGGTCGCCGATGAAATTCACGCTCGCCTGGGCCACGATGTCCGCACCACCGTTCTGGGTCACATTCAGCGTGGCGGCACCCCCACCGCCTTCGACCGCGTCCTGGCTACGCGCTACGGCGTGCGCGCCACCCGCGCGGTGCATGAGGGCAAGTTCGGCACCTGTGTCGCGCTTGACGGCGAGCGGATCATCAACATCCCCCTCGACGTCGCCGTGGGTCACCTCAAGACCGTGCCGCTGGATCGCTACACCACCGCGCAGGCGATGTTTGGCTAGAAGCCTTCGCCGTCCATGATGAGGCGGGCGCTGCGGGCAAGTGCAACCCACTCCAACTCGCCGTCCACTACTGAAGCCGAAACCGTCACGGTGCCCTTCGGGTGCCGGAGGACGGTTTCTGTGCTTGGTGGCCGATCAGCAATGGTGCCGCCGAGGGCGAGCGCGCCGCCGATACCCAGGATGCCCGTCGCGGGCAGGGCATGGTGTACCCGCCCAACCGAGGTCATGAGAACGGGCAGCGGGTCTCCCTCGCCGAGTAATGCCAGGCGGGGAAGCACGGGGCCGTCCAGGCCCATGAGGCCTGCCGCTTCCTGGCGAATTTCCTCGAGTCGGTCGAGGAGTTCCTCATCGGCGTTGAGCGCGGCCGGAGTGGCACACGTATCTATGCCCACGTCAGCAGCCCGCAGCATCGCAATCGGATTGGCGATGTCGACGAGGCTGGCCTCAAGGCCACTGTCCGGGAGGATGACTCGCGGGCCGAGTGTGCCGGGGGCGAGGAAGCGGACGTCGATACGCTCACCTGAATGGGAAAGCTCGAAGATGCTGTCGGTGTTGGCATTCCACACGCGGACGGTCTCCCGCGGGCTTATCAGCCCGTGGTGGACGGCAAACGTCGAGATGGCGGCAGAGATATTGCCGCAATTGCCAGACCAATCGACGTGGGACTCGGTGGGGGAGACCTGCGCGAACACACTGACCAGGTCGACATTCGGCGGACAATCTGGATGCTCAGGCGGTAGGCCAACAAACATCACCTTGCTGTTGGACGAGACCCCGCCACCGAGCCCATCAATGGCCAGGGGATCGGGGCTCCCGATCAACCGCAGGCACAGCTCATCGCGATCGGCCGGGAGAGCAGGCAGATCACGCAGGTGAAGGAAGACTGCTCGGCTGGTTCCGCCGCGAATGATGGAAAGTCTCATTCCCGTATCCTATAAAAATGCCCCGCTACGCACTGATCAAGCACTATCGCGGCGTCCCCGCCGACTTCCCTCCCATGTCCACGTGGACACCGGACGATGTTCGCGCCCACGTCGACTACATGGACCGATTCGCCGACAAGCTGCGCGCCAGCGGTGAGTTCGTGGACAGTCTCGCGCTGTCAGAGGAGGCCGAATTGATCACCGCCGACGGCTCCACCCGCGCGGTCCCCGCTTCCAAGGCCCTGGTGGCTGGCTGGATGCTTATCGACGTCCCCTCGGCCCGCCGGGCCAGGGAACTCGCCGCCGAGCTCGCGGCCGCCCCCGGCAAGGATGGGGTACCTCTACGAGAGTGGTTGGAGCTGCGCACGGCCTATGGCGCCCCGATGGCGGACGATGAGGGCGAGACGGGCTAAAATCTGGCCCATGACTGCCCCGATGTATGACTTGATGGATTTCGACGACGTTCTGGTGAAGTTTGACCCCGTCATGGGCCTGGAGGTCCACGTTGAATTAGCCACGGAGACGAAGATGTTCTCCGCAAGCTCCGCTCATTTCGGCGCGGCCCCGAACTCTCACGTCGATCCCGTCTCCCTCGGCCTGCCCGGTGCGTTGCCCGTGGTCAATGCCAAGGGCGTTGAATGGGCCATCAAGATCGGTCTGGCACTGAACTGCTCCATCGCGGAGTCCTCGCGTTTCGCCCGGAAGAACTACTTCTACCCGGATCAGCCGAAGAATTACCAGATCTCCCAGTACGACGAGCCGATTGCCTACAACGGTTACCTGGACGTCCAGCTCCTCGACGGCACCGAGTGGCGCGTGGAGATCGAGCGCGCCCACATGGAAGAAGACACCGGTAAGCTCACCCACCTGGGCGGCACCTCGGGGCGCATCCACGGCGCCACTGCTTCGCTGGTGGACTGCAACCGCGCGGGCATCCCCCTCATCGAGATCGTGACCAAGCCGATCGAGGGCGCAGGCTCGCGTGCCCCGGAGATCGCCAAGGCCTATGTCTCCGCCCTGCGTGACCTGGTTAAGGCGCTCGGGGTGTCCGATGCCCGCATGGATCAAGGTTCCATGCGCGTGGATTCCAACCTCTCTCTGCGCCCCATTGGTCAAGAGGAATTTGGCACCCGCACCGAGACGAAGAACATCAACTCCCTCAAGTCCGTCGAGCAGGCTGTGCGCTTTGAGATGATGCGCCAGGCAGCCGCCATTGAAAATGGCGAGGTCATCGTCCAGGAAACCCGCCACTACCAGGAGACGGACGGCACCACCTCCAAGGGGCGCCCGAAGGAGACCTCCGAGGACTACCGCTACTTCAACGATCCGGATCTGCCGCCGGTCATCGCCCCGAAGGAATGGGTGGAAGAAATCCGGGCGACGCTGCCCGAGCTGCCGTGGGTCCGCCGCGCCCGTATTCAGGAGGAGTGGAAGCTCCCCGACGCCGAGATGCGCGACCTCGTCAACGCTGGCGCCTTGGAACTCATCATCGCCACCGTCGAGGAAGGCTCCACCCCCGACGAGGCCCGCGCCTGGTGGGTCAACTACCTGGCGGCGAAAGCGAAGGAAGCCGAGGCGGATCTGGATGCCCTGGCAATCACCCCGGAGCAGGTCGCCCGCGTCATCGCCTTGGTCAAGGAAGGGAAACTGACCACCAAGCTCGGGCGCCAAGCCGTCGACGGCGTCCTCGCTGGTGAGGGCGATGTGGACGAGGTCGTCGCCCAGCGCGGCCTGGAGGTCGTGCGCGATGACGGCGCCATCGAGGCCGCCGTCGACGAGGCCCTGGCCGCCAACCCGGACATCGTGGAAAAGTACCGCGCGGGCAACACGAAGGTCACCGGCGCGATCGTCGGAGCCGTCATGAAGGCCACCCGTGGCAAGGCCGATCCGGCCCAGGTGAACAAGCTCATCGCCGAGAAGCTGGCGTAGCTGCGCTACGTCAGCAGCTTGGCGATCTCGGTGACGCAGATAAACACGAACGACGCCGAAATGATCGCCATGAGGGTGTTGCTGAACCACCCGTTGCGCCACTCCTGTGGTGTGCGTTTCGTGTTGAGCAGGATGAGCAGGGTCAGCCCGAGGAATGGCATGAAGAACGCGCCCAGGACGCCATAGGCGATGACCAGCGCTGTCGGGCGGCCCAGGAACAGCAGAAGCATCGGGGGGAACGTTAACCACAGGATGTACCAGCGGTAGTATTTCCCACCCGAGCGGGTATCTGGATGATCCTTGGGGAGCTTGCGTAGGTGGCCGATGAAGTCGGCGAACATCATGGACACGCCGTTCCACACGCCGATGACGGAGGACACGGCTGCGGCCCAAAATCCCACGAGGAAGACGGTGGCCATTCCTGATCCATACCGGTCATTGAGCACCTCGGCCAGATCCACGAGACCCTTGTCGCCGGAGGACACCGCGATGTTCGCGCTGTAGAGCAGGTCGCCGCCGACGATGAGCATGGCGACGACGAAAATGCCGGTGACGATGTAGGCCACTGAATTGTTCAGGCGCATGACCTTCATCCACGGTGGTGAGTCCCATTTCTTTTCATGCAGCCAGTAGCCGTAAGCGGCGAGCGTGATGGTGCCGCCCACACCTCCGGCGAGGGAGAGGACGTAGACAAAGGATCCCTCGGGAAGCGTCGGGATGAGGCCGGTGAGAATTTCCGGCAGGTTACGCAGTGACAAGGTGGCGATACCCACCACCGTGAGGAACATGATTGCCACGAGAAACGCGATGACTTTCTCGAACATTTTGTAGTGGCCCAGCCACGTCAGGCCGAAACCGATCAAGCCGGAGAACACCGCCCACATGAGGAGGGGAGTTCCGGGGAAGAGGGCGGCCAGCGCCATGCCGGAGGCGCTCATGGCGGCAGCGCCGTACACGAAGCCCCAGATAACGATGTAGGGGGCGAAGTACCAGGTCGTCCACTTACCCAGCGTGGACCAGCCGTGGAAGATGGTGTTGCCGGTGGCTAGCGTATAGCGGCCCACCCCCTCGACGAGGACGATTTTCATGAGCGTTCCAGCTACGCATGCCCAGAGGAGCGCGTAGCCATAGCGCTGGCCGGCGATGAGAGTGGCCACGAGGTCGCCAGAGCCGACTCCGGTGGCCGCTGCCACCAGACCGGGGCCAATGACCGTCCATTTACGGGAGGTGGGTGGTGAGGACATCGCGGAGGGTCCTTTCATTGAGAGGCATAGGCCTGACCGGAAATGTGACGAGGCTAACACAGGATTCGGTCATTTGGTAGATATAAATACGCTGAGAATTTAAGCGTGGAGGTCCACCGGCCTGGTCCACTGGCACAATGGTTCTCTATGAGCACCTATCACCCGTCAGATAACCGCTATGACTCCATGCCGTATCGCCGAGTGGGACGGTCGGGCCTGAAATTGCCCGCCATCTCCCTCGGAATGTGGCACAACTTCGGCGACGATAAGCCGCTAGAGACCCAGCGCTCCATCCTGCGCCGCGCCTTCGATCGGGGAGTCACCCACTTCGACCTGGCCAACAACTACGGCCCGCCGATCGGCTCGGCGGAGACCAACTTCGGTCGCATTTTCGCGGAGGATTTCAAGCCTTACCGCGACGAGCTCGTCATCTCCTCCAAGGCCGGCTGGGACATGTGGCCGGGGCCCTACGGCTTCGGTGGCTCGCGCAAGTACCTCATGGCCTCGCTTGATCAGTCGTTGGAGCGCATGGGCCTGGACTACGTCGACATCTTCTACCACCACCGTCCGGACCCGGAGACCCCCCTGGAGGAAACGATGTACGCCCTGCGCGACATTGTGGCGTCCGGCAAGGCCCTCTACGTGGGTATTTCTTCCTATGGTCCCGAGCTCACAGCGGAGGCCGCGGAGTTCATGGCCGAAGAGGGTTGCCCGCTGCTGATCCACCAGCCGAGCTATTCCATCGTCAACCGTTGGGTCGAGGAACCGGGCGAGGACGGCGATTCGCTCCTCACCGCCGCCGCCGACAATGGCCTCGGTGTCATCGCCTTCTCGCCGTTGGCGCAGGGCCTGCTCACCAGCCGTTACCTGAAGGGCGTGCCGTCGGGGTCGCGCGCAGCTGCGCAGAAGTCCCTCTCGGGTGAGATGCTCAGTGAGGAAAACCTGGAGATGGTGTCCCGGCTCAACGACATCGCTCAGGAGCGCGGGCAGTCGCTCGCCCAGATGTCGCTGGCATGGGTGCTGCGCGAGCAGGGTGACTACGGGGCAGAGACCGTGACGTCAGCGCTCATTGGATCGTCCTCGGTGACCCAGCTGGATGAGAACCTCGATACCCTCAACCACTTGGAGTTCAGCGCCGCCGAACTCGCTGCCATCGATGAGGTTGCCCGAGACGCCGGGATCAACATTTGGGCAGACGCCACGGCCTCCCGGATCCACGGAGACGAGTAAGTTACATCAGGATCAGCTTGAGGGCGAGGGCGACCAGGACGCCGGTGATGATGAAGTTGAGCCAGCGCCACACCTCGGGCTTGGATAGTGGCTTGCGCAGGAGGCCAGCGCCGTAGCCAACGAGTGGGAACCAGAGGAAGGTCGCGCCCAAGGCTCCAAGGCCGAAGAGCCAGCGGCCTTCCTCGCCATACTGATTGGCTATGCCGCCGACCATGACCACCACGTCGACGTAGGCGGCGGGGTTGAGCCAGGTCAGTGCGATGGCCATGAGCATCGGTTTAAACCACACCGGTCGTTGCGTTGCGTGGGTCCGTTGCCGGAGCCTGGTCTTGGTCAAGACCGCGCTGCTTCCGCCGGTGCCTTCCGGCTGTCCAGTTGGGGCCTCGTCGACGACGGTCACGGAGCCCGGGTGCAGGGCGTCTTTGAAGGTGCGCCAGGCAAACCAGAGCAGATAAACCGCGCCTCCCCAGCGCAGGACCTCGAGAACGAGGGGGGCCTTTTCTACGAGGATGCCTACACCGGCGATGCCACCGGTGATGAGGACGATGTCGGAAAGCACACAGACGATGATGACGGCGGTGATGCCTTCGCGGCGGATACCCTGCTTGATCAGCAGGATGTTCTGCGGCCCGACCGCGATGATGAGGGAGAGTCCGAGGAAGAACCCGGCGAGCATAATCGACATGAGCGATATTCTCCTTTAGCTGAGAACTTAAGACCAATTACATTTCTGCAACCTGGTTTAGAATTGCTTCATGAACCCGATCCACCTGGAAACACTGCTCGCCGTCGTCGACGAAGGCAGCTTTGAAATCGCCGCCGCGGTGCTGGGAGTGTCCCCATCGGCGGTGAGTCAACGGATCAAGGCGCTGGAAGCTCAGGTTGGCCGAGTGCTTGTTCAGCGCACCAGCCCGGCCAGCCCGACCGAGGCCGGCGAGGTCATGGTCCAGGCCGCCCGCCGCATGGCCTTGCTCCAGGCGGAAACCAACGCGCAACTAAGCACCCGCCCGGAGCGCGTCCCGCTGTCCGTGGCGGTCAACGCGGATTCCCTGGCGACGTGGTTTCGCCCCGCGCTCGCCGACGTCGCCCGCATGGGCTCCGCGGTCCTGCGGCTGCGAGAAGAAGGTGAGGCCCGCACTCTGGCCCTGTTGAGGCGGGGCGATGTGCTCGGGGCGATCACGCGGGAGGCTACCCCGGTGTCCGGGTGCGACACGCTAGAGCTCGGCGTGATGCGCTATCGGGCAGTGTCGACGCCGCAGCTCAAGGAGGACTACACCGTGGACGGAACCATCGATTGGGCTCGCATGCCCGCGTTGAGGTTCGGGCCCAATGATGCGTTGCAGGACGCCGACCTCGACGGCCGCCTTGATGAAACGGTCCGGCGCCAGCGCGCCATCTCGCAGATCCCCTCGTCCGAGGCCTTTGTGGAAGCCACGCGCGTGGGCCTGGGGTGGGCGTTGTTGCCCCTGCTTCAGGCTTCCGAGTTGGTGGAGTCGGGGGAGTTGGTCACGTTGGATGACGACATCGTGGACGTGCCCTTGTATTGGCAGCGCTGGCGGCTCGAATCGGAGCTGGTGGAGCGGCTCACCACTGCCGTGCGGGATGCCGCTAGCGTATTGCCTCCCGCCCATGCGGGGTGAGCAGGCCGGATAGGTCGGGGCCCTTGGGCACGATCTGGGTGGGATTGACTTCCTTGTGCACCACGTAATAGTGCTCCTTGATCTGCTCGAAATCGGTGGTGTCACCGAATCCGGGCATCTGATAGAGCTCGCGCAGGTAGCCCCAGAGGTTGGGCATCTCGGTGATCTTGTTGCGGTTGGCTTTGAAATGCCCGTGGTAGACGGCATCAAAACGCACGAGGGTGGTGAACAGGCGGATGTCTGTCTCGGTGATGTGATCGGTGACGAGGTAACGGCGGGTGCTCAAGCGTTCTTCCAGCTTGTCCAAGGCTGTCCAGAGGCGGTCGTAGGCCTTGTCATAGGCCTCCTGGGATCCGGCGAAGCCGCAGCGGTAGACGCCGTTGTTGACCTCGGTGAAGATCCACTCATTGAGCTGGTCCATCTCCTCGACATGATCGGCGGGCCACAGGTCTGGGGCGTCCGGGCGGGCATAGTCACCCCATTGAGTGATGAGGTCGCGCACCAGTGAGGGATAGTCATTGGTCACGACCTGACCGGTGGGGATGTCCACCATCGCAGGAACAGTGATGCCGCGGGGATAGTCGGGGAATCGTTTGAGGTACGCGTCCTGCAGGCGGGGGATGCCCAGAACGGGGTCGAGGCCGTCCGGGTCCAGGTCAAAAGTCCACGAGCGCTTGTCATGGGTGGGGCCGGTCAGGCCGAGGGAAATGACGTCTTCGAGTCCCATGAGTTGGCGGACGATGACGGCGCGGTGGGCCCAGGGGCACGCGCGGGCGGCGACGAGGCGGTAGCGGCCGGGTTCGACGGGCCAATGGAAGGTGCCGTCGGGCTGTTCGACGACCTCATCGACGGTGTTGACGATCCGGTCGTCGATGTAGTTGGTATCGCGGACGAATTCGCCGTCGGTCGAGGCGTTGTGGGCGTCGCCTGCCCATTCCTTAGTTGATGTCATATCAACAACCCTACACGATTGTTGTGTCTGGGGTGGTTGCTACGGTGTGAGGCGACATGAAAAGGATCGCGCTCCTCATCGCCATTGTGTTCGTCGCCGTCGGCGGCGGACTGCTTGTCGACGTACCCGCGCCCACCACCGTCGTCAGCGTCGTGCCGGCCGCACCAGTGGTCCCTGCGGACCTCGACGCCCTCGAGGTCAAGGGGCGCGCGCCCATGACCGGCTATGACCGCGACCTGTTCGGCCAGCGGTGGAGCGATGACGTCCGGGTGGACGGGGGCCATAATGGCTGCGATACTCGCAACGATATTTTGCGCCGGGACCTCACCGACCCGCAGATCAGGCCCGGAACCTTTGGCTGCCTCGTGGAGTCCGGAACGCTCGACGACCCCTACAGCGGCACACCCATCGCCTTCGTGCGCGGCGACAACCAGCTCCACATCGATCACGTGGTCGCATTAGCGGACGCGTGGGCCAAGGGAGCGCAGGCCTGGGACGAGGACACGCGCCGTGACTTTGCCAATGACCCGCTGAACCTGCTGGCCGTCGATGCCGGGCTCAATCAACAAAAAGGCGCGGGTGATGCCGCGACGTGGCTGCCGCCCAACAAGGCATTCCGGTGTGACTACGCCCAACGCATCGTCGCCGTGAAAGGTCGTTATGGCCTGTCAGTCACGGCTGCGGAGAAAGATGCGTTGGCCCGAGAATTGGCCCGGTGTGACGGCTCGCCGGGTATGGTCGCAGGAAAAACGGGGTCGGTGTCATAACCTGGCAGGCATGAGCGAGAAAAACCTGACCCCGGACAACGCCAATTCTCCCGACAACGATGGCATTGACGTTCCCACCTACTCCTCTCAGCAGGAAACCACCATGTTTGACCGGGCGGGCCGCGTCCCGCCGCAAGAGATCCCGGCCGCCGAACCCAGCTACCGCGACCAGGACTTCGCACCGACGCCGGCTCCGTCGTATGAGACCGTGTCTTTTGATCGCGAGCCGGTTGCCCCTGCTCCCGCCGCCTTCACCTCTGATCCTTTCGTGGCTACAGAGGTAGAAGAGACCGCCGCCCCGGACTACCGCCGAGGCACCACTGACTTCGGTCTGCTGATCGTCCGGCTGCTGCTGGGCGTGTGGCTCATCCTCGAGGCCGTGGGCACCTTCTTCCGTCTCGGCGGCAACGCCGGTATCTCCGGGCTGGAAGCGGAGTTCGCTGGTTACCTCGTCCCGAGCGCTCTGGCGATTATCATTCCTTCGCTGCAGCTGGCCGCGGGCGTGTTCTTGGTGCTTGGCCTCATTACGCCGTTCTTCGCCATGATCGCGACGATCGCCTCGTCCTTCACCGCATTGCACGCCCTCACGGGCACCGGCGCCGGACTCAACGTCTTCGCATGGTCCGAGGCCGTCTGGCTCTCGGTGGTGTTGCTGGGGATCTCCGTGGCGCTGCAGTTCACTGGCCCGGGCCTGTACTCATTCGACTATGGGCGTAGCTGGGCCCGTCGTCCGCTCGTGAGCTCCTGGGTCTTCGTCCTCCTGGCCATCGCCGGTGGCGTCGCCCTGTGGTGGTTCGGCGCGGGCACTAATCCGCTGAACTAAGCGGGACTTTCCGCAGGTTGACGGCGATGGCGATCATCGTCGCGATCGCCAACCACACGAAGTCGGAGATGAGAAACTTCTCCACGTAGGTCAGGGAGTGGACGTCGTAATTGTCTCCGTACCACCACTTCGGCGGCTCCTGCAGGACCAGCCAGGTCCACACAAGCGTCAGGGCGCTGAGCCCCACGGGTACCCCGAACGTGGTCACGCAGCGCCAGCCGAGCACCGGAAGGGCTAGCGCCAGCCAGACCCAGTGGTGGGACCACGACACCGGTGAGACCAGCAGCATGATGAAGGCGTTGACCAGGGCGGCGTCGATAAGCATTCCCCTTCGGATCAGTGCCCACATCAGCCACCCACCCAACCCGATGGTGAGGACGACAAGTCCGAGCCAGATGATGTTGACCTGCGTGCCATGTGCCGCGAGGCTGTCTGCGGTGGAGTACCAGCGCATGATCATGCCTTTGAGGGAGCTGTTGGACTGGTAGGTCGAGTCCACGCCGAACTCGGCTTCCGTGCCCATGCCCAGCAGCACGGAGGAAAAGAACTCCACGGTGGCATCCCAACGCACGAGCGCCGCCGCCCCGGTGGCGATGAGCGCGGACGCCACCGCCACGAAGATAGGGCGAAGCTTCCCACGCAGAAGGAAATACAACAGCATCGCCAGCGGGGAGAGCTTGATGGCCGCCGCGATTCCGATGAGCGTTCCCTGCGGTAGCCAGCGCTTGCGCGGGACGATGTCGAGGATGACCAACGCCATGAGGATGACGTTGATCTGCGCATAGCTTGAGTTGAGATAGACCGGCTCGATGAGCATCATCGCCGCCCACGCCACGGACGACAGCGCATAGAGCGACAGGCGATCAACCTTGCCGGCGGTGACGGTGCGCAGGACAAAAAACAGGCACACCAAGATCAAGACCGCCGACACCGACAGCATGATATTGCCCGCCTGATCGTCGGAGAAGACGCCGGGAATGGACAGCGGCACCAGCACGAGGGCGCCAAACGGCGGGTAGATGAAGGGTAATTCGACACCCCCAGCTGGCATACGCACTGAGTACATTTCGCGCCCCTCGAGGAACGCAACCACGCCTTCGCGGTAGACAACCATGTCCACGGGGAAGGTGGTGAAGTCGATTTGCCGCCCCACAGCGCCGAAACCCGCCAGCAATCCCAGCACAGTCACGATCCGAAGGATGAATGACTGGGGGAGAGTGGCGGGTTTTTCTGCAGCGATATTCACCGCGACAACTTTAGTCTACGTGGCGGACGGCACCCTTATCGGCGGAGGTGGCCATCTTGGCGTAAGCGCGCAATGCCTTGGACACGTGGCGCTCGCGGCGAGGCGTCCACGGCTTCTCCGAAGCCTCCATTGCTTCCCGACGCCGCGCTATCTCCTCGTCGGGCACATCCAGGGAGAGTCGGCGGGTGTGGACGTCGATGGTGATGGGGTCACCATTTTCGATGAGACCAATGAGCCCACCGTGGGCAGCCTCGGGGGAGATGTGGCCGACCGACAGCCCCGACGTACCGCCGGAGAAACGACCATCGGTGATCAGGGCGCACTTCTTTCCCAAGCCCGCACCCTTAAGGAAAGACGTAGGGTGCAGCATTTCCTGCATGCCGGGTCCACCCGCAGGCCCCTCGTAACGGATGACCACGACCTCGCCCGGCTGGACTTCGCGTTTGAGGATGACCGAGACGGCCTCCTCCTGGCTATCGACGACACGGGCGGGACCGGTAAACGTCCACAGTTCTTCCTCCACGCCCGCAGACTTCAACACCGAACCATCCGGCGCGAGGTTACCTCGCAAAACGACGAGGCCGCCGTCAGCGCTGTGGGCGTGCATTACGTCATGGATGCAGCCGTTGACCGCGTCGGTGTCCAGGGTGTCCCAGCGGTTCGACTGGGAGAAGGGCTCCGTCGTGCGCACCCCGCCGGGGGCAGCGTGGAAGAGCTCCTCGGCGGCGTCGACGGCTTTGCCGCCGCGGATATCCCAGTCATTGAGCCAGCCATCAACCGTGTCATAGGCGACGGTGTGGACATCTTCGTTGATATGCCCAGCCCGGCGCAGCTCACCGAGGATGGCGGGGATGCCGCCGGCGCGGTGAACATCCTCGATGTGATAGATGCCGTTCGGTGCCACCTTGGACAGGCAGGGCACCCGGTGGGAGATCTCTTCGATGTCATGAAGGGTGAAGTCAATCTCGCCCTCCTGTGCTGCGGCGAGGGTATGCAGGATAGTGTTCGTCGAGCCGCCCATCGCCATATCGAGAGCCATGGCGTTAGTAAAGGCTTCCTTGGTGGCGACGTTGCGAGGGAGGACCGATTCATCCTCCTCTCCGTAGTAGCGGCGACACATATCGACGATCATCTCGCCGGCCTTGGTAAACAGGTCGCGCCGAGCCGTATGGGTAGCAAGCGTGGTGCCATTACCCGGCAGAGACAGCCCCAGCGCCTCAGTGAGGCAGTTCATCGAGTTCGCGGTGAACATGCCGGAGCAAGATCCGCAGGTGGGGCAGGCCGACTCCTCGATGGCGGCGAGGTTGGCGTCCGACACCGACTCGTCCGCCGAGGCTGAGATGGCGGAGATCAAGTCGGTGGCGTGGCCCGTGCTCGCGACACCGTCCACGACCACGGCCTTACCGGCCTCCATCGGGCCGCCGGAGACGAAGATGGCGGGGATGTTGAGCCGTAGCGCGGCGTTGAGCATGCCCGGGGTGATCTTGTCACAGTTGGAGATGCAGACCATGGCATCCGCGGTGTGGGCGTTGACCATGTACTCCACTGAGTCGGCGATGATCTCGCGGCTGGGCAGCGAGTAGAGCATTCCGCTGTGGCCCATGGCGATACCGTCATCGACCGCGATGGTGTTGAACTCCTTGGGCACGCCCCCGGCCGCACGAACGGCCTCGGCGACGATGTCACCGACGTTCTTCAAATGAACGTGGCCTGGGACAAACTGAGTGTAGGAATTGACGATGGCCACGATCGGCTTGCCAAACTCGTTTTCCTTGGTGCCCGTGGCGCGCCAGAGGGCCCTAGCCCCGGCGGCATTTCGTCCGACTGTGGTGATGCGTGAACGAAGAGGGATCATTGCTGGCTCCTCGGAGTCTCGGGGTTAGCTGCTAGACGTGCAGCGTACTCCTCCTTGGTCAGGAGGATCTGATCACCATCCCGGTTAATGATGACGACCTTGTCGTCCGCAGCCTCACGGCCAGCGGAAAGGGCATCGGGGACCCGGCCACGCGAAGCCGCCGAGAGCTCAGGCAAAGAATTAAAGGTCACGCCCGGCATGGGGTACTCTTTGCCGTCCTTCGTCGTAGCCAATGCCCGCGAGCCCTTAAACCCCACGCCCTTGAGATCGTCCCAACCAACCTGCTTGCCGCTGCGGAAGGCGTAAGTGATATCGATACCTTCTTCGCCTACCGTCGTTTTTGCCCGGAGGATCCAGTACACGAAAGCGAGCGGGAACAGCAGGATCCACAAGAACTGCCACATCGTGCCCAATACCAAGCCGGCGATGGCGATGATGAGGAAAGCGACGATGAGGTTGGCGCGTTCGGGGCGGAAAGTAACGGGGGCGTCGGAACTCATGCCGACCATGCTAGTTCAGGGTCGGGGTGGGCTCTATCTCTGGGGTCTCCGCTGGAGTGGTGGCTTCCTCCGGGGTTGGCGTCCCAGCCGTGGGGGTTTGCGTTGGAGTTCCCGTCACAGTCGGCGTCGGCGTGGGGGACTGGGTGTACGTCGGCTCCGGCGAGTAGCTCGGCACGACTGGCGTGCTGGTCACGGGAGTTTCCCGTGGCGGGGCCAGTACTCCGCTATTGCCTTCCCAGGAAGCAGCTGTCTCGAGGGTGAGTCCCTTAAGAATGAGCAGCACGAATAGGGCCACAAAAAGATAGCTTGTCGACGGCCGCACCCGTCCCCCAATGGAGGCAAATCGTTTCCACCCGGAGTCAAACTCCTCCGAACGGAAAACGGCGGAATCCCTTTCTTCCTTTACTTCGGCGTCATCTACCGCAGGGTCATGGTCCGCGGGGAAGGTGTCGGGAACGCGGGAGCGTTCGTCGCTGGTGGATTCGTGCGGGCTGGGGGTACGGGGGGCGTCGAGAAGCGTCGTGGCATCCAGCGACGTCGAGATGACCGTCTCGCGGACTTCGCCCGTGATAGTAGTGGCGGAGCCGTACTCATCCCAGAACTCTTCCAGGATGGAGGTACGAATCGCGCGCTCAACGAGCCATTGGGAACCGGCCTTGACCTGCACCATGAAGCGCATATTGACGGTCCATGGCATGCCCACGGTCGCCGGTGGGTTGATACCCACCGCCGGGTGGACGTCCAGCTCGCCGAGCAGCTGGCGGGCGACGTCCTCGCGGCGAAGAGCGCGGCGAGTAGCGGACTCCGATCGCTCGATCGTCTCCTGCGGGCTCCGCGAACCCAGCAGCGGCACCGGCATGACCACCACCGCCCGCGACCAGAAGTTTGAGGAGTTAATACACACGCGCGCCGTCGAGTTCGGGATGATGACCGTCTCCTCGGCGAGCGTGCGGATCCGAGTTGCACGCATGGTCACCTGAATAACCGTGCCCTCGACCTCGATGCCATTGCCCTGGAAGCGAACCCAGTCGCCGACGCCGAACTGCTTCTCGGTGAGGATGAAGAACCCGGCGAGGAAGTCCGCGATAATCGACTGCGCGCCAAAACCAACGGCGGCCGAGGCCACGGTGGCGGGGATGGCGGCACCAGCCAAGGAGAATCCCATCACCTGAAGGAAGAAGACCAACAGGAGGAAGAAGACGATCATTTGGACGATGTAAATCGAGACGCCCGCTACCACGAGCCTCGTTTTAGATTCATCTTCGTCGCCGGATTCCTCGACGCCACGGTTGATCCAACGTTGCGCAAACCGGCCGACCCGGGGCACCAATAGGGCGATGACCAGCAAAAGTGCTAAGGATAGGCCTTGATCGGCGACCCATTGCCAGGTTCGGGTGAGTATGTAGGACAAGGGCATGCCGACCACGATACGACGATCGCTAATCGGGTGTGTATCATCAAGGCCATGATCAACATTCGACTTGTGGTAATTACCTAACGGCGCTCGCCGCTACGGCCTTACCCAGTCGTCTCGACAAGCGCCCTCGACTAGCACCCACCTTCAGTGCTAGACGGGGGTTTTGTCATTGTGGTCGCTGTTTAATCTGTCGTCGACTTGGCCCGTTTTAGACCTCTCACACCTCGGGGTCGAAGGTGGGCCGCCCCGCAAATTAAAAATGTCCTGTGAATTAGGAGCTTGATAACGTGGCAGCTTCGCAATCGCCCACCCCGGCAACGGTCGCCAAAAAGGTTTCCGCAGCTGCAGAGGCCCCCGAGCGTATGACTGGCGCTCAGGCCATCGTCCGCAGCCTTGAGGAACTTGGCACCGACATTGTCTTCGGACTGCCCGGTGGAGCCGTTCTCCCACTGTATGACCCGCTTTACTCCTCAACCAAGCTTCGTCACGTACTCGTGCGCCACGAGCAGGGTTCTGGACACGCAGCGACCGGCTACGCCCAGGCCACCGGCAAGGTTGGCGTCTGCATCGCCACCTCCGGTCCGGGTGCCACCAACCTGGTGACCCCGCTGGCGGATGCCAACCTGGACTCCGTCCCGGTCGTCGCTATCACTGGCCAGGTCGGCAGCAGCCTGCTCGGTACCGACGCCTTCCAAGAGGCCGACATCCGCGGCGTGACGATGCCCATCACCAAACACAACTTCATGGTCACCGACGCGAAGGACATCCCGCAGGCCATGGCCGAGGCCTTCCACCTCGCCCACACCGGCCGTCCGGGTCCCGTCCTGGTTGACGTGCCCAAGGATGTCCAAAACGCCGAGCTCGACTTTGTGTGGCCCCCCAAGATTGATCTCCCGGGATACAAGCCGGTTACCTCGCCGCACTCCCGCCAGATCTCTCAGGCCGTCCAGCTCATCTCGCAGGCCGAGCGCCCCATCTTCTACATCGGCGGCGGCGTGATCAAGGCCGATGCGAATAAGGAACTGCTCGAACTCGTCGAGTACACCGGGATCCCCGTGGTCACCACCCTCATGGCCCTGGGCGCTTTCCCGCATTCCCACCCGCTGAACATGGGTATGCCGGGGATGCACGGTTCTGTCCCCGCTGTTGGTGCCATGCAGCAGTCGGATCTGCTGATTGCCATTGGTACGCGTTTCGACGACCGCGTCACCGGCGACGTCGACAGTTTCGCCCCCGATGCGAAGATCATCCACGCCGACATCGACCCAGCCGAAATTGGCAAGATCAGGGAAGTCACCGTCCCGATCGTCGGCGACGCCCGCGAGGTCCTCTCGGCGCTGGCGCGCACCTACAAATCCTCCAAGAACTTGGAGGCCCCGGAGGTCGGCGCCTGGGTCGACTACCTGAACAGCCTCAAGGAACGATTCCCGCGGGGCTATGAGAAGCAGTCCGATGGAATGATGAGCCCGCAGTACGTCATCGAAACGCTGTCGAAGATCGTTGGCCCGGAGGCTATTTACTGCGCGGGAGTCGGACAGCACCAGATGTGGTCCGCTCAGTTCCTGGATTTCGAAAACCCCCGCACTTGGCTCAACTCTGGCGGCCTGGGAACAATGGGCTACGCCGTTCCCGCAGCCATGGGTGCTAAGGCTGGCCAGCCGGACGTTGAGGTCTGGGCCATCGACGGTGATGGCTGCTTCCAAATGACCAACCAGGAACTGACCACCTGTGCCATCGAAGGCTTCCCGATCAAGGTTGCCCTGATCAACAACGGCAACCTCGGCATGGTTCGGCAGTGGCAGACTCTCTTCTACGAGGGCCGCTACTCCAACACTAAGCTGCGCGAGCAGGGCGAGTACGTTCCCGACTTCGTCGGACTGGCCGAGGCACTGGGATGCGTCGCCATTCGAGTCACCCGCGAAGAAGACGTCGCACCCGCGATCGAGAAGGCCCGCGCTATCAATGACCGGCCCGTGGTCATCGACTTCATCGTGGGCGAAGACGCCCAGGTGTGGCCGATGATCTCCGGCGGGGCTTCAAACTCGGAGATTCAGTACGCACTCGGCCTGCGCCCGTTCTTCGACGACGAGGAGTCCGCTGCCGAAACGCCCGCCGACATCGACGCCGCCATCGACGAGTCCGCTCAGCAGAAGGAGAACTAAGTCTCATGGCGAACACTGACATCACCCGCCACACCCTCAGCGTTTTGGTCCAAAACGTTGACGGCATCATCTCCCGCGTTGTCGCGCTCTTCACTCGACGCGGCTACAGCCTCGTGTCGATCGTCTCGGCAGACACCGGGACACCTGGTATCAACCGCATCACCATGGTGGTGGACGCGGACGAGCTGGTCATCGAGCAGATCACCAAGCAACTCAACAAGATCATCCCGGTGCTCAAGGTTGTCCGCCTCGAAGAGGAAACCACCATTGCCCGCGCCATCATGCTGGTCAAGGTCAACGCGGATAACTCTAATCGCCCCCAGGTCGTCGACGCCGCCAACATCTTCCGCGCGCGCATCGTCGACGTGGCCCAGGACTCCGTGGTCATTGAGGTAACCGGCACCCCCGGCAAACTCAAGGCTCTCCTCGAGGTGTTGGAACCCTTCGGCATCCGCGAGCTCATCCAGTCCGGTCAGATTGCCCTGAACCGCGGCCCGAAGACCATGGCACCCTCCAAATAGGCCAATTTGTCCCATGTGGTGAGATTTTTGGCCACATAGGGCGGATTTCATCTCATGTTGTGGTACAACAGCATGGGAACAACACTTAAATCGAAAGGCAAGAACCTCACTCATGGCTATTGAATTGCTTTACGACGCAGACGCAGACCTCGGACTGATCCAGGGCCGCAAGGTCGCCATCATCGGCTACGGCTCCCAGGGCCACGCCCACGCTCAGAACCTCCGCGAGTCCGGCGTTGAGGTTTGCATCGGTTTGCGCGAGGGCTCCAAGTCCGCCGCAAAGGCCAAGGAAGCTGGCTTCGACGTCAAGTCCAACGCTGACGCCGCCGCCTGGGCCGATGTCATCATGCTTCTGGCCCCCGATACCTCCCAGAAGGAAATCTTTGAAAACGACATCGCCCCGAACCTCAACGACGGCGACGCCCTCCTCTTCGGCCACGGTCTCAACATCCACTTCGACCTGATCCAGCCCGCCGACAACGTCGTCGTTGGCATGGTTGCTCCGAAGGGCCCCGGCCACCTCGTCCGCCGCCAGTTCGTCGATGGCAAGGGCGTCCCCTGCCTCATCGCCGTGGACCAGGATCCGAAGGGCAACGGCAAGGAGCTGTGCCTGTCCTACGCCGCAGCCATCGGTGGCGCCCGCGCTGGCGTTATCCCCACCACCTTCGAGGCCGAGACCGTTACCGATCTCTTCGGTGAGCAGGCCGTTCTGTGCGGTGGTACCGAAGAACTGGTCAAGACCGGTTTCGAGGTCCTCGTTGAGGCCGGCTACGAGCCCGAGATGGCCTACTTCGAGTGCCTGCATGAGCTCAAGCTCATCGTTGACCTCATGTTCGAGGGCGGCATCGCCAACATGAACTACTCGGTTTCTGACACCGCCGAGTTCGGTGGCTACCTCTCCGGCCCCCGCGTCATCGATGCTGACACCAAGGCCCGCATGAAGGACATCCTCTCCGACATCCAGGATGGCACCTTCACCAAGCGCCTTATCGCCAACGTTGAGAACGGCAACAAGGAACTTGAGGGTCTGCGTGCTGAGTACGCACAGCACCAGATCGAGGAAACCGGCACCAAGCTTCGTGATCTGATGAGCTGGGTGAAGAATCCGCTCGACGCCACTGCCTAAGGGCACTGGTTGAGATTCCTTCGGAGGCGATACGTCTGATGGCGTATCGCCTCCGAAGGGTTGGGCCTAAAAAACGTATCGCTTGGAAAAGGTCAGGCTTCGGCCTGGCCTTTTAGGTCTCCCTGCTGTCAAGGGGGCGTCCCCATTCGGAGCAGCTAGGACGTTCGTGGGGCGGTGGTGGTGGTTTCTCCGGTTCGCCGTGTTCTCTCTTTTGTGCTTGGGACTCCGACTGTCAAGCCCCGGGTTTTGTGGAGGGTCTGGAAATTGGAGAACTCAACCAGCAGCGGCCATAACCGCCAACTGTGAGTGAGCTTCATCAGGCGTGCGATAGCCAATCTGGGAGTGAAGCCGAGCAGAGTTGTACCACCCGACCCACTGCGCTGTAGCAGCCATGACATCGATGAGGCCGTCCCAGTGGTGGCGGTCAATCAACTCGGCCTTGTACACCGAGTTCAACGCCTCAGCCATCGCATTGTCGTAGGAGTCGCCCCTGGATCCGACAGAGGCGACAACCTCACTATCGGCCAGGGTGTCGGTGTAGTGCACCGCCCGGTATTGCACGCCTCTATCGCTGTGGTGGACCAGCCCGGCGACCGACTCGCCCGCACGCCGACGGGCAGCTAACGCCATGGTCACCGCATCAGTAGCTAATGATTGCCGCAGGTGATTGGTGACCTGCCAGCCGACGATCTGTCGGGAGTAGACATCTAAGACAAACGCGGTATACACCCAGCCCAACGCAGTGGGAATGTAGGTGATGTCCGCGACCCACAACTGATTCGGTGCCAGTACCCCGAATACCCGGTCAACCAGATCTGTAGGACAGTCAGCAGCGTCAGCCGAGCGTGTGGATGGTTTCTTCCGCTTGCGACGCACACCATCGAGGCTGGCCTCACGCATGAGCCGTTCCACGGTGCAGCGGGCGACATGCCCGCAGCTGCCGTCACGGTTGATCGCGTGCCACATCTTCCGCACCCCGTAACAGGAGTAGTTCTCGGCGTGGATTCGACGAAGAGCAGCCACGATCTTCACATCACGGATGGCCCTGGCCGAGGTAGGTCGGGACTTGAAGGCGTAATAGGAGCTCGTCGCGATACGCGCGGGAGTACTAGCTAGTACCCGTACGATCGGCTCGACACCAAACTCCTTACGGTTGTCGTCAATGAAGGCGACGATTACCGGTGTGGGCGGTCGAGCTCCGCCGCGAAGAAAGCCGAAGCCCTCTTCAAGATCTCATTAGCACGCCTGGACTCGGCGAGTTCGGCACGTAGCCGCCGGTTTTCTGCCTCTAGATCGAGGGACTCATCGACGGTGGTGGCACCAGATTTCTTGTGGGCGCTGACCCAGCTACGCAGGGTTTCACGGTTGAGTCCGAGTTGTTCAGCTACCCGACCGGCTGCACCGCGTGCGGTGACTGAGTCGGATTGGGCGTGGATGACGAGTTCGATGGCGCGTGCTTTGAGCTCGTCGGGGTACTTCTTAGGCATTGATAGATTCCTTGAGGATGTGCAGGTTTGCACCCTCCATTAAACACGGGACACAACAGTGAGATACCCCACCCCAGAGACCCACCCCGGGGCAGTCGGGATATCCGATGCCTTATAGACGTTGAGGGTGACATTCGTTGACCCCTCACCCCTAATCAGTGCTACGAGTGCGTCTGCTTGATTGACCCCATGAGTAATCGCGTACTTGCGGATACGAAGGTCGATTTCTTGGGCGATGATCCCATCCAGGTCAGCATGCAAGAAGCCTCTACCGTCATCGAAGACGATCGAAACACTATCAACCGGCTGCGGGGCGGGATCCTCGGAGGAGATCGTCTCGTCGAGCATGGTGATGATCGCATTAAGACGCCGATTGATCTTTCTTGGTGTGGGAAGGATCTGATTCGCCCGGGTCGGGGTGAGGAACTTAGCTAGTTCGGTATCAATGAGGTCGAGGTGTTCTGACACGGTGGTGTCTGCTTTGCACAGGACACTATCAATGGCCTTGAGCCGGGGGAGGTCAAGATGGAAGTAGTGCTCCTGGACTTCCTTCAACTTCGGGAGTTCGTTGAGGCGGTGGTGGGCGCTGATCGCGGACATGAGGTAGTGATCCCCGCGCCCCAGGGAACGCCGAAGCTTAGCGAGGACGATGTCGATGTCCTCGTCATCACCGGGCAGGACTGATTGCCACAGTTCGTGGTCTTCTTGGCGTATTTGGGTTCCCCGGCGAGCGACGGGGTCGTGTGGTGAGCTGACAGCGTAGTAGTGCTGGGGAGGGGTCAGTGCTTTCTCAAGGTAGATCTCTACCATTGAGTGGTAAATGTCGATGGTCACGTGTGCTCACCCCCAAGTGTTTCGCTTGCGTGTTCTAATACAATGTTAGAACACGCAAGCGAGTCACGCAAGGGGTAGGAGCAAGTTTGTGGATGTTTTTCAACCAGGGGGTTGAATGGTCAGCTGTGTAGCAGGCCGAGTAGCTCGCGGCGGAGTTCGGCGGGCACCTCGACGTCGTGACGTGGGCGGGGAAGGTCGATGGAGATGTCGGCGATGATGGTGGCGTCGGGGCTGGGGGACATGACGAGGATGCGGTCGGAGAGGAGGAGTGCTTCATCGACGTCGTGGGTGACCATGACGACGGTGCGGCGATCGGATTCCCAGAGGTCGAGGAGTGCAAGTTGCAGTTCGCGGCGGGTGAGGGCGTCCAATGCTCCAAAGGGTTCGTCGAGAAGCAAGATCTCGGGCTCGACGGCAAAGGCACGGGCGATGCCGACGCGCTGCTGCATGCCGCCGGAGAGGCGGGCAGGGCGTCGACCGGCGGCGTCGATAAGCCCGACTTCGGCGAGGCGGCGATCGGAGATCGCACGGCGCTGATCTGGGGTGAGGGACGGGCGGGCGGAGCGGAGGCCGAATTCGATGTTGGCGCGGGCGGACATCCATGGCAGGAGGGCGTGGTCTTGGAACACGACGGCGAACCGCCCGTCGACGTTGACTGATCCGGTGGAGGGCCTGTCGAGGTTGGCCAGCATCGAGAGGATGGTGGATTTGCCACAGCCGGAGGGGCCGAGCAGGGAGACGAATTGGCCGGGCTCGATGTCGACGGATGTCGGGGCGATGATGCGGGTGGGGCCGTAGGAGCGGGTGATGCTGTCGAGGGAGATGGCGTTAGTCATAGCGAACCGTCTTCTGCAGGGCGGAGACCAGGTGGTCGAGGATGAGGCCGGTGAGACCGATGAGGATGATGGCGACGACGATGGCGTTGATGTCGAGACGGTTCCACATATTCCACACGAAAAAGCCAATGCCTTGACCCCCGACGAGCATCTCGGCAGCGATGATGACCAGCCAGGACGTGGAAAGGGATAGGCGGAGGCCGGTGATGATGCCGGGCAGTGTGGCCGGGAGCCAGACCTGCGTGATACTCAGCCACAGAGGGGTGCCCAAGGTGGAGGTGAGTTTGAGGTAGGTGGGGTTGATCGTGCGGACGGCGTCGATGGTGTTGAGCAGGATCGGCCACAGCGCGGAAAGGACGATGACGAAGATAGCGGTGCGCTCGGCGTCGTGGAGTAGGGCGAGGCCAATGGGCAGCCAGGCCAGGGGGGAGACAGGACGCAGGATTTGGACCACTGGGTCGATGGCCCAGCGGAGGATCGTCAGGCGGCCAAGGAGGAAACCCAAGGGGATGGCGATGATCGCTGCCAGGAGGAAGCCGGTGAGGACTCGCCGCAGTGACGTGACCAGATGCCAGAAGATACCGACGCTCGCGGGGCCGTCACGATAGAAGGGGTCGGAGAGGATCTCGACGCCGCGGTTCCACACCCCGAGCGGCGTCGGAGCGATTGCAGCGAGGTGATCGGCGGAGAGCTGCCAGGCAGCAATGGCGGCGATGAAGAGGACGAGTCCGAGGAGGCCAGCGCGTATCCGATCGTTCATGCCAACCCCCAGCGGGTGATTTGCTCGGACATCCAGGCAGTGGCCCTCGGGTCGGTGGCGTCGCCGAAGTGGATGCGTTCGGGATCGATGATGTCGTCTCCGGCCCAGTTGCGGTACGCGCCCTCGAAGACGGGCTCGATGAGCGCTGCCTTTTGGTTGAGGTACTTCTCCTGGGACAGGGTGGCGGCTGCGGCAGCGTGGTTGCCCGGGGTGTTGAGGAAGTCGCTGGCCTCGGCAAGGGCTTCGGTGATTGCGGTTGCTTCGTCGGGGTGGGCGCTCATCCAGTCAGTGCCCATGGAGACGGAGCAGCAGGGGTGGCGGTTCCACCATTCCTTCGTCATGGTGAGCACGCGGCCGGCGCCGGAAACGAGGGCGCGCTGATTGAAGGGTTCCGGCCCGACGAAGCCGTCGATTCCGCCTACCTCAAGTTGGGCGACCATGTCGGCCGGACGCAGAAGGCGTAGTTCGAGGTCGGAGATGGGGTCGATGCCGCGGGAGGCGAGGGCGTCGCGAAGCAGGAGGGCGTGGATCGAGTACTCGAAGGGGATACCGATGATCCGGCCGCGGAGGTCGTCTAGGCCATTGACCTGGGAGTGGAGGTTGGAGGCGATCGTGAGCGCTTGGCCGTTGGTATTGAGGGTGTATGCCAGGGTTGTGGGGCGGGACGTCGGGGTCACGGCCATGGGTGCCAACATGTGGGTGACGTGGAGTTGCCCGGTGAGGAGGGCAGACCATAGTTCGGCCCAGCCGGCGTAGCGCTTGAGGCGGATGTCCAGGCCGCGGCGGGCGAAAGCGCCGGTGGCGTCGGCCAGTAGGAGCGGGGAGGAGCAGGCGATCGGGACGTAGCCGACGGTGATGGCGCTGCCGCTGGCAACTGCGGGTGAAGCCGTGAGCTTCTGTGCGCCAAGCAGCCCCAGGGAGCCGAGGGCGGCGGCGCCGAGAAAGGTGCGGCGGGTGAGCGTCGACAAGGACGGTACCTCCCAGATAGACAGAATGGTCTTTAATGGATCGTCCAAACTGTACTGATCGGTTCATTAGATTGTCGACATTTCATTCACAATCAAGATTATCCAGGCGCCCAGGGCTAGACTCGAGCCCATGGGCTTTACCACGCCAAGCTATGACTTGACCGACCTCATTGCGCAGATCAACCGCGGCGACCTTCAGTTGCCGGATTTTCAGCGCTCCTACGCCTGGGATGTTGATCGCATTCGGGCCCTCCTCGTCACCGTGTTACGCGGCTATCCGGTGGGTTCCCTGCTTTCCTTGGATACTCGCGACGCCCCGATGCGTTTCCGTCCCCGCCCCATCGCGGGGGCTCCCGACACCGGCGTCGAGCCGGGCCTTTTGCTCCTTGATGGTCAGCAGCGCCTCACCACTCTCTATCACTGCCTGGCCGGCGACGGGGGAGTAGATACTGTCGATTTCCGCTCCAAGCGGATCCGCCGCACCTTCTACGTTGACGTCACCCGCGCCGTAGAGGCCCAGGTCATGCCCGACGAGGCCATCTTCGCCGTCGATGAGTCCGGCATGGTCATGTCGCACTTTGGGCCCTCAATTCCGGGCGGAGTGACCAGCCGCGAAGCCGCCGTCGCTGCGGGATGCGTCCCCGTCGCCGACCTCCTGTGGGAATCCGGAACCGACTTCCTCTTCGATCTCGGGGCCGAGTCCGGGATGCGGGAAACGGTCAAACGTTTCTATGACCGGGTTGTTCGACCTTTATCTGCCTATGACATTCCGATGGTCTTGCTCAACCGCGAGACCGCGCAGACTGGCGTGGGCTCGATCTTTGCCCAGGCCAACTCCACCGGCCTACAGATGGACGTGTTCGAGTTGCTCACCGCCGTCTTTGCCACCGAAGACCCGAATTTCCGGCTCTCCGAGGATTGGGAGGCCACCGAGGCGATCCTGCGCCGCTACCCGGCATTGGACAACGTCAATCGCACCGACTTCCTCACGGCAGTTGCCTTGTTGGTATCCGCGCGGAAAGGCCACTCTGCCGGGCAGCGCGAGGACATCCTCAACCTGACTTTGTCCGACTACCTGCGGGCCCGCCATGAGCTGCGCATTACCTTCCGGGAGTCAGCGGAGTTCCTCTCCCAGCGGTGCATGCTCACCATCGAGCAGGTGCCCTACACCGCCCAGCTCATCCCACTGGCCGTCATCTTTGCCGTTTTGTCTGACCATCCGCGCGCGCTCGCATCCACCCGCGCCTGGGATCGGCTGAACCAGTGGTTCTGGTGCGGCATCTTCGGCGAGCTCTACGGCTCGTCGGCGGTGATTAGCCGTTCGGCCCGCGACGTCGACCAGGTCACTGCCTGGATCTTGGAGGAAACGGACGAGGTCCCCAAGACGGTGCGGGATGCGTCCTTCTCCGAGTCCCGCCTGTTTTCAGTGCGGGAAAACTCAGGGGTGTACCAGGGTATTTATGCCCTGCTCATGGCACGCGGGGCCCGCGACTGGCGCACCGCTCAGCCCTTCGATCGGTGGACCTTCCCCGAACTCAACCCCGGGTTCTTCCGCGTCTTCCCCTTGGAGTGGTGCGTGGATCACGGCATCGACCCAGTTCTGGCGGACAGCGTGCTTAACCGCACCCCGATGGGCAAGCGCACCGAAGTGGTCATCGATGGCTACGGTCCCTCGCGCTATTTGGCCCGCGTGCAATCCAAGTCCCTCATGGAGGACGAAGAGTTTGATGCGGTCTTGGCCACCCACGAGCTCGACCCGGTCATGCTGCACCACGACGATATGCGTTCGTTCTTGCGCGATCGTCGGACCCGGATCCTGGAGATGATCGAACACTCTATGGGCAAGCCAATCATTCGTGACGTGGATGATTCGGACTATTCGGGTGGAGAAGAGGGGCCGAACGCCTTCGAATCTTAAGTTTTCCCCTCGCAGGTGAATTTAATTGGAGGTTCGGGTACTGCTGGAATAGTCAGCGACTAGAGTGTCATTCGGTCCATACCCTAGTTGTGTAGAAGCAGGAGTCGTTCCCCGTGAGCAAGCCCGTCGTTCTCATCGCCGATAAGTTAGCCCCTTCCACCGTAGAAGCGCTTGGAGACTCCGTGGAGGTGCGGTGGGTCGACGGCCCGAACACCGCGGAGCTCCTCGCGGCGGTTCCTGAGGCTGATGCTCTCCTCGTCCGTTCCGCGACGACGGTGACTCGCGAGGTCCTGGAGGCCGCGCCGAATCTCAAGATCGTGGGCCGCGCCGGTGTGGGCTTGGACAACGTTGACATCGCCGCCGCCACCGATCGCGGCGTCATGGTCGTCAACGCCCCGACCTCGAACATTCACTCCGCCTGCGAGCACGCCATCGCCCTGCTGATGTCCACGGTGCGCCAGATCCCCGCCGCCGATGCCACCCTCCGCGATCACGAGTGGAAGCGTTCTGCTTTCAACGGCGTGGAGATCTTCGGAAAGACCATCGGTGTCGTTGGCTTCGGACACATTGGGCAGCTGTTTGCCCAGCGTCTGGCGGCATTCGAGACGAAGATCATCGCCTTCGACCCTTACGCTAACCCGGCCCGTGCCGCGCAGCTGGGAGTTGAGCTCGTGGACCTCGATGAGCTGGTGTCCCGCGCCGACATCATCACCATTCACCTGCCCAAGACGAAGGAAACGGCCGGCATGTTCAACGCCGAGCTGTTGGCTAAGTCCAAGAAGGGTCAGATCATCATCAACGCTGCCCGTGGCGGGCTTGTCGACGAGCAGGCGTTGGCCGATGCGATCACCTCCGGCCACATCTGGGGTGCCGGCTTCGATGTGTTCTCCACTGAGCCCTGCACGGATTCCCCGCTCTTCGACCTCCCGCAGGTGATCGTGACCCCGCACCTGGGTGCGTCCACCGCCGAGGCCCAGGATCGCGCAGGCACTGACGTCGCCGATTCTGTTCTCAAGGCCCTGGCTGGCGAGTTCGTCCCGGATGCCGTCAACGTTTCCGGTGGGCGCGTCGGCGAAGAAGTCGCCCTGTGGCTGGAGCTCACCCGCAAGCTCGGCCTACTGGCCGGCCGACTGCTCGACGCAGCCCCGGTGGCGCTTGAAGTGGAGGCCCGCGGCGAGCTGTCCACCGAAGATGACCTGTCTGTCCTCGGCCTGTCCGCCGTGCGAGGGCTGTTCTCCGGAATCACCGACGAGCCTGTCACTTTTGTCAACGCGCCGACCATCGCGGAGAGCCGCGGTTTGGAATACCGGGTGGACACCGCCTCGGAGTCCACCACGCACCGTTCCTCGGTGGAGGTTAAGGCCATCGCCTCCGACGGCTCCTCGTCCACCGTCGTCGGTGCCCTCACCGGTCTCGAGCGGGTGGAAAAGATTGTGCGTATCGACGCCCGCGGGGTCGACATGCGGGCCGAGGGCCGCAACCTCTTCCTGCAGTACACCGACGCCCCCGGCGCCTTGGGCAAGGTGGGCTCGCAGCTGGGCGACGCAGGCATCAACATCGAGGCCGCCGCGCTCACCCAGGCCGCCAAGGGCGACGGCGCGACCCTCGTCCTGCGGGTCGACACCGAGATCCCCGAGGCCCTGGAGAAGTCCATCGCCGATTCCCTCGGCGCGACTTCTGTCCAGATCGACCTGACTTAGTCCATCACTCCCACCGCTACCGCCAGGTCTTCCCAGCTCATACCCACGCACTTGAACACGCGGGGGCGAGTGGGATCGGCCGTGGCGGAGCCGTTGACCAGGTCGACGAGCTCGACCAGCGAATCCTCGTCGAGGACGCCCTCCTTGATGGGTTGGATAACGTCACCGGCCTCTCGCATGGCGGTGGCGTGGTCCTCGACGACGACCTGTGCGCGTGACAGCAGCGCGGAGTCTAATTCGCGAGCTTCGGGCTCGTGCGAGCCCATGGCGACGACGACGGCGTTTTCGGGGACGAGGGTGCCGTCGAAAAGCGGCGTCGACGACGACGTGCAGCAGACGATGAGGTCGGCTCCGCTGACATCCTCGGGGCTTCCCGCGCGGGAGATGGGGATGCCTGCCGCGAGCCCAGCCTCCACTGTCTCGACGATCTTGTCCTCTTCGCGGCCGCAGACCACAAGCTCGTGGATTTCGCGGACTTCCGTCATGGCCTGGATATGGCTGAGTGCTTGGGGGCCAGTGCCGAACAAGACCATCCGCTCGATCGGCGTGCGCGGAGCAAGGTAATCCACCGCCACGGCGCTCACAGCAGGGGTGCGCAGGGTGGTGAGCGCGTTGCCTTCCATGAGGGCTTGGGGGGAGAGGGTCTCGGCATCCATGAGGAGATAGATGGCCTGGATGCGGGGGGCGCCCTTGGAGGGGTTGTCAGGAGCGACGGTGGCGATTTTCGTGCCCGTCCAATCACTGAGCACCGAAGGCATGAGCAGGACGTGACCGGCGTCGTGCACCGGAATATTGACGCGGGCGGGGTCCTGGGAGGGCTGGAAGCCAGACTTTAGTGCCTCCTCGAGGAGGACGCGGGCGCGTTCGACGCTGACGGCCGCGGCGATCTGGTCGGAGGTGATCCAGCGAGGGGATTCGGAGTGGGCGAAAGTCATGAAAAGTCCCTTAAGAGGTAGTGGCGGCTTCATTGGCGGCCTCGCGGCGCGCGATGGCCGGTGCGAAGGCCACCGCCAACAAGGAGATGGACGCAGCAATGATGATGTAGATGGCGATGGGGTGCCACTGGTTGTTGAACTCGTGCAGCAGCCAGGTCGCGATCAATGGCGCGGTTCCGCCGGCGAGGGCAGCGCCGATTTGGTAGCCCAAGGTGACGCCGGTGTAGCGGATGCGAGGGGAGAAAATTTCTGAGCTCATCGTGCCGAGCGTGGCGGTGACCGGCGGCCACACCACTCCGAGGCCGATGACGACGGCGGCGAACACTGCCCAGTTAGCGCCGGTGTCCAGGAGGAGGAAGAAGGGGAAGGCGAAGGCGGCGATGGCTACGGCGCCTGTGACATAGACCCGGGTCCGCCCAACACGGTCAGAGAGTGTGCCCATGACCGGGATCATGATCGTCGAGGCGAAGGCTCCGAGGCTGACCGCATTGAGGACGGTGGAGCGCTGGAAATCAAGAGTGCCCGTGGCGTAGGAGGCGACGAAGGTGGCGAAGATGTAGAACGGGGCGGTTTCTACGACCTTGATGCCCACGGCGACGAGGACGGCGGGGAAGTGGTGGGTAAGAGTTTCAAGCAAAGGGATCTTGGCCACGTCGCCGCTCTTGCGGGCCTTTTCGAAGTCATCGGTCTCACCGAGGCCGGAACGAATCCACAAGCCGACGAAGACGAGAACGATGGAAGCGATGAACGGGATGCGCCAGCCGATGCCCAAGAGGAACTCATCGCCGAAGGAAGAGACGATGGCGAATGCCAGCGAAGACAGGAGCATGCCGATGGTGATGCCCATCTGGGGGACAGAACCGAAGAAACCGCGGCGACCCTTCGGTGCGTTTTCGAAGGCGAGGAGCATCGCCCCTCCCCATTCGCCGCCGATGGCCAAGCCTTGGATGATGCGGCAGATCACCAACAGGATGGGGGCCGCGATGCCGATCTGGTCATAGGTGGGGATGAGTCCGATGGCGACGGTGGCGGCGCCCATCATAGTGAGGGTGACCACGAGGGTGACTTTGCGGCCGACTCGGTCGCCAAAGTGGGAGAAGATGATGCCGCCGAAGGGGCGGACGAAGAAAGTCAACGCCAGCGTGAGATAAGACAGCATCTGGGAGACGAAGGGATCGTCCGTGGGGAAGAACTGGTGGTTGAAGATCAACGCGGAGGCGGTGGCGTAGAGGAAGAAGTCGTACCACTCGATCGAGCTTCCGGAAAGGGCGGCGGTGAGGACTCGGGCGTGCTTCTTCTTGGTTTCCCGAGGCGGAGTGGTGACAGATTCGGTCATGTGCGCAGCCTTTTCGTGGTCGAGGCGGTAGCCACCCGGATGTGTTTCGGGTTCGATCCGCCAAAGTAAGTGATGTAGGGCACAGTACAATGTTACTGGGTCCCGCGTCTAGGTTCGAGGGGAAAACTTGGCAGCTTAGCTGGTGGTGGACTTGCCCGCCCACACCCCGGTGACGTGGCCTAGGTGCTGGCTGATCAGGGAGAACATTCTCTCCGGGTCACGTTGAGCGATCGTTTCTACCAGGTCCACATGTTCCCGTGCTGTCTGCTCTAATTGGCCAGAATTGGCCAGATCGCGCAGTCCGGACAGGCGCGCCATGGAACGCAAAGAGCGGAGATGGCGGACGGCAACCGAGTTACCGGCCGCCGCGAGTAATCCCAAATGTAGGGAAGAATCGAGTCGAATGAACTCAATGAGGTCGCCGTTGTCGGCCGCCTCGAGGCTATCGGCGGCCAAGGAGCGCGAGGAAGCAAGCAAAGCGGCGGGGAGGCCCTGTTCGGCTAGTCGCACCATGAGGGGAATCTCGATGAACCGCCGTAGTTCCACGTGTTGGGCGTGGACCTCGGGCGAGATCTCCAGCACCCGGTAACCCTTGTAGCGCAGCGCTACGACGTGGCCTTCGTTTGCTAGGTCGAGCATGGCCTCACGAACGGGAGTGGCGGAGATTCCGAACTTGTCGGCCAGGGTCGGAGCGCTAAGAACCTGGCCTGGGGCAAGCTCGCCCACGATGATCGCGTGGCGGAGATGTTCGGCTACTTGCTCGCGGAGGGGGATATCCCGCGGCTCATCCAGCCGGGGAAGGCGACGGGCGTCAGTGAGCGCAGAGAGTGGGGGCGTGCCTGGCATAGTCCGCATTATGCCCCAGCGGCCTGGACTCAGTGGTCGATTCCCGGGGAGGGAAGGGTTTTATTCACCTCGCCCCGGGGGCATTGTCGCTGTTCACTGTGGCTGCAAACCGGAATGAGGAAACTAAATAGACAACACGGTATGTTAGGACTGGACTAATCGGTGCTAAGTTGTCGGCAGTAGAACCGATTTTTACAACGTCAAGGAGCAAACAAACATGTCCGACCTCACCCCGAACCATCAGTCCGGCGAGCCGCTGCAGCCCATCGACGCGGAGAAGCTCGCTTCCCTGGCGGAGAAGAACATTAATAACCCCGAGGGCGGTCGCAAGACCATCCGCACGCACACCGAGGCGGACGGCCTGTTCCGCAACTACACCCAGATCCGCGACCTGGAACCCGTCCTCGTCTCCGAGCCGCCGCAGCTCCTCGGGGACGATTCCGCCCCCAACCCCACGGAGGTGGCCCAGTCCGCTCTCGCGGCCTGCATCTCGGTGGGCATTCAAGCAATTGCCACCCACCGTGGCGTGACCTTGACCAAGATTGCCATTGATATCGAGTCTGACATTGATATCTCCCCGACCTGGGGCGTCGGCGACCTCAACGATGTGAAGCGCCCGGGTGTCTCCGATGTCCGCGTCAAGATCGCCTTGGAGGGTGATGCTGATCGCGAGACCCTCGACCAGATTCAGAAGGATGCCATCACCTGGTCGCCCGTAGTCAACACCTACACCCGCCCCGCCACGCTGACGTCCGAGTTGATCTGATGACTATCACCGCGACCACCGTGACCGCCCCGCAGGTCCTGGCGACCATCGCTGAGCAGGCCAAGGGAGTGGACAACAACGAGATATCCGCCCGCTATGGCATCGAGTTGCTGGGACAGCGAGATGAGATCCTCCGTGGCGACCTGCTGGAGAGGGTGCGCCAGCTCCGCGAAATTGCCTCCGTGGATTTGTCCGTCGCTTTCGGCTTGTGGGCCCACACCATGGTGGTCACCTATCTCCAGACTGCTGACACCGCCTATGCCCGCGAGCTTCTCCCGGAGTTGCTGCAAGGTCGGCGCCCCGGAGTGACCGGCATGGCCTCGGCGTTCAAGGAGGCGGCTGGTGCTGGGCAGATAGATCTCCGCGCCGAGCGCACCGAGGGTGGCTACCTTCTCAACGGCAAGCTGAATTGGGCTTCTAACCTGGCCGATGATGCTGTCATCGTCACCGCAGGCAAGACCGAGGACGGGGAGCGGGTGTTGGTCGTCCTCGATGGCGATGCCCCGGGTGTCACCCTCGGCCAGCCCTTCGCTCTGCTGGGACTCAACGCGACGTCGTCGGCGTGGGTGTCTCTCGACGGAGTGTTCGTCGACGATGAACAGGTGCTCAGCACTGACTTCGCGAACTTCGTGGCCGCGGTGCGACCCACCTTCGTCGTGCTGCAAACCTCCGAATGCCTCGGAGTGGCGGAAGCCGCCATTGAGGCAGCCGCCCAGCGCCTCCACGGCGTCAACGAGGTGCTCACGGACGACGTGGAGGAGGCTGCGAGTCGGATTCGCACGCTCGTCGATAAGCAAGAAGACCTGGCGCGGCGGATCGATGGGTGCGAGGCAGTGACGAAGGTGGAGCTGCTGGAGCTGCGCCTGGCCGCGGCGGAGGCCGCTGTCGCTGCTGCCAACCTCGAGGTGCGACTCGCGGGTGGAGCGGGATACGCGCAGAGCTCGCCGGCGTCACGGCGCTTCCGCGAGGCCGCGTTCATCCCCGTGCAATCGCCCTCGGAGACCCAGCTGAAGTGGGAACTGCAGCGAGCTCGCGAACAACAGGAAGGCTAAAGCGTGATAGTAACTGCGGAACGCCTCCGGGCGGCAGCCGGGACCTTTCCTACCGGAGTCACCATCGTGACCACCCACACCGCGGAAGGACAGGACGTGGGCCTGACCGTGAGCGCGTTTTCCTCGCTCTCGCTCGACCCCGCGATGGTTGTGCTCAGCGTGGATAACGCCTCGACCTCGCTGCCATCCCTAAAGGTCGGCGGGCCCATCGGAGTATCGGTGCTGGCGGAGGGACAGGAGTACTTGGCGCGCCAGTTCTCCCGCCGTGGCATCGACCGCTTCGAGGGGGTCCACACGGAACGGCGCGCGGATAACGTGCCCACGGTGCATGGCGCGGCGGCCTGGTTCGTCGGCCACATCGCCCACTTTCACGCCGGCGGGGATCACACGATCATTACCGTCGCGGTCGAGGACTGCGGGACCGATGAATCCACCCGCCCGCTGTTGTACCAGCGCGGGCAAATCCACCTGTTCCCGGAGTATCAGATTTAGTCAGGGTGCGTCGGGAATAGCACTGCCTGCTAAGCTGTCCGATAAGTCCATTAGGTGAGAAGGGAATTCCATAGAATGAAACTTGCAGTGATCGGCGGAGATGGCATCGGCCCCGAAGTGACCGCCGAAGCGCTCAAAGTGCTCCGTGCCGTCCGCGATGACATCGAGACCACCGACTATGACCTTGGTGCCCGCCGTTACCTCCGCAGCGGCGAACTCCTCACCGAAGCTGACCTGGACTCCCTCCGCGAGCACGACGCCATCCTCCTCGGCGCCATCGGCGCGCCGGGCCTGGTGGCCCCCGGAGTCCTCGAACGTGGGCTCCTGCTGAAGATGCGCTTCGCCTTGGACCACCATGTCAATCTGCGCCCCTCCAAGCTCTTCGAGGGCGTTGAGTCCCCCTTGAGAAACCCCGGCGAGATCGACTTCGTCGTCGTCCGCGAAGGCACGGAGGGCGCCTACACCGGCAACGGCGGCGGCATCCGCGTGGGCACCCCGCACGAGGTAGCGAACGAGACCTCCGTGAATACCCGCTACGGCGCCGAACGCGTCATCCGCTACGCCTTCGACCTGGCCATGACTCGCCGCAAGCACCTCACCCTCGTGCACAAGACGAACGTCCTCGTCCACGGCGGTGGCCTGTGGCAGCGCGCCGTCGACGAGATCGCCGCCGAGTACCCCGAGGTTACGGTCGACTACGCCCACATTGATGCCGCGACGATCTACCTCATCACCAACCCCTCGCGCTTCGACGTCATCGTCACCGACAACCTCTTCGGCGACATCCTCACCGACGAAGCCGGCGCCGTCTCCGGCGGAATTGGCCTCGCTGCCTCGGGCAATATCGACGCCACCGGCACCAACCCCTCCATGTTCGAGCCGGTCCATGGTTCCGCGCCGGACATCCAAGGCCAGGGCATCGCCGACCCGACCGCCGCCATTTTGTCGGCAGCGATGCTGCTGCGTCACCTTGGTGATGACGCTGCGGCCGCCCGGATCGAAGAGGCCGTGGCTGCCGACGTGGCCACCCGAACCGGAGAGGTACGGACCACAGAGGTAGGCGACCGCATCGTCGCGGCCCTGACCTAGAGTGCGTAGCGTGTTCTTGTAGCGACTACTACAAGGCAAAGGGGAGACACACTACATGCGGCGTCTCATAGCAGTACTGGCCATCGCCACGAGCCTCATGGCGGCGTCCTGCTCCACCACAAAGGACGATACCGAGCCACCGGAACTGGAGTTGGTCAACTCTGAAGTGATTGCCGACGCCGCCGGGACAGGCGTGGAGACGTCCCGCCGCCTCTTCGACAGCTCGGACCTCGTGGTCGTTTCAGAGGACACTCCCCAAGCCCAGACCCGGGCCGCCCACTTCGCCGTCGCCGCCGGTGCGCCCATGCTCTTGGTCGGCGACGGCATGGAAGAAGAACTCGCTCGCCTTCGGGCCTCCCGGGCGATCACGGTCGGATTGGTGGGGCCGCTGCCAGATGGTGTGCAGGTTGCGGTGGCGGAGTCAGGCGACGATCTCGGAGTGCTTGACGTCGCGGGCGTCGCAGCCTTGGACCCCGATTCCGCGAACGGCCTGGACGGCGTGCAACATACGAAGCATTCCCTGCGCATGCCAGTCATGTTGGCCACCGCGCAGACGTCGATCCCCTCGGTGGCTACTGCTCGGGCCGCGGGAGCGCAGGTGGACGTGCTGTCCTACCCCGACCCGAGGATCAGTGCGGAATCGATGAATACGGTCAATGAGGGCAACGTCATCGCCCTCGGACAGCAATTTGGCACCCAGCAGCACTTCGATACCGCTATTGACTTGGCCAAGAACGGCGAGCTCCCGGGCGGCGGCGGCCTTGTGTTTCCCGGCCGGCGCATGATCGCCTTCTACGGGCACCCCTCCGGAGGGGCGCTCGGAGTGATGGGGGAGCAGGGCCCGGACGAGGCGGTCAAGCGAGTGCAAGACCACATCGCCAACTACCAGGCGCTGGAGGAGCTGCCGGTGGTGCCCGCCTTCGAGATTATCGTCACCGTTGCGTCCGCCGCTCCCGGTGACAGCGGCCAATACACCAATGTCGGTGACCCTTCCGAGTTCCTGCCCTACATCGACGCGATTACTAACGCTGGCGGTTACGCCTTCCTCGATCTTCAACCCGGTCGGGCGAGCTTGCTGGAGCAAGCCAAGGTGTACGAGGAGCTACTCAAGCGCCCCAACGTCGGGCTGGCCCTCGACCCTGAGTGGAAGTTGGGCCCAGATGAAAAGCCCCTGACCCAGGTCGGGCATGTCCAAGCGGCTGAGGTCAATGAGGTTGCGGATTGGCTGGCCTCCCTCGTGCGCGACAACGATCTCCCGCAAAAGGGTCTGATCTTGCACCAGTTCCAGAACCAAATGATCCGCGACCGTGAGCAGATCAACACCAATCGCCCTGAGCTGGCTTTCATCCTCCACGCCGATGGCCATGGCGGCCCAGGGGAGAAGCTGGACACCTGGCACGCAGTCCAAGAGGGGCTGGGCCCGGGCTGGTTTATGGCTTGGAAGAACTTCATCGATGAGGACACTCCCACCTTCACCCCTGAACAGACCTATGAGGTCACGCCTCGTCCGTGGTTTGTGTCATATCAGTAGTTTGTCCCTAAAAGGTACCCCCAGCCCTGGCGTCCCACTACGCTAGGGATATGACGGTCGAACTTGAAGAGGTCCGCGATTTCATCGCCGACTTGGAGCCATTCACCCGCCTGCCCGCCTTGGAGTTGGACCATTTGCCAGCGCGGATGAGCATGAGTTACGTCCGTCGGGGAGAGGAAATTGTCCGCGTCGGCGAACCCAATGATGTCCTCTATCTCATTCGTTCCGGCGCCATCGACATCGTTGATGAGGGTGGGATGCTGCTGGACCGCCGCGATGCCGGTCGTACCTTCGGATATTCGACGCTGGTCGGTGAAAACTCTTCCCGCTATTCCATGATCGCCGTAGAGGATTCCCTGCTGCTTACCTTGCCGCGGGAGGATTTCGCTGCGCTCATTGAGCGCAACCCAGACATTGAGCGTTTTTATCAATCGCAATCCCACCGCATCCGCGCCGCCGCTAATGAGCTGCGAGATGACCCCTCCTCCGAGGTCTTGCGGACCCAATTGGCTGATTTCAAGGTTTCTGACCCGGCCTCCATCACGCCGGAATCCACGATCCAGCAGGCGGCACAGTTGATGGAGGAACGCCGAGTATCGTCGCTGCTCATCACCGTCGACGGCCGAGTGCAGGGCATTGTTACGGATCGTGACCTGCGCGGGCGGGTCGTGGCCCAGGGCCTTGATATTCACTTGCCTATTACGGAGATCATGACGGCCAATCCGCGGACGGTGCCTTCGGATACCCTCGCCTTCGAGGCGATGTTGCTCATGGCGGAGATGCGCATCCACCATTTGCCGATCGTCGACGAAGGTCAGCTGACGGGCATCGTGTCCACCGCCGATGTCATGCGTTTGCTTCGCCACGACCCGATTTATCTCACCGCTGATCTGTCGCGCCGCAACTCCCCGGAAGAACTGGCGCATGCGTACGAGCAGGCCTCTGAGGTTGCTGCCCGCTTCATTGAGCGTGGTGCCTCCGCCGAGGAAACCGCCGGCATGATGACCATCGCGGCGGATTCCCTTGCCCGTCGCCTGCTCACTTTGGCAGAGGAGAAGTTTGGGGCACCGCCCGTGCCCTATGCCTTTGTCGTCGTCGGCTCCCAAGGGCGCCGCGAAATGGGTTTGGCGTCCGACCAGGACAATGCGCTCGTGTTGTCCAACGATTTCAATGAGGCTGAGCACGGCGAGTACTTCGCGAAGTTGTCTGAATACGTCAATCGGGGCCTGGACACCGCCGGCCAAGTCCTGTGCCCGGGTGACATGATGGCCATGAACCCGAAGTGGCGCATGACGGTCACGGAGTGGACGAATACCTTCCACACCTGGATCACGGCCCCAGACCCTGACGCTCTCCTGCACGCGCAGACCTTCTTCGACTTTCGCGCTATCCATGGTGACGTGGAGATGGCCGAGCAGGTCCATGCTGATGCGGTCTCCATGGCGCACGGTGCGAGGCGTTTGCATGCCCACCTGGCGTCGCTGGCCGCTCGCCGAGAGCCCCCACTGGGATTCTTCCGCGGGCTCGTCGTGGACAGGTCGGGTGAATACGCCAACACTCTCAACGTGAAGAAGGGCGGCACGGCTGGCATCGTCCAGATGGCGCGGCTATTTTCCTTGGCCTCCGGCGTGCAAGCGGTGAGCACCCGCCGTCGCCTCACCGAAGCCGCCCAGGCCGGGGGAGTCTCTGTCCGCGGCTCCCAGGACCTCCTCGACGCTTTCGAGTACCTGCGCACCATCACTTTCCGCCACCAGGTGATGCAAATCCGGGAGAACGTCACGCCGAACTACAACATCGATCCCAATAAGCTTTCCAAGCTGGATCGTGAGCATCTGCGAGACAGCTTCCAGATCATCAAAGACATGCAAAACGCGCTGGCCACCAAGTACCCGGTGAGGAACATCTGATGTGGCCGTTTCGCTCCCAACCTTCACGAAAGGCCACCGGCGCCCTGGCCGAGTTCTATCTCGCACCCTCACCAGGCCCGGCCACCGCGTTGGATGATCTGCCCCTGCTGGCCGTCGATGTCGAAACGACGGGGCTTAAACCCGACAAGCATGAACTCGTTTCGATCGGCTGGGTGCCCGTCAACGGCCCCACGATCGATCTCTCCGGGGCGGGCTACGTCGTATTGCGTGGCGTCGAGGGCTTTTCGGTGGGTTCCTCCGCCACCATTCACCACCTGACCGACGACCAGATTGCCGCCGGTGTTCCCGCAGCCGACGCCCTCGCCCTCATGCTTGAGGCACTGCAAGGCAGGGTGTTGCTGGCACATTTCGCGGCTATGGAGACAGGCTTCCTTTCTGCGGCGACGAAGAAGCACTTCGGCGCAGAGCTGGAGGTTCCCGTGGTGGACACCTTCGCCATCGAGCGCCGCCACATGGAGCGGATGGGTACCTATCCGCGGGGTGAGGATCTGCGCCTGGCGCGGGTACGCACCCGCTACGGGCTGCCTAGCTATCACAACCACAACGCGCTCACGGATGCTTTGGCGTGCGCCGAACAATACTTGGCTCATCGGGCTAACCTCCCGGCCACGACGCTGAAGGATCTCATGGATTGATGGCGGATGGGAAACAAGTACGCTGTCCTCCATGCGCTTTGGAAGAATTGCCCACCCTGAAGGAATGTGTTTCGCCGTCATCGACGGGGACGATGAGAACAATCTAGTCGCGAAGGAAGTCAAGGAGCACCCGTTCGTCGAGCCTTCCTACACTGGTCGTGAATGGCCCCTGGCCGACGTACGCCTGCTGGCACCGATGCTGCCGGGCAAGATTGTGGCCATTGGTCGCAACTACGCCGATCACGTCGCCGAGGTGTTCCAACAGTCCGCGGAACACCTGCCGCCGACACTGTTCCTTAAGCCGCCGACTTCAGTCGTGGGCCCCGGGGTGCCGATCCGCATCCCAGATTTCGCCACCAACGTGGAGTTCGAGGGCGAACTGGCCTTGGTCATCGCTAAGCCCTGTAAGAATGTCAAGGCTGCAGACTGGAAGTCTGTGGTGTTGGGGTACACCATCGTCAATGATGTTTCCTCCCGCGACCTGCAGTTCTCGGATGGTCAGTGGGCCCGAGCCAAGGGCATCGACACGTTCTGCCCCCTCGGCCCCTGGATTGAGACGGATATCGACGGCATTGACATCGAAAACCTGCTCATCAAGGCCCGCCTTACCCACGATGGGGTGACCTCCATCAAGCAGGATTCCAACTCCGACCAGATGATCATGACCATTCCGGAAATCATCGAATTCATCACCGCCTCGATGACCCTCCTGCCGGGAGACGTGATCTCCACCGGTTCCCCGGCCGGCACCGAAGCTATGGTCCCGGGCGACTTTATCGAAATTGATATCCCGGGCATCGGCAAGCTTGGCAATCCGGTTGCCCGCGCATAGCCACAGCCCCGAGGACTTCGCGGGCTTTTACGCCGAGGGATTTCGCTGGTCGGGCTACCCCAATGAGGGCCTCGTCCGAGAAGTCTCCGGTATGGAGCCGGGTACGGCGCTCGACGTCGGCTGCGGTGAAGGCGCCGATGTCGCTTGGTTGGCGCAGCAAGGCTGGGTGGTCACGGGCATCGATCCCGTGGCCGTCGCCATCGAGCGTACAAAGATGCTTATCGACGCCGAGCAGCTCAGCGCCGAACTCCACGTCACCGGGCTCACGGAGTTCGCGGCCTCCGGCCGCGAGTTCGACCTAGTGAGCTGCTTCTATTGCCCTTTGACGGACGCCGAGGATCTGCTGCAGCTCGTCGCCCCCGGGGGCACGCTTCTTTACGTCCACCATGAAATAGACGGTGACGCGCGGGGGTGGTTGAGCCCCGCGGACGTCGCCAAGCAACTCGGAGCGCGGTGTGCGGAGGTCACTTTGACGCACGCTGAGCGGGCCGTGAAACATGGCGCGGGCGCACATCACCACCGCGACCTCGTCCTGCGGGCGCGACGCTAGAGGCCGAGGGAACGCAGGATCGTCCGCAGTTTGGCGGTCGTCTCTTCTAGTTCCTCTTCAGCATCGGAGTCGGCGACGATGCCGCCTCCGGCCCAGGCTCGGGCGGTGCGGCCATCGCCGGAGACTTCGGCGCAGCGGATGGCCACCATGTACTCGCCATCGCCGGAATCATCGCACCAACCGACGGCCCCAGCGTAGAAGCTGCGGTCGGATTCGGCGGTGTGGATGAGGGCTTCGGCGGCGTCGGTGGGCGTTCCACACACAGCCGGGGTGGGATGGACGTGGAGGGCTAGCTCCAGCGCGGAGAGCGCGGGTTCGGCGAGCGTGCCTACGATTGGGGTGGCCAGGTGCCACATCTCGTTGGTCATGGTGACCTCGGGGATCTCGGCAATGTCGAGGCGGGAGCAGAAGGGGGTCAGCGTGGATCGCAGGTGTTCGACGACGTAGGCGTGTTCTTCGAGGTTTTTCGCGGACTCAGCTAGCTGATGGCCAATGCGTCGATCCGTGTCGGGGTCCGGGTGCCGGGCCGCGGAGCCCGCCAGAGGATAGGCCGAGACGGTAGAACCTTGCCGTTTGATGAGGACCTCGGGGGAGGAGCCGACGAGCATGCTGCCCGGCAGACCAGCCGGAGTGAGGTCGGCGATAAAGCCGTCACGGTTGACCGAATTGTCGATGAGTCGGGCAGCGACGAGCAATGGGTCCACCGGGGGATCGAAGGTGATGTCGACGGCGCGGGCGAGGACCACTTTCTCCAACTTGGAGGCCTGAATCGTGCTGATCGCCGCCTCCACCCGCCGCAGGTGCTCCTCCGGCTCGGGATCGACTCCCGCGAAGGTGGCGGACAACATTGCGCCGGGGCCTTGGCGGTAATAAGCGTGCGGCTCCAGGGGGCCGTCCTCCCGGATGACCTTCTCTGGGACCGTCAGCGCGGCCGGGGCGGAGCGGTCGAAGGGGAGAGCCCCGACGACGATGGGCACGCGGCGGGATCGAAGCGCGTCGATGGCTGCCCAGGGGCCCGTAAATGACTCCACGCTCCCTTGAGAGCGTACCGAGCCATGCGCGCGGGACAGCAGGAAGTCCGGCGCGCTGGCGGGGCGATGAGCACACATGGAGAAACACTTTAGCGCCCGGTGCCGTGCGGCCGTTAGTTGTGCAGGTCCTCACGGGCCATGCGGGAACGCATCCGAAAGGCCAATCCCTCGAATGGTGCGGGGCCGGGGCGGCATTGTTGACGTTCGGGAACGTGGACGTCGCAAAGCACCTGCTCGCTACGATCGCTAACGAAAAATCCTGCCAATACCACCGGAGTTGCCCGGGGTCTGGGACCTCCTCCGACCCCGCGGCCGTCGACCAGTAACATGACGGACATGACTGATGTTCGAGTTCGCTTCTGCCCATCGCCCACCGGAACCCCCCACGTCGGGCTGGTGCGCACCGCTCTGTTCAACTGGGCATACGCCCGCCACACCGGCGGCGTCATGGTCTTTCGCATCGAAGACACCGATGCCGCCCGCGATAGCGAGGAGTCGTACCAAGCGATCATCGATGGCCTCACCTGGCTTGGACTCGACTGGGACGAGGGCGTCGAAAAAGGCGGCCCGCACGAGCCCTACCGCCAGTCCCAGCGCATGGACATCTATGCAGATGTCCTGAAAAAGCTTATCGACGCCGGCGAGGTGTATCCCGCCTACTCCACCGCAGCGGAGGTGGAAGAACGCCACAAGGCGGCTGGTCGGGACCCCAAGCTCGGATACGACAACTTTGATCGCGACCTCAGCGACGAGCAGGTGGCCGCCTTCGAGGCCGAGGGCCGTCAGCCCGTGTGGCGCCTGCGCATGCCCGAGCAGGATTGGAAGTGGAATGACCTCGTCCGCGGCGAGGTGGAATTCAAAGCTGCCACCCAGCCCGACTTCGTCGTCGCCCGTTCCAATGGTGCTCCGCTCTACACCCTGGTCAACCCCGTCGACGACGCGCTGATGAAGGTCACGCACGTCCTCCGCGGCGAGGACCTCTTGCCCTCCACCCCGCGCCAGCTCGCGCTTTATGAAGCCCTCAAGCGCATCGGCATCGCCGACTTCACCCCGCAGTTCGGCCACCTGCCCTTCGTCATGGGGGAAGGCAACAAGAAGCTGTCCAAGCGCGACCCCGAATCGAACCTGTTCAACCACCGCGAAAACGGCATCATCCCCGAGGGCATGCTCAACTACCTGGCGCTGCTCGGGTGGTCCCTGTCCGCGGATCAGGACATCTTCTCCGTGGATGACCTGGTGGCCAACTTCGATGTCGCTAATGTGCTGGGCAACCCTGCTCGCTTCGACCAGAAGAAGCTGGAGGCCATCAACGCCGACCACATTCGTCTGCTTTCCTCCGAGGATTTCGCCGCGCGCCTGCGCGCCTACCTCAGTGAGTACACCGATTTCCCCGCCGACTACCCGGCGGACAAGTTCGCCATCGCCGCTGACTTGGTCCAGACCCGCATTAAGGTGCTTTCCGACGCCTACGGTCTCCTCAAATTCCTGGTCACCCCAGATTCCGAGCTGGTCCTCGACGAGAAGTCCGCCCGCAAGAACCTCAAGGAGGACGCTGTCGAGCCCCTCGAGGCCGGCATCGTGGCCCTCGAGGCCGTGGAGAATTGGACAACCCCGGAGATCGAAGCCGCTCTGTCCAAGGCGCTCATCGAGGATCTGGAGCTCAAGCCCCGCAAAGCCTACGGCGCCCTGCGCGTCGCCCTTTCCGGTGCGGCTGTCTCCCCGCCGCTGTTCGAGTCGATGGAACTCCTCGGCCGGGAATCCACCCTTGCTCGCTTGCGGGCAGCTCGCGCCGAAACGCCCTTCGAGGCTTAAGGGGCGTAGCGGAGCAAATCCCCGGGCTGACAGTCCAGGGCGTGGCATAAGGCGGCCAAGGTGGTGAATCTCACCGCCTTGGCCCTTCCGTTTTTCAAGACTGCGAGGTTGGCCGGGGTGATGCCCACCCGCTCGGCGAGCTCTCCCACGGACATCTTGCGTGTGGCCAACATGACGTCGATGTCGACGACGATGCTCCCTTCGCTGCTGGCCATTAAATGACCCCCTCGAGATCGGCGGAAAAGCCGGTGGCCTGGACAAGCAGCGTGCGCTGGACGTAGACGATGAGCGCGACCCCGCACACGAGGAGGGCAGCCAGGAAAGCAACGAGAACGAGTCCTGGCGCATCGTCGACTTCGGCGACGACGTAGCCCGCGAGAAGAATGCATGCGGCGAACCCAAAAATGGCCCCGATGATTCGATTAACCCAGGTGATTGCCGTGGGGGAGAAGACCGTGTCAGCGTTGACCAGGTTGAGGAGTTTCCAGATGCACAGCGCTGCGAATTGGAGGCACCCCAAGCCAATGACGATGCAGAGTGTGAGCGCTATCCGGGCGAGGAGGGTTTCGGTGCCGAAGAAGAGCAAGCCGATGGCGAAGCGGAGCTGGATGGCGCCGCTTCCGATGATGCCCAGGACTAAAATGCCCCGGAGAAGGGTGATGAGTCTGGCTGACATGGCACTCCTACTATCGATGAACGTGAGATAGCTATCGTATATCGATAGGGATGTGGTTGGAAAGCCGTGACCACGGAGGGGAGTTTTCGCAGTTGGTGAAGCGCCGTGAACAGGGGATTTGGCCATGTTGCACCGTTGTGGTTATAGTATTCAACGTTGCTCACCGCGAGTGAGGGACTAAAAATCACATAATGGCCTATGGTGTAATTGGCAACACTACGGTTTCTGGTACCGTCATTCTAGGTTCGAGTCCTGGTAGGCCAGCCGCAGAGCAATCTGCTGGCGAAGGTTCATTCGCTTCGCCCCGTTCGTCTAGCGGCCTAGGACGTCGGCCTCTCACGCCGGTAACACGGGTTCAAATCCCGTACGGGGTACAACTGAAAACAGGGCTCCCAAACGTTTAGTTTGGGGGCCCTGTTTTCGTTTCTAAAACAAGTTTTACCCCCGAACTAACTTTTGGTGCGTGGCCCACAACAGGGCCAACAATATGGCGGGGGTAACGTCAGATAACAATTGTGACAAAACCCCTTTTCACCTCAAGGAACTGGGCATATAGTGCAATTAACGGAGAGGATCCAACCTCGAAGACCCGGTACCAGGTAGAGGGAAGATCGGTACTCCGACTGTAGGAAGATACCGGAAGGAGAGCATATGGCAGAAGGTAAAAACCATATCTCCGGACGCATCGCAGGCGTCCTCCCATAAGCGGCATCGCCAGAATCCAGAACTTCCAGGCGCACAGCATGCGCGAAGTAGGAGCTACACGGGAGCGATATGAAGCGAATGGCGTCAACCGAACCCCACGGTAAGGACAAGCCAACCCCCGGCCCCTAAAGTTCCCAAGGAACCCCAGCGGACGTGGCCACGAGGCATCACCAACTCGGGTCAACGAAACTTTCGCAACCACAGTCGGTAGCGGTGGATCTCCCATCGTCCAAGGTTCGGAATCACCCACCACCTCGCAGGTGGTGGGTTTCTATGTGCGCGTCGTGGCCCAGGCAACGCCCGTTGACCAGGTGATTTGTGGTAGAAGTAGGGGGCAGATTATTGTTATGAAGTCCGCTTCGGACAGTGCCTAACAGCGAACACGCCCCGTTCGTCTAGCGGCCTAGGACGTCGGCCTCTCACGCCGGTAACACGGGTTCAAATCCCGTACGGGGTACAACTCAGGGTCTCTCACCACTTGGTGGAAGGCCCTGGTTTTTTGTTGACAGGCTTGGTGGCTACAAGAATTCTCTAGAATGCATCCGGCTACTTTACGTTTCCGCAGGTCGCGGAGAATCGGAATTCGCATTCTAGAGAATTCATGTTGATCGCGACGCCCGCCACTTCCAACGACGAAAGAATAGTGCGCGAAGGCGTTGTAGCGCCGGGGAGTTCAACAAGATTAGACGGCGGGGCGGAAACTGCGGACGCCCAATGCAATGAGGGCAACTCCACCCGCCGCATTGATCACCCGGATCCACCTCCGCGGATCGAAACGGACAGCTAGGGACGTCAATCCAAATGACCATGCGCCGAGCCACACGGTCATGACAACAATATGGACACCGGCCAAGGCAAGCATGGAAGACACGGAAACCCCATCGGTGTTGACGAACTGCGGTGCCAGAGTGAGATACACCGAGGCAGCCTTCACATTCAAAACATTTGCCACATATGCCTGCCATAGTCGTCGACACTGATGCCCGGCAGAGTCTGCCTGTTCGTTCCGGGAGGTCTTTGGCTGACGGCGATAGCCCTGCCAAATGAGAAATATCCCGAGCCCCACCAAATAGACCGCCCCGGCCAGACGGACAACGTGGTAAAGCTCGGCGGAGCGCATTACCAACGCAGCGAGTCCAAAACCTGCGAGAACGGCATGAGTCAGGATTCCGGCTGCCGTCCCGACGATGGTCGCCCAAGCGCCTCGTCGATCGCCAGCCAGACCGCGAGTACTGACCAGCGCGAAGCTCGCTCCGGGTGTCAGTACCAAGGGCGTGACGGCCAAGCCGAAGCCGAGAATCGCTGCTATCGGAAGCATAAGGACATTCTCTTCTACGATCGGGCGGCACACAAGGGCGGGTTGAGGGACGAAAAGGGTCGGAGATCCATCCTCAAATAGCCACCCAAACAGCGATCAACAGGTCTCACTTGAGGCGGTGGACTGCCGGACTACCTTCAGACCCATCGGCTGGCTGCCGATGGAAGACGCTCAGGCCATCATCCTTCCGCCGCGAGCCCCTTTCTCGGGCAGCTGCACTACTCAATGCAGTGAGCCTTTCGGAGCACTGACTAAAGACGATGCCCCGGTGCCAGGCCGGAGCACCAGCACTTCTTGTCCCTTGAGTCCACGCAGACCATAAAACCCGCACTTCCTAACAACTCCAGGGTGAATCCCCCTTCCAAACCTGCCAAGTTGTTAGGAAGTGGGTCAAGTCCGCGGGTTTTGGGTTAGCCACCAGACAAGAAAATCAGCCAGGAACATGATCCAAGAGCATTTGTACCCCGTACGGGATTTGAATCCGTGTTACCGGCATGGTGGCTACACAGATTCTCTAGAATGCATCCGGCTACTTCACGTTTCCGCAGGTCGCGGAGAATCTGAATTCACATTCTAGAGAATTTTTGTTGATCGCGACTTCCTGATCGCGACGCCAGTCGCTTCCAGCGACGGAGGAACAGTGCCAAGGTCTACAACGCCTTCGAGAGCTGTTGCGCTGAATTGACGAGCTCGGCGCTCCACTTGTGCCCAGGGTGGGGGCGCAGGCGTTCGGCGGGGCCCGAGATGGACAGTACGGCGACGAGGGTCCCGGCGGAGGAGAAGACGGGAGCGGAGAGGGAGGCGAGGCCGACTTCGCGTTCGGCGACGGACTCGGACCAGCCTTGGTGGCGGACTTCGTCGAGTTCCTCGGCGGTGAAGGCGGCGTGGGGGAGGAGGGCGTCGCGAAGCTGTGTGCTGCCGTGGGCGAGGAAGATTTTGGCGGCGGACCCGGAGGTGAGGGGCAGTTGGGAGCCGACGGGGACGGTGTTTTGGAGTCCGGCAGCGGGCTCTTGGGCGGCGACGCAGGTGCGGGTGTCGCCGTCGAGCTCGTAGAGCTGGACGGATTCGCCGGTGATGTCTTTGAGTGCGGACATGAGGGGGAGGGCGGCGTCGATAAGCAGGTCTTTGCCGCCGGCGTTAAGGGCGGCGATGGTGGGGCCGGTGGACCAGCGACCGTCCGGGCCGCGGGAGAGGAGGCGGTGGGCTTCGAGGGCGGTGGCCAGGCGGTGGGTGGTGGCGCGGGGTAGGCCGGTGGTCTCGCACAGTTCGGTGAGCGAGAGGGGTTCGGCGGCGACTGCTTGCAGGATTGCTACGGAGCGATCGAGTACTTTAATGCCGGAAACTGCGTTATACTGTCCCATGCGGTGATACTATCATCCCATCGTATGAGATTTCTAGACGGAAAGAGGCGGTGAACATCCATGGCCGACAAACTCACGCTCGCTGAGAAGGTGTGGAACGACCATATTGTTGCCAAGGGCGAGAACGGGGACCCCGATCTGCTCTATATCGATCTGCAGCTCCTGCACGAAGTTACCTCCCCGCAGGCCTTCGATGGGCTGCGCCTCGCTGGGCGTAAGCTCCGCCGCCCTGACCTTCACCTCGCCACCGAGGACCACAATGTCCCCACTGAGGGAATTGTCTCCGGCAACCTGCTTGAGATCGCGGAACCGACCTCGCGTGTCCAGGTGGAAACGCTGCGTAAGAACTGCGCTGAGTTTGGGGTGCGCCTGCACCCGATGGGCGATGTCAAGCAGGGCATCGTCCACACCGTGGGCCCGCAGCTCGGCGCGACCCAGCCGGGCATGACGATCGTCTGCGGTGACTCGCACACGTCCACCCACGGGGCGTTCGGTTCCATCGCGATGGGCATTGGTACCTCCGAGGTCGAACACGTCATGGCGACGCAGACGCTGCCCCTCAAGCCGTTCAAGACGATGGCCATCGAGGTCTCCGGTGAGCTGCAGCCGGGGGTGACGGCGAAGGATCTCATCTTGGCGATCATCGCCAAGATTGGTACCGGCGGCGGCCAAGGGCACATCATTGAATACCGCGGTGAGGCCATCGAGAAGCTGTCCATGGAAGCCCGGATGACCATCTGCAACATGTCCATCGAGGCTGGCGCGAGGGCTGGCATGGTGGCCCCGGACCAAAAGACCTTTGACTACGTCCAGGGCCGTGAGTTCGCTCCGAAGGGCGCCGACTGGGACGCCGCCGTGGAGTATTGGAAGACGCTGCCGACGGATGAGGGCGCGACCTTTGACACGGTCGTCGAGATCGACGGCTCAGCGCTCACCCCCTTCATCACCTGGGGCACCAACCCCGGCCAGGGCCTGCCGCTGAGTGCGGAGGTCCCGGACCCGGAGACCTTCACCAATGACTCCGACAAGGCCGCCGCCGAGAAGGCCCTCGCCTACATGGGTCTGACCCCCGGAACTCCGCTTCGCGACGTCGCCATCGACACCGTCTTCCTCGGATCCTGCACCAATGCGCGGATCGAGGATCTGCGCGAAGCCGCCGAAGTCGTCCGGGGTCGCTCCATCGCTCCTAATACCCGCATGCTCGTCGTTCCTTCCTCCACCATGGTCAAGGAACAGGCCGAAGAAGAAGGGCTGGACAAGATTTTCACCGAGTTCGGCGCTGAGTGGCGCACCGCCGGCTGCTCCATGTGCTTGGGCATGAATCCCGACCAGCTCGCACCCGGTGAGCGCTCCGCTTCCACCTCGAACCGCAACTTCGAGGGCCGCCAGGGCCCGGGAGGACGAACCCACCTCGTGTCCCCGCCCGTCGCCGCCGCCACCGCAGTGCTGGGCCATCTGGCCTCACCCGCCGACCTCTAAGGAGACAATCGTGGAAAAATTCACCACCCACACCGGGGTCGGCGTCCCGCTGACCCGCTCAAACGTCGACACCGACCAGATCATCCCCGCCGTGTACCTCAAGCGCGTTACCCGCACCGGCTTCGAGGACGGTTTGTTCGCCGGTTGGCGCAAGGACGAGAACTTCGTACTCAATCAGGAGCCCTACCACAACGGCTCGATCCTGGTCGCCGGTCCCGACTTCGGAACCGGCTCCTCCCGCGAGCATGCCGTGTGGGCGCTCATGGACTACGGCTTCCGCGTTGTGCTATCCGCGCGCTTCGCCGACATCTTCCGCGGTAACTCCGGCAAGGCTGGCTTCCTCGCCGCGCAGATGGAAGAGGCCGATATCGAGTTGCTGTGGAAGCAACTCGAGGCCGAGCCTGGCATGGAAATCACCGTCGACCTCGATTCCCGTACGGTGACCGCCGGGGAGAATGCTTACCAATTCTCCGTCGACGACTACACCCGCTGGCGCCTCATGGAAGGCCTCGACGACATTGGACTCACGCTCCGCGACGAGCCCGCTATCACCCGTTACGAGAACACTCGACCGGCTTTCAAACCGGTGATCACGGCCTAGCGGTTTACTTCACCGGGAGCGGGCTCGCCAGATAGTCAGCCCCGGTGAGCTGGCCTTCGTTGAAGGACAGCACCCACACGGACGCCTTCTTCGCTTCAATCTCATGGAGTGGGAGGCGTCCGTTCGCACTGAGCCAGGCGATCATATCGGGGATGATGGTGCCCTGGGCGACGACGACGGAGGTACCGCCGGCGTCGATAAGCTCTTGAAAGCGCGCCTGCGCGCCGACCATGTTCGACAACCAGGCGTCATCGCCGAGGGCTGGATCGACGACGACGTCGAGGTTGAGCTCGTCTGCCAACGGCGCGGCCGTGGCCTGGCAGCGGTCCGGCAGCGCGGAGTAGACCGCATGCGGCTTGTAGGGCAGGAGCATCGGAATCAGCATTTCCGCTTGCCGACGCCCCTTCTTATCCAATGGCCGCAAATTGTCATCGCCGTGCCAATTGTGGCGCTGATGCGCGCGGGCATGTCGGACGTAGAGGATCCGGGAGGTGGCGGGGAGCCGGAAACGCTTTTCTGCCTTCGCCAGAACCTGGGTATCGACCTCGTAGCTGAGCAGCTCGCGGGCCTGTGCAATGGGAAGCCAGCGGATCTCATCTACCTCGCCGTTGGGGGTGAATTGACCACCGATGACCTCGCCGGTCCAGTAATAAACCACCTTCGTGCGATCTGCGACGGGGTAGGTGACCTTGCCCAGCAGCTTGCCCAGGCGGATGTCGTAGCCGGTTTCCTCGAGAATTTCGCGGGCTGCGGTCGTCGGCAGGGACTCGCCGGGATCGACCTTGCCCTTGGCCAATGACCAATCGTCGTAGTGGGGGCGGTGAATGACTGCGACCTCAAGGTTGTCCACATCCGAGATATCGCCCCGCCACAACACCGCACCCGCCGCGAGCGTCGCCCGTCTAAACTGCCCGGCTGGGTCGGCAGGAATGACCTGGTGCCGACCATTTACCAGCAAGGCGGAACCCTGATCCTTATCAGTCTCATGGGGCTGGGACTTTTTCGCCATGACGCTCCTTCAAGATGGTGTGCTGCGTTCCCCTCATCTTTACCCATCGCAGGCCCGAGCGCACGGTAGACACCGCCGAAACAGACGCCCAATCGTGACCGGCAGCTTGGCCCAGGGGAATCGTCATCCTTTAAGCTGTTTGTACCAACTAACGAAAAGGGAGATCCTCGTGGTCAACGTTGCAGTCATGGGAGCCGGATCGTGGGGTACCACCCTCGCCAAGGTCTTCGCTGATGCCGGGAACACCGTCAGGCTCTGGGCCCGCCGCCCTGAGCTGGCCGAACAGATCCAGACCACCCACACCAACCCCGACTACCTCGGCGACATCACCTTGCCCGCCGCGATCACCGCCACCTCCGACGCCGCAGTCGCGCTGGAGAATGCCACCATCGTCGTCTTCGCCGTTCCCAGCCAGACGATGCGCAACAATCTCACCGATTGGGCGCCGCTCATTCCTGCGGACGCCACGCTGGTGAGCATCTCCAAGGGTGTGGAAACTGGCACCTACCTGCGCATGAGTGAGGTCATCTGCCAGATCACCGGCGCGGACCCCTCGCGGGTGGCGGTGCTGTCTGGGCCGAACCTCGCGCGTGAAATCGCGGAAGAGCAGCCCGCCGCCACCGTCATCGCGTGCGTGGATGAAAACCGTGCAAAGCTGGTCCAGGCGGCCGTGGCTACCCCTTACCTGCGCCCTTACACCAACACTGATGTGGTGGGGGTCGAACTCGGCGGTGCCTGTAAGAACGTCATCGCCTTGGCCTGTGGCATGGCGGCCGGCCGTGGCCTGGGAGAAAACACCCTGGCCTCCTTGATCACTCGCGGCCTGGCCGAGGTCACCCGACTTGGCGTTGCAATGGGGGCTGATCCCAGTACCTTTGCCGGTCTCGCGGGCATGGGCGACCTCGTTGCCACGTGTACCTCGCCGCTGTCGCGTAACCGCACCTTTGGCGTCCGGCTCGGCGAAGGCGGAACCCTCGAAGAGGCGACGGAAGCTACCCACGGCCAGGTCGCCGAGGGAGTGATCTCCTCCAATTCGATCTTCCAACTAGCGGAGGCCAACCGGGTGGAGATGCCGATCACGCAGGCGGTATTTTCCGTGTGCCACCAAGGGTTGGAAGTTTCCGACATGGTTACCGCGCTCATGGGTCGATCGAAGAAGGCGGAATAGGGGGCAGCTGTAAAGTGCGATATGACTAGACCCATTAATCGAGAAGCCTGGAGTGGCCACTCGATTAATGGGTCTAGTCATATCGCACTCTGGCAGCCTCCCTCAAACACCGTGCCACTTCCTGTGAACGGTCGCTAGCCGGGTAGGCTAACCGCCATGGAAAAGCCACAACGAATTCGCGTCGGGGTCGTCTATGGCGGCCGCAGTCCAGAGCATTCCGTTTCCTGCGTGTCGGCAGGGGCGATCATGACACACCTGGACCCCGAGGCGTTTGACGTCGTGGCAATCGGTATTACCCCAGAGGGCAAGTGGACGGCGGGGGAGTCCGATCCCAGCGCCCTGGTCATCCGGGATGGCAAGCTCCCCACCGTGGGCGATCAGGGGCCTGAGCTGGCGCTCTCCCTCAACCCAGTCACACGTGGGCAGATCCGCAACGCCGAGACCGGCGAGCTTCATGCCACCGTGGATGTCATCTTCCCCGTGCTCCACGGCCCCTTCGGTGAGGACGGCACCATTCAGGGGCTGCTCGAGATGTCGGGCATTCCTTACGTGGGTACCGGCGTGCTCTCCTCCGCGTGCGGCATGGACAAGGAGTACATGAAGAAACTCATGGCGGCGGTCGGATTGCCGATCACCCCTGAGGTCATTTTGCGGGATCGCACGGAGCTCACTGCCGAGGAGAAGGCATTGCTCGGGTTGCCGGTGTTCGTGAAACCTGCCCGCGGTGGTTCATCGATTGGTGTGTCCAAGGTGAAGGACTGGGCTGATCTTCCGGCAGCTGTTGCCCTGGCTCTGGAGTCCGATAACAAGGTCATCGTTGAGGCCGAGATTATCGGCGCTGAGGTAGAGGTCGGTGTGCTGGAGCGCCCGGATGGCAGCGTCGTCGCCTCAGTCCCGGCCATGCTCAACGGCACCGGGGACTCGGACGAGGGCTTCTACGGTTTTGACACCAAGTATCTTGATGACGTGGTTACGGCTACGATCCCGGCCCCCTTCGACGAGGGCATGACCTCAGCGCTGCAAAACATGGCCATCGATACGTTCCAGGCCCTCAACTGCGAGGGCCTGGCCCGGGTGGACTTTTTTGTCACCGACCAAGGTCCGGTGATCAACGAGATCAACACCATGCCCGGCTTCACACCCATCTCGATGTACCCGCAGGTCTTCGCGGCTAGCGGCGTCGCTTATGAGGACTTGTTGCGCACCCTCGTCGAGCAGGCGCTAGCCCGCTAAGGCTGTTCCGAGGTGTGCTCCGCGATGAGCTTGCCCAAGGTCACTACTGCCGCGTTGCCCATTTCTTGTGGGGCACTCACGGCAATGTCAGTGGAACGCCCAAGCGCAAACCACGTGGAGGATGTCGTGCCGTTGGCCAGCGTCGTGTCTTCGAACCACGGTATGTCGTCGACCTGCGTCAAGCGGGCACCGGCCTCGTAGTTGGCGGGCGGGGCGACGCCACAGCGGAGGACCACCGGTTCCCGGCCGAGGGCGGCCCAGGCCGCAGTGTTTGCTTCCGGGACGTCGATACGCGAATAGTCATCGGGTAGCGAGTCGGGCAGCGCGGCCATCAAAGACCCGCATTCGCCGCCGTCGCCGGTGGCAAGTTGGGACAGCGGTGCCGGATTGGGCTGCGAAGCAACGACGGGAAGCGTGGAGGTAGCGCCTGCCAATTCGGCGACGGGATTATCGGCGGAGCCCAGTGAGACCTCATCAGCGGTGACGGCGACGACGGGGGAGCGGTTGATGGTGTACCAGGTGGACAGCGTCGACCCGGGGGTGACGTCGGACACCTGCAGCCACGACACCCCGTCGATGTCCTGGACCTGCGAGTATTCGTTGTATTGCATGGGCAGGTCGATGCCGCAGCGGAAGGTGATTCGCTCGGTGGAGCTGGAGGCCCACGCGGCGACCCCGGCGGGCGCGGGCTCGGCGATCTCGGCGCGGTCGTGACTCAGTACCTTCTCGGGCAATGCGTCCAGCACCGCATTGCATTCGGCGGAGTCGGCGAGCGGCGCGGGCAGCTCCGTCATGCCAACGGGTTGGTCGGCGGCGCGACTGAACACGAGCTTCGCTCCCACCAACACCCCCACTACCAGCGCCACGGCCAAGACCAGGGAGAGATAGATGGCGGTTTTGCCAGTGCGGCTAAATTGGGAGGAGGCAATGGTGCTCATGGACCGCAAGTCTATCGAAAGGACTGGTGTGACCCACTTCCCAGCCCACTTTTCCGGCCCGACCCTCGGCGAGGTCGGTGAGCATCGCGCGATCGAGGCGATCATCCAGGCCGCGCCGTCAGCGAGGAATGGTGATGATGCCGCTGTGCTGTCCCACGCCTCCCCAAACTCCCAGGGGGTGGCCACGACCGACATGTTGATCGAGGGGCGTCACTTTTCTGTCGATTGGTCAACACCCGAGGAGATCGGTCAGAAGGCGATCGTGCAGAACTTTGCCGACATTGAGGCGATGGGGGCACGTCCCATTGCCGCGCTCCTCGCGATCGCCGCCCCGCCGGAGACCCCGTTGAGCTATCTCACGGGCATCGCTGCTGGCATCGCGGATCGGGTGGGGTCTTACTCGGCCGAGCTCGTGGGCGGGGATCTGACCTCCGCGAAGGAGCTCGTCCTCTCCGTCACGGCCATCGGCTCGCTGGGCGGCTCCCGTCCGCCGCTGCGGCTCGACCGCGCGCGCTTCGGTCAGCGGGTCGTCGCACACGGCCGAATCGGCTGGTCGGCGGCCGGTCTTGCCCTCCTCAAAGCCTTCGGTCGTTCCGATATCCCTTCCATCTTCTCACCGCTTATCGACGCCCACTGTGCCCCACGCCTCAACCCCGGTCGCGGGGTCATCGCCCGCGCCACGGGCGCGACGGCGATGACCGATAACTCCGACGGTCTCGTCGTTGACCTGTCCACGGTGGCCAGGCGCTCCGGGGTGGGGATCGATCTCCACTCCGCCGACATTAGCCCCGATGACCTGCTGTTCCAGGCAGCCGAGCTCCTCAACGCTGACCCGTGGGAATGGGTCCTCTCCGGGGGAGAAGACCACACTCTCCTGGCCACGACCGCCGGGGATCCGCCCTCGGGTTTTCGGGTCATCGGCCGGGTGGCCAAGGGTGAGGGAGTTACTGTTGATGGCGCCGTGCCCGCCTACACCGACGGGTGGGTGAGCTTCTAACATGCTGCCCGTTCACCCGTCCTGGCTTCCTGCCCTCGAACCCGTCGAGGATCGCATTCACGCGCTGGGAAATTTCCTCCGCGCCGAACCCGCCTACCTACCGGCGGGCAACGACATCCTCCGCGCGTTCCAGGACCCTTTTGACGACGTCAAAGTCCTCATCGTCGGGCAAGACCCGTATCCCACGCCGGGCCATCCCATGGGGTTGAGCTTTTCCACCCGCCCCGGCGTTCGCCCCCTACCGCGCAGCCTGCAGAATATCTTTCGGGAGCTCAACAGCGACCTTGGGCTTCCCATGGCGGTGGATGGGGACCTCACTCCGTGGACTCGTCAGGGCGTCCTGTTACTCAACAGAGTCCTCACCGTCCGGCCCGGAGCCCCCGCCTCCCACCGAAACAAGGGATGGGAAGAAGTGACCGAGGCCGCCATCCGAGCCTTAGCCGCTCGGGACCAACCCCTCGTCTCCATCCTCTGGGGCCGCGATGCGCAATCGGCGGCACGCTTCCTCGGCCAGCACCCGCGCATAGAATCCCCCCACCCCTCGCCGCTGTCGGCTTCGCGGGGCTTCTTCGGCTCACGGCCATTTTCCCGCGCCAATGAGTTGCTCATTGCTGCCGGAGCCGATCCGGTGAACTGGCAGCTGTAGACTAACGACCTATGTCCTTTCCGCGTGCGATAGACGGTCCCCGGCTGTACGACTGGGCGACCCGTTCGGTGGCCGAGCTCTCGGCCCGGCGGGCGGAAATCAATGCCCTGAATGTCTTTCCGGTCCCGGACGCGGATACCGGTTCGAATATGGCGCACACGATGGAGGCAGCACTGGCGGAGGCCAATAAGTTGGCCAGCCACGACGATGTCGCTCAAGTGGCCCGGGCACTATCCATTGGCAGCGTGCGGGGGGCCCGCGGTAATTCCGGTTTGGTCCTGAGCCAGGTGCTCCGAGCAATCGCCGATGCCGCCGTCGTCGGGCAGATCGCCGGTGCGGACGTCGCTTACGCCCTCACTACCGCGGTGCAACTGGTGGACCGGGCTATCTCCAAGCCGGTCGAGGGCACCATCATCACCGTGCTCCGCTCCGCCGCCCTTGCTGCCCAGGAGGCGGGGGAGGAGCTGCACGAGGTGGTGAACGCCGCCGTCGCCGCGGCAAGAATCGCCCTGGCTAATACCCCCTCGCAGCTCGATGTCCTCCGCGACGCCGGGGTCGTCGACGCCGGGGGCATGGGTTTGCTCGTGCTGCTGGAAGCGTTGCTTGCCGAGGTAGAAGGCAGCGCCGCCACCACTACTTCCGCCTCGGAGGTCCACGGCCAGGCCGCCGAACTAGAGGTGATGTTCTTCTTTACCGGCGACCTCGACCGCTTGGAACAGCGCCTGCAAGGCCTCGGGGACAGCCTGGGTATCGCCCGGGCGGAGGAGAACTGTGGCAGCGTCCACATTCATTCCCGCACCGCCGGCGCGGTCATCGAAACTGCCTTTGCCATCGGCCAGGTCACTGATCTGCGCCTCGAAGTGCTTCCCGACGCCCCGCAGGTCGGCGCACCCCGCCGCGTCGTCGTGGCCATCACCCCGGCCGGTTCCATCGCGGAGTTGTACCGCGAAGCGGGCGCGGTCGTGGTCACGCCGGGGGAGGACGTTGTCTCCGCGATCCTCGCCGAGGTCCGCACCACCAGTGCCCAGGAACTCATCTTGTTGCCCAACGGCCAGCTCGACCAGCGCCAACTCGTCGCCGTCGAACGCGCCACCCACGCCTTTGAGCAGACCCTCACCATCGTCCCCACCAGTCGACTGGTCTCGGGCATTGCTGCCCTCACCGTCCACAACCCCTCCGTCCCCGTGAGCGTCGCGGCCTACGCCATGACCGAGGCGGCCGCGGCGATGCGCACCACCATCCTCAGCGAATGCGCCCCAGGGGAAACTGCAGAGCAGGCCACCGAACGGGTGTGTTTGCCTTTGCTGGGGGACGGGGCGGAGCAGGTGGTTTTGCTGTCGCGGGTGGAGCTGGACGTCGATAAGCTAGAGGCCGAATTGGGCCTCGACGTGATGGCCTTCCCCGCGGACGGGCTGGACCACTTGGTGGAGATCGGAGTCGAGTAGTGCTCGGATGGTCGGACGAACGGCTGCTAGCCACTGTCCTCCCCGCGAAGGAGGCCAAGGCCATCACCGCCGCGTTCGGCTACGAAACCTGCGGCGAGCTGCTCGAACACTTCCCGCGCGCCTACTCGCGCCACGGCTCCGGCGTGCTCGCCGAGGACGCCGAAGAAGGCGACATGATCACCTGCGTGGGCGAGGTTACCGGGGTCACCACCCAGCCGCCGCGCCGCGGCAACACCGTCACGCGCGTGACCATCGATGACGGCCGCACCGTCTTCACCGCCTCCTTCTTCCACGCCTCCTACGTGGCCAAAATCCTCCGCCCCGGCGTGCGCGCCATGTTCGCCGGCAAGCTGAAGTTCTTCCGTGGTACCCCGCAGCTCCAACACCCGGACTTCATCGTCATCCCCGAACCCGGGCGAAAAGGCGTCGGGACAGGCTCGCTGAAAAGCCTCGAAGCCTACGGCGACCCGGATGAACTACTGAGCAAGCTCGATTACGTTCCCGTCTACCCGGCGACCTCGCGCATCACCTCCTGGCGGATCATGAGCGCCATCCAACACGTCCTGGCCACCCTGCCGCCCGTCCCGGAGCCCCTCGGCGACACCCCGGAAGGCATGGTCAGCTTCGATCACTGCATCCGCGGCATCCACCTGCCCGGCCCGGAGGGCCCCGAGCCGAACCTGCGTAGGTTCAAGTACAACGAGGCCATCACCCTCGGGTTGGTCATGGCGTTAAGACGCCTCGATACCCTCAAGCGCGTCGCCCCCGCCCTCCCCGCCAAGCCGGACGGCTACCGGGCCGAGCTGCTCGGCCGCCTGCCCTACGAACTCACCGCCGGACAACAGGAAGTCCTCGCGGACATCACCTCCGACATCTCCGCCGACCACCCCATGAGCCGCCTGCTCCAAGGCGAGGTCGGTTCCGGCAAAACCATCGTCTCCCTCCTCGCCATGCTGCAGGCCGTCGACGCTGGCCGCCAATGCGCCCTGCTGGCGCCGACGGAAGTCCTCGCGGTCCAACATGCACGCACCCTCACCGCTTTGCTAGCCGACGCCGCCGTCCCCGCCACCGTCGTCCCCCTCACCGGGTCCATGCCCGTGCCCGCCAAACGCCAAGCCCTGCTGGACATCGTCTCCGGCCAAGCCGACATCGTCGTGGGCACTCACGCCATCATCCAAGACAGCGTCGAGTTCTTCGACCTCGGGTTCGTCGTCGTCGATGAGCAACACCGCTTCGGCGTGGAGCAACGCGATCGCCTCCGCACCAAAGGTCGCGACGGCATCACCCCACACCTCCTGGTCATGACGGCCACCCCCATCCCGCGCACCATCGCCATGACCGTCTTCGGTGATTTGTCGTTGTCCACGCTCAAGGAACTCCCCGGCGGTCGCGTGCCCATCCACTCGGGCCTGGTGCCCCAGTCCCGACCCACCTGGGTCCACCGAGCCCTCCAGCGCATCCGCGAGGAGATCGACGCCGGCCACCAGGCCTACATCGTCTGCCCCCGCATCGACGGCGACGGCGGCGTGCTCGACTTCTTCGAGGTCCTCTCCTCCGGCCCGTTCGCCGACTACCGCATTGGGATCCTGCACGGCCGCATGCCCAACGACGCCAAAGACGAGGTCATGGGCATGTTTGTCGCTGGCGAATTGGACATCCTCATCGCGACGACCGTCATTGAAGTCGGCGTCGACGTCCCCAACGCCTCCATCATGCTCGTCCGCGAGGCCGACAACTTTGGCGTCTCCCAGCTCCACCAGCTGCGCGGCCGCGTCGGTCGAGGCGCCCGCGCCTCCCTGTGCCTGTTTCACACCTTCGCCGAACCCGGCAGCCCTGGCTACGAGCGCTTGGCACAAATCGCCGACACCACCGACGGCTTCGCCCTCGCCGAACTCGACCTCTACCAACGCCAAGAGGGCGATGTGCTCGGCACCTCCCAATCGGGCGCCGTTCGCACCGTGAAGCTGCTCAACCTGCTCCAAGACATCGACATCATCACCCTCGCGAATGCTGACGCCGCCGCTCTGGTGGAACGCCACCCGCTCCTCGCGCAACGCCTGGTTCTGGAGATCGACCGCGATGATCGGGAGTACTTAGAGAAGAGCTAGCGTTCTCGGGCAACTAGTTGCTATACAAATTAGTTGCGATTAGGGTGGAGGAATGTCAGACACCGTGAGTCTCGGAGACTGGTTACGTCCGGCGCTGCCTTTATTGCTGTTGAGATTTCTCATGGATCAGCCAGGTCATGGATACGGTTTAGTGGAGAAATTGCGGGACTCGGGCATCGAAGCCCGGGGAACAACGGTGTATCCCCACCTGACCAAACTGCAGGATGCCGGGTACATCACCAGCCAATGGCACACCCCGGAGGCGGGTCCGGCGAGAAAGATCCTCACGGTCAGCGATGCTGGACATAGTCACTACTTGGACCTCGAAAAACAATGGTTGCTGGCACGTGGACTGCTAGACAACACGCTCACATCGACGATCGACCAATGACAGGAACATCATCTCGTGAACTACCACAATGACCTTGCCTATCATCTCCGCCGCCGAGGCTGCGGCGACGACCAAGTAGCGGAAGTACTGCACACCGTCGATGACGCAATCAGCTCGACAGGACGCACCGCCGAAGAGGAATTCGGCAAGCCTCAGGACTATGCCGGAGAGTTCGAGGGCCCCAATAAAGGCACGCCAGGTAGGAAGATCCTTGGAGTCTGTGGATTCTTGGGGATACTGTGCGTGGGAGTCTACGCGGTGTGGCCCCAGTGGTTCGGTTTCACCACTCCGATCGTCGAGCAGTTCGCGGGAATGATGGCTTTGCTCGTATTCCTTGCCATTGGAATACTTATTGGATCAATAGTTGATCACCGGCTCCCTTCTAGCTACACGGAACACCAACAACTCCCACGCCGATGAACAACTCTGCACATCCTCGATTGAGGACCGCAGTTCTGGCAGTAGCAGGATGCGTAGCGATCACGGTCGTCGAGTTCGGGGCCGTTGCGGCTTTAGCACTGAAAATTACTGCTATACGCAACAATCTGGCCGAAGCCTTAACTTTGACGGTCGTCGTTCATGCCATTTCGTGTGTGTCTTTCTTGGTGGGGCTGCTCTGGAGGTCGGGGGTTACCCCACATGTGCTGGGTATCTCCCGCCCGACTTGGCGACTAGCCCACCTGGCATGGCAGATCCCTAGTGCACTAGTGGTGCTTATCGCGATCCAGGCCACCATGTTTGCCATCCTTGGCGGGGAAGACCCTATCCCTGGACGTGGCGCCAGCGATGACATAACTGGGTTGCCACCAGTGTTCGCGGTGTTAGGCTTCATTGGCATAGCCGTTTTGACACCCTTGTGGGAAGAGCTGCTGTTTCGCGGCGTGCTGCTGAGTTCGATGCGCGGACGGTGGGGGACAGGCATCGCCATCGCAGCGTCCTCGGTACTTTTTGCGATCGTCCATGGGATACCGATCTTGCTGCCGTACGTGCTAGCCCTAGGCCTGGTATTGGGGGGTTTGCGAGTCTTTCACGACAACCTCTGGGCGCCCTTGGCGATGCACGTCACTATCAACTCCATCGCCTCAGCGGCGATCCTGGGGGCCTTGGTGTAGCCCCTCACTCCAGGCGTTATAGCCTCGGTAGGCGGTGCATTAGGGTGTAACCATGAACATCTTCGCCCCATTCGCCGGCATTGTGCGTTATCACGTCGCAGTCGGGGACACCGTCGCTACGGGCGACCGACTGGCCACGGTGGAAGCAGTGAAGCTTGAAGCACCTGTCCTCGCTCCGGGACCCGGGGTTGTCACGGGCATTTCTCATGACGACTTTAGTGATGTGCTGGGCGGCGACGTCCTCCTGGAGGTGGGAGCATGACCCGCATCATCGCTGGTGAGGCGCGCGGGCGCACTATCAAGGTTCCGCCGCGCGGCACACGTCCGACCTCTGACCGTGCCCGCGAAGGGCTCTTTTCCTCGTTGCAGGTGCGCTTTGGTTTCCTTGAGGCCCGCGTGCTCGATCTTTTTGCAGGTTCCGGGGCACTCGGGCTCGAGGCGGCATCGCGCGGGGCGGCAGAAGTCGTATTAGTTGAGAGCGATCCCCAGGCGGTGGAGGTGATCCGGCACAACGTGGGCGTCGTAAAGCATCCTGGGGTACGGGTCGAGGCGATGAAGGCGTCGACCTACGTGGCGCAGGCGCCACAGAATTACTTCGACATGGTGCTCGCCGACCCGCCGTATGACCTCGCCGATGAGGCGGTGCGGGAAATGCTGGAAGCATTGGAGCCCGCTCTCACCGATGGGGCTGCCGTGGTCGTTGAGCGACATGTTGACTCCCCGGAGACAGATTGGCCTGCTGGATTCGAACCTACCACCCAGAAGCTGAAGAAGCGGACCTACGGCATTGCCCGCATGGACATGGCTGTGTTCCACCGTGCAAATTAACGCCGACTAACCAGGAGAAGCGATGAAAGCCGTCTGCCCCGGATCCTTTGACCCGGTGACCATGGGTCACCTCGACATCTATCGACGCGCCGCCTCCCACTTCGATGAGGTCATCGTCCTGGTGACCGGCAACCCGAAAAAGCCATCGGGATTGTTCACGGTGGAGGAGCGAATCGACCTCATCGAGCGGGTCACCGAAGACATCCCCAACCTGCGCGTGGACTGGTGGGCGGGATTGCTCGTCGATTACACGACGAAACATGGCGTCAATGCCCTGGTGAAGGGCCTGCGCACCGCCTTGGACTACGAGTATGAGCTGCCCATGGCTCAGATGAACCGGCGTTTGTCGGGGGTGGATACCTTCTTCCTCCTCACCGACGAGAAGTACGGCTACATCTCTTCCTCGCTGTGTAAAGAGGTCGCTCGTTATGGCGGCGATGTCTCCGGTCTCCTTCCGGACCTCGTCGTGGACGCGGTTACCGCCAAATACCGAGAGGCGTTGGGGTAGCCTAATCGGGTGCTCCTTGATCTAGCTCTCATTTTCATCGTCGTTGTTATTGGCTCGGCGATGCAACGCATCTCCGGCATGGGCCTGGGCCTTATCGCCGGACCCGTCCTCGTGATCATCATGGGCCCCGTCGAGGGCATCCTGGTGGTGAACATTCTGGCGTTCCTCAATGCCGCCGCGACCACCATGACCGTTCGCGAGTATGTTGATTGGCGAAAATTCACCATCATCGCTTCGGTACTGATCGTCGGATCGGTGCCCGCTGCTCTCCTCGTTCGGGAAGTGTCTGGTGATCTCCTGCAATCCCTCGTCGGTGGGCTGTTGTTGTTGGCCCTGGCTGTCACGACCTTCGGCAAGCGTTTCATCCCGCCGGTTTCGGGGACGGCACCGGCCGTGGTCGCGGGCATCGCGGGTGGCTTCATGAACACCCTCGCCGGAATCGCGGGGCCGGCGATCACCGTTTACGCACAAGCCTCGCGCTGGCCGCAGCAAGCGTTCGCTGCCACGCTCCAACCGATCTTCATGGTCGCCGGACTCATATCCTTCCTGACCAAGGTGTTTTCTGGTGCGGGCGACCTCACTCAGACCGACTGGCTCATTTGGCCGGTGGGAGTGCTTGGTATGGCACTTGGCCTGTGGATCGGGGTGCAGCTCAGCCGCAAGGTGCCGCGTGAACAAGCCCGCAAGCTCTCCCTAATTTTGGCTAGCGCGGGAGGCGTGACGGCCCTCGTTCGGGGCATCAGCGGCATGGTCGGAGCTTAGAGAAGCGAGGAAAGAAAAGCCTGGGTGCGGCGCTCACGGGGGTTGTCGATGACCTCGGCGGGGGTGCCCTTCTCGACTACGACGCCGCCATCCATGAAAGCGACCGAATCGGCGACTTCGCGGGCAAAGCCCATCTCATGAGTCACCACGAGCATGGTCATGCCGTCGTTGGCGAGTTCCTTCATCACGCGCAGAACCTCCCCGACAAGCTCGGGGTCGAGAGCTGACGTGGGCTCGTCGAAAAGCATCAGTTTGGGCTCCATTGCCACCGCACGAGCAATGGCAATGCGCTGCTGCTGACCACCGGAAAGCTGCAACGGGTAGGCATTGGCCTTGTGCGTCAAACCCACCTTTTCCAGCAGTTCCATGCCGCGCTCCTTGGCGGCGGCGGGAGAGACACCCTTGACGTGAATGGGTGCCTCAATGATGTTCTCCAGGGCTGTGCGGTGCGGGAAAAGATTGAACTGCTGGAACACCATGCCGATGTCGGCGCGCTGGCGGGCAGCGTCCTTCTCGGAAATCTCGTAGAGAACGCCATCGCGCTCGCGGTAACCGATGAGATCGCCGTCGACGTAGAGCCGACCAGCGGTGACTTGCTCGAGGTGGTTCACGCAGCGCAGGAATGTGGACTTACCGGAACCGGACGGGCCGATGAGGCAGGTGACGGTGCCAGTGGGCACCTGCATATCAATGCCCTTGAGCACTTCCAGCTGACCGAAAGACTTGCATACCTGCTGGGCGTCGATCATGAGATCGGTCATGACTAGTTCTCCTTCACGATCGTGACGTTGCCGGGGACAGTGCCCTCAGCGTCAGCGAGGGACGCGAGTTGGCGGGCGGTGAGCTGGCGGGTGGCACCCTTCTCAAAGTGCTTCTCCAAGAAGTGCTGGCCCACCATGAGCAAGGACGTCACGGCGAGGTACCAGGTGGCGGCGACGAGCAGCATGGGTACCGGCTCGAAGAGAGCAGCAGCGATATCCATTGATCGGCCATAAAGCTCCAGGCTGTAGGGAACCGCGACGACGAGCGAAGTGGTCTTCAGCATGGAGATCAACTCATTGCCCGTCGGGGGAATGATGATGCGCATGGCCTGCGGCAACACCGTGCGGCGCATGGTCATCCACCAGCTCATACCCAGGGCCTTGGATGCTTCCATCTGGCCTTCGGGGACCGAAGAGATGCCCGAACGGACGATCTCGGCCATGTAGGCAGCCTCGTTGAGGCCGAGGCCCAGGACAGCGAGGATGAAGGCGTTCTTGAGCATCCCGCTGAGATCAACCTCGGTGAAACCGACGTTGATACTTTGATAAAGCGAGCCAAGCAGGCCCCAGAACACGAGCTGCACGTACACCGGAGTGCCACGGAACACCCAGAGATAACCCCACGCCACACCCCGCAGCACCGGGTTCGGCGACATGCGCATCACCGCTAGAGTGGCGCCGAGGACGACGCCGATGATCATTGCCAAGACAGTAAGTGCGAGCGTGTGCAAGGCAGCGGTAGCGATCCGGGTGTCGAAAAGGTAGCTGCGGTACGTCGCCCAACCGTAGGCCTCGTTGGTGACGGCGCCAATGATGAACCAGGCCGTTACGGCGAGCACGATGGCCGCCAACACCCACCGTCCCGGATGGCGGAGAGGCTTCGCCTGAATAGGCTGAGGGGTGGTCGTCATGAGGAAATTCCTTCCACAGGTTCTTCATTGATCAGGGCCTGATCCAACAGACCAGTTTCGACGCCCCATTGGGCGAGAATGCGTTCGTAGTCACCGTTGTCGATGAGGTGCTGCAATGCGGCCGCCATTGCGGGAGCAAGGGGGGAGTCCTTTGGCAGCGCCCAACCATAAGGCGCAGCCTGGAACATCTCACCAGTCAGCTCCATCTTCCCCTCCGACCGCGATACGGCCCAGGCGGTCACCGGGGAGTCGGCCGACAGTGCATCGGCGCGACCAACGAGAAGTGCAAGCGCGGCATTGTCAGACGTGTCGTAGGACAAGATAGTGATGGGTTCTAGGCCGGCTTCTTCACAAGCCTCAGACTTGGGGCGGACATCATCGGTCTCTGACACGGTTGTCCGCTGAACAGCAACAGTCAAGCCGCAAGCGTTGTCCGGATCAACCGGAACACCCGTTTGCTGCGCCCACTGCACGCCCGCATAGAGGAAGTTGACGAAGTCGAAGTTCTGCCGACGTTCCGGGTTGTCCGTAAAGCCACTGGCTCCGATATCTAGGGTGCCAGCCTGAACGGCAGGCAAGATCATGGAAAAGTCCTGCTCCACGGGTTGGAAATCGAGACCCATGACCGCGGCCGTCGCCCGGGCAAGGTCCATCTCGAGGCCAATGATGGAGCCATCTGAATCCTTGAGCTCGAAAGGAGCGAAGGGCGGGTTCGTTCCGCCGGTGAGAACCCCATCGGTGCCGACATCTGACGGAACCATGGCGGCAATCTCCGGCACCTCATCTGGAATGATGGGTTCCCAGCCCTGAGGTTTGCCGTCTTCGACATTGGTGACGCAACCCGCCAACAGAGTGGCAGCGGCGAGAGTAGCCAGGGTAGCTCTGAGCGCGCCGTTGCTAATCGGGCCCCTCATCAGCTCGGCTGCGATTCTGTGACGACGTCCGCGTCACGGCGAGCAGACGCCACGCGGTCGGCGATGATGAACACGAGCACAATCGCGCCGCCGAGGACGGCGAGGCCAATGATGGGAAGCAGGTTATCGCCGGGCGAGAGCAGCTGCGCATCGGGGGACTGCCACGGCCACAACGCACGCAGGGAACCCAACATGAGGCCGGCCATGACGGTCAATGTCAAAGTGCGGTGATGTTCCATGGCCTTGGTCAACAGGCGGATGAAAAGCACAATGCCGACGAGTGCACCAGCGGCGAAGGTAACAATGACCGTCCAATTGCGATCCGAAATGGCGCCCATGACGGGGGAGTACAGGCCAACAGCCATGAGGAAGAAGGAACCAGAAACTCCGGGAAGCACCAGGGCGCAAATGGCGATGGATGCGGCCAAGAAAATGACGATGAGCGACGGGTTGCTTTGCGGCGCCGCAGTAAAGCCCGTGGCAAAAAAGCTCAAGGCCGCTGCCAGTGCGAAGACCAGGGCGAGCACCCAACCACGCTTGCGCACATCGCGGGGATCCATCATTGCTAATGGAACCCAAATGGATACCGTGACCATGCCGAGGAACAACCCGCGGGCGTACTCCGTGTTTTCCTCGACGAAGTTGTGCATGACAGTAGACATGGTGAACACAGCTGTCACCATGCCCACGCCGACCGCAGCAAGGAAGAACCAGTCAACCTGGCTGAACTTGCGGCGTAGGAGAGCGTTGCCGTTGTGTAGGGCGCGCTCGTAGATACCCACGACCAGGGCGACCGTGCCACCGGAGATGCCAGGCACGAGCTCCGCCATGCCGATGAGGGCACCACGAACAATGTTGGCCGCAATAGTCAAAGGACTCTGCGACATCGGGGCTGGGTGAATGGTGTTAGTGGACACGTTGCCTTTCGTAGGCCATCTATCGGCCTTCCATGGTCAAGGGCATGAATCGACCTTCAACTTTAGAGCATGGCCCCGCAAAATCAGAGTGAGACGCAGCGAAAGTGGCACACCAAGGCCGTCTAAGCGCTGTGGAGAGACGAATAGACAACTCTTTATTCAGCCGCGCCGATCATGATTGTGGAGCTATTGGAGTTCTGGTCGGTCACTGGATGTCCACCGAAATCGCTTGCGACGCCGCAATAGCCCGGTCCTGCGCTAACGCCGGGCTCGTAGCCGTGGCGTAGACATTGCCAATCCGTGCCCGATAGGAGGAGATATCGGGGACCTCATCTCCCAGGGATTTCGAGGGCACCCAGCCCGGGCTACCTGGATAATCCTTCAGATCTGGAAGCCCTTCGATGCTGGCAAGGCATCCGGTTGTGCTGGGGTAGAGGCTGACGTGACTGTGGCCTCCAATGACCTCCCGCGTTTCGGGGAGCTCAGGTTGACGGTTGAGGGCGTCGTCGATAACCAATGCGTAAGGGTCGTAATTGGTACACGCCTCGATCGCCGGAGTGATCAAGGCGCCAGGCATCCGGGCATTGAGCTCGACTAACTCGAACCCGGCTGCAGTTTCGATGAACTCGAGATGGGCGAATCCGACACGGTAATCCAGCCTGGCTAAAATCCCTCGGCCCCACTGCTCGACCGATGCTTCCCATGGGGTGCCGTGCTCATGCGGAAAGGTTTTGACCTTCTCGAGGAAGAGGGGCGGTGGCGTGAGGATACGGTTGGTCACTCCGAAAAAGACTGTCGTAGTGCCGTTTGACCACAGCTCAGCCGAGTAGTGCGGGCCGCGATAGTAAGGCTCGATGACGTAGGAAGACACATCATCAACGGCGTTGAGGGCGCTAGCCAGCTCGTCTTCGTTGTGCACAAGGGTCACTCCTGTGGAGCCTGTTCCACCGCGTGGCTTGATGATCCGCGGGAAGGAATCGACGGCGACCTCGCCGAGTGTGCGCCTGACCCACTGCTTATCGCGCAGGTCCCTTAACTGGGCAGCCGAGTATCTCCGCGGGAGATCGAACTGTTCCCGTAGCTCAGCAGCAATCACACCCCAGGTGTCTGTCGGGCTGAAGATGCCACGGAGCTCGTGGCAGACCCCCGCACGTAGTCGCGAAGTGCTGTGTCATCCCGAGTCGGAAATGCGACCACATCGACGCCGTCTAGGTCGGAGTACAGGGATGGGTCCTCTGCAAGGAGCCTCAATTGATACCCGAGCTCATGAGCGTGCTCACCTAGCTTGCTGGCGCCAGTGGTCATTGCTTCCACAGCGAGAAGGATCTTCAAGGCTGTTCGCACCGCCTTTACGGTCTATTCTCAATCGCTTATCGATCTAGGCCTTCCGTACAGGCTACCGGCTAGGCGGTCGTCTGGCTTGAAGCAACTGCGGGATCAGGAAGTCGCGAGTGCCAAAATTCTCTAGAATGCAAAGCTCGCTTCTCCGCGAACTGCGGAAACGATAAGTGGCACCATTCATTCTAGAGAATTTTGGCACCCTGCCTGACGCCAGGCACTATCAGACCGTCACATTCGGTGAGCCTGCCAAGGTTGAAGACTTGGGGGCGGCGAGAAGAGGGTCAACCAACGAAAAACTGAGGGCCTCCTACCGAAACCGGTGGGAGGCCCTCAGTATGACCATGTTCAAACACATAAATAGTGCCCTCGGTGGGACTCGAACCCACACTGAACGGGTTTTGAATCCGTTGCCTCTGCCAATTGGGCTACGAGGGCCGTGCTGTCGTGCTGTACGCCAGCGCCAACAGGCGAGAATCAGCGTACTGGGAGCAGCTTAGTCTAGGGCGGTGGATGTCGAAAAATCGCCCTCGACAAGGTGGGGTTTGTTAGTCGCTAGAGTGGGGCGGGTGAACGAGAACAATCGCCTTTTGCTCATTGATGGTCACTCTATGGCCTTCCGCGCTTTTTATGCCCTGCCGGCAGAGAATTTCTCTACGACGGGCGGGCAGCACACGAACGCTATCTATGGGTTCTTGTCCATGTTGGCCAATATTTTGTCGGAGGAGAAGCCTGACAAGGTGGCGGTGGCGTTTGACGTGGGGCGGAAGACGTTTCGCACGGATATGTTCCCGGAGTACAAGGCCCAGCGGGAGGCGTCTCCGGAGGAATTCAAGGGCCAGGTCGGGATCCTGGAGGGGCTGCTGGGGACCTTGGGTATCACGACGTTGAGTATGGAAAATTTTGAGGCAGATGACATCCTCGCCACGTTGACCACAGCGGCGAAGGGGCTTGATTATGAGACGCTCATCGTCACCGGTGATCGTGATTATCTGCAGTTGGTGGACCCGAAGACGACGGTGCTGTATCCGATGCGCGGGGTCTCCACGATCCATACGTTTACGCCGGAGGCGGTAGAGGAGAAGTACGGGCTGACGCCGGAGCAGTATCCGGATTTCGCGGCGTTGCGGGGGGACCCGTCGGACAACTTGCCGAATATCCCGGGGGTGGGGGAGAAGACCGCCACGAAGTGGATTCAGCAGTACGGAACCTTGGACAATCTCCTCGAGCATGCCGATGAGATTAAGGGCAAGGCGGGGGAGAATCTCCGGGAGCGCATTGAACAGGTCAAACTCAATCGGAAGCTCACGCACATGCTCACGGACATGGAGCTGCCGGTCACTCCTGATCAGTTGGAGTTTCAGCCGGTGGATGTCGCGGCGGTGGCCGAGCAGTTTGATGCCCTACAGTTTGGTACGAATCTCCGCGAGCGAGTCCTAGCAGTCGTCCGCACGGATGGTTCGGCGGTGGAGGAGTCGGTAGAGCTTGCCGACGTCGTCGTCGACGACGCCGAGCTCGCCGACTGGTTGGCGGAGCGCAGCGGGCAGGGCTTGGCGTTGTTTGCGGTGGGGACGCCCAGCCCGGGGCAGGGTGACGTGTCGGGTTTCGCGATCGTCGATAAGCAAAGGCACGCGGTGAGCGTGGAAGCGGTTGACCTGTCCCCGCGCGATGAGAAGGCGCTGGCCGGGTGGTTGGCGTCGGAGGATCCGAAGTACCTGCATGAGTCGAAGGCGGCGTTTCATATGTTTGCTGGCCGAGGCATGGTGCTCAATGGGGTGACGCAGGATACGGCGATTGCGGCGTATTTGCTGCGGCCGGGGCAGCGGACATATGACCTCAAGGATGTGTACCAGCGTCATTTGCAGCGCCAGCTCGTGGAGCCCGATGGGCAGCTGTCACTGATGGGGGATACCTCCCTGGTCGATTCCGCGGTTGCCGTGTTGGAGCTGAGCGAGAAGCTCACCGAGCAGCTCAAGGAGATCAATGCCTTCGAGCTGTACTACGACATGGAGTTGCCGCTGGCGCGGATCCTCGCCGAGATGGAGGCCGTGGGTATTGCCGTCGATGTGGAGATCTTGGAGGATCAGCTGGGCTCGTTCATTGACATGGTGGCGGAGGAGGAGATCGCGGCCCGCGAATTGGCTGATGATCCGGGCTTGAATCTCTCGAGCCCAAAGCAGCTGCAGGTCGTGCTCTTTGACAAGTTGGGTCTGCCCAAAACCAAGAAGACGAAGACCGGGTATTCCACCGCGGCGAAGGAGATTGAGGGCCTGGCGGAGAAGCATCCGCATCCCTTCCTGGATCACCTGCTCGCACACCGTGAGTATCAGAAGATGAAGACCACGCTGGAGGGGCTGATCAAGACAGTTCAGCCTGATGGGCGCATCCGCACGACCTTCAATCAGACGGTGGCTTCGACGGGTCGGCTGAGCTCGACCGAGCCGAATTTGCAGAATATTCCCGTGCGCACTCCGGCTGGTCGCAAGATCCGTTCGGCGTTCGTGGTGGGCAAGGGCTTCGAGACGCTCCTGACGGCGGACTATTCCCAGATTGAGATGCGCGTCATGGCGCACCTGTCGCAGGATCCGGGGTTGATCGAGGCGTATCGCGAAGGCGAGGACCTGCACAACTTTGTTGGTTCCAAGGTCTTCGAGGTTCCGATTGATGAGGTCACGCCGGAGTTGCGTCGCCGCGTCAAGGCGATGTCTTACGGCCTCGTCTACGGCCTGTCGGCGTTCGGCCTCTCCCAGCAGCTCAATATTCCCGCCGGTGAGGCGAAGTCGATCATGGAGAGCTACTTCGAGCGTTTCGGCGGCGTCCAGCGCTACCTCGCTGAGGTCGTCGATCAGGCCCGCAAGGACGGCTACACCTCGACGCTGTTTGGGCGGCGCCGTTACCTGCCGGAGCTGACGTCGGATAACCGCGTGGCGCGGGAGAATGCGGAGCGCGCGGCGTTGAATGCGCCGATTCAGGGCACGGCCGCGGACATCATTAAGGTCGCGATGATCCGCGTCGATCGCTCACTGCGCGCGGCGGGCGTCACCTCCCGCGTCCTCCTCCAGGTGCACGACGAATTGGTCGTCGAGATTGCCCCGGGCGAGTTGGAGCAGGTCCGCGAGATCGTGGAGCACGAGATGGATCAGGCGATTACCCTGCGCGTGCCCTTGGAGGTCTCCGCGGGGCACGGTGCTAACTGGGACGAGGCTGCTCACTAGAGGTAACGGTGATGCCATCGTCGTCGATGGCAAAGTCAACGTCCAACAGCGTATCGACGACCGCGTCACCCAACCCCGCCAGCTCCCTCGCCGGGTGCGAGGTGGCTACGGCGAGCACACCGCCTCCGGCGGCGCGGCCCGCCTTCAGGCCCGCCGGGGCATCTTCAACCACGAGGCACCTGCTCGGCTCGAAGCCAAGCCGCGCTGCGGCGAGGAGGTAGCCCTCGGGGTCTGGCTTGCCGGTGGCGACATCATCGGCGTCGATGAGGATTTCAGGGACTGGTACCTCGGAGGCCTCCAGGCGGGCAACCATGAGTTCGCGGTCACCAGAGGTCACGGCCGCCCAGCGTTCCGGCGGCAGCGTGGTCAGCAGGTTCCTCACTCCGGGGAGAGCTGTCACCGAATGCAGCTCCGCGAGTTCGACGACCCGCATGTCGGCGAGGGCCTGATCGATGTCCTCCTCCGGGATGAACTCGGCGAGGGTGTCGCGGGTGCGGCGTCCGTGGCTCACGGCCATGATGGCATCGGCATCCACGCCCGCGCTGGCGGCCCAGGTGCGCCAGACCTTCTCTACTGCGGGAGTGGAGTCGACGAGGGTGCCGTCAATGTCGAAGAGGATGGCGTCATATTTCATGCGAGGTGTCCGTAATACTCGTAAAGCTTGTCCACATCGGAAGTGTCGCCGCTGAGGCGATCGAGGGTGAGGTGCCAGCACACGGCGTACTCGACTGCCTCCTTACCCACCAGGCCCTCGTGGAGCAGGCGGACGTTGCCCTCGCCGCACTTCCACGTCACAGTTGAAATTGGCAGACCCGGCCCGCTCCACGTGTGGACGAGCGTGCGAGGCACGTCTTTCACTAGAACCTCTCCCACTGCATTGCCGTCATCCCCGTAATGGAAATCAACGGTCCCGTCCTCGGACACCATGACGGCATAGACCGCGTTATAGATGTCTTCAACCGATCCCGGGAGGGAACGATCGAAACGAAGGGAATTGTTGGCGATGGAGCCAGCGCCTTCCGGGGTGATGTCGGGGCTTAAGTTCATGCCTCCACGATACCCAGCTGGGTGATAAAGATCGCCGAGCCAGGAAAGATCTGACCCCTCAGCGGCGACCACTGGCCCCACGTCTGAGTGAGGTGCTCCGGCCATTCGGGTTCGATGAGGTCGATGAGCTGAAATCCGGCAGAGTGAAGGGCACGAACCCAATCGCCCATGGTGCGGTGATACTCGGCATAGGTGACGGTGCCATGCTCGTCGGTTTCTACGTACTCCCGTTGGAAGTAGGGGATGGAGGCGACCAGGCCTTCGGGTCCAGGATCGTCGGGGAAGATCCACCGCATGGGGTGGTTGACCGAGAACACCAGGCGCCCGCCGGGGCGCAGGACTCGGGCGACGTCGATAAGCACGTGCGAAATATCAGGGACGAAGGGGAAGGCTCCGAAGGCGGAGAAGGCGACGTCGAAGGAATCATCGCGGTAGGGGAGAGCTTGCGCGTCGGCCTGGACCAAGGGGACACCTGGCTGTGCGCGCCGCAGCATCTCGCGCGAGAGGTCGAAACCGGTGACGAAGCCCACGCCATCCTCGGCCAACCAGGTGGAACAGGGTGCGGACCCGCACCCTATTTCCAGGACCTTGAGGGCGCGGACGTCGCCAAGCAATCGGGCGGAGGATTCCGCCAGCATTTCCGGCGACCAATGAAACCCGTCGAGATAGGAGGCGTGCTCCGCGTGATAGCGATCCGCATCACCATCCCACCACGCGCGGTTGGCCGTGGCTGATGTGTCGGATGTGGTCAAGGAAAACCTCCATGTCAGGGCGGTGTTTCGAAGCTTGCCGGGAAAGCACTTTCAGGGTACTGTGTCAAGGGCGTATCGCAGCTTTGAGGCGGGTTAGGTCAAAATGGGAGGGCCTGCACGACCTCAGGGTGTGATCAAAACTCGCATCACCGTGGGTTTTTGAGAGATTCGTTCCTGTCCACTTTCTATCTCCTATCCAACTCGGAGCAACTGAACACATGCCCAACACCAACACCCCTCAGGTTGCCATCAATGACATTGGCACCGCTGAGGATTTCCTCGCAGCAGTCGACGCCACGATCAAGTACTTCAACGATGGTGACATCGTCGAAGGCACCGTGGTCAAGGTCGACCGCGATGAGGTCCTGCTCGACATCGGATACAAGACCGAGGGCGTTATCCCGTCCCGCGAGCTGTCCATCAAGCACGATGTTGACCCGGACGAGGTCGTCCAGGTCGGCGATCAGATCGACGCACTCGTCCTCACCAAGGAGGACAAGGAAGGTCGGCTGATCCTCTCCAAGAAGCGTGCGCAGTACGAGCGCGCCTGGGGTGCCATCGAGAAGCTGCAGGAGAACGAGGAGCCGGTTACCGGTACCGTCATCGAGGTCGTCAAGGGCGGCCTCATCCTGGACATCGGCCTGCGTGGCTTCCTGCCCGCCTCCCTCGTGGAGATGCGTCGCGTCCGCGACCTGGATCCGTACATCGGCCAGGAGCTCGAAGCCAAGATCATCGAGCTGGACAAGCACCGCAACAACGTGGTCCTGTCCCGCCGCGCATGGCTCGAGCAGACCCAGTCTGAGGTCCGCTCTGAGTTCCTGCACCAGCTGCAGAAGGGCCAGGTCCGCAAGGGCGTCGTGTCCTCCATCGTCAACTTCGGCGCCTTCGTCGATCTCGGCGGAGTCGACGGCCTGGTTCACGTTTCCGAGCTGTCCTGGAAGCACATCGATCACCCGTCTGAGGTTGTCACCGTCGGCGATGAGGTCACCGTTGAGGTTCTCGACGTCGATCTCGACCGCGAGCGCGTGTCCCTCTCGCTGAAGGCCACCCAGGAAGACCCGTGGCGCGTGTTCGCACGCACCCACGCCGTCGGCCAGATCGTCCCCGGCAAGGTCACCAAGCTCGTCCCGTTCGGTGCGTTTGTTCGCGTCGAAGAGGGCATCGAGGGCCTCGTCCACATCTCCGAGCTGGCCCAGCGCCACGTCGAGGTCCCGGACCAGGTTGTCAACGTCGGCGAAGAGGCCATGGTCAAGGTCATCGACATCGACCTCGAGCGTCGCCGCATCTCCCTCTCCCTCAAGCAGGCAGATGAGGACTTCTCCGAGGAATTCGACCCGTCCAAGTACGGTATGGCCGACTCCTACGACGAGCAGGGCAACTACATCTTCCCCGAGGGCTTCGATCCTGAGACCAATGAATGGCTCGAGGGCTTCGAGGAGCAGCGTCAGGCGTGGGAGGCTCGTTACGCTGAGTCCGAGCGTCGCTTCCAGCTGCACACCGCTCAGATCGAGCGTTCCCGTGTTGCTGCCGCCGAGGCTGCCGAGCAGTCCGCCACCAACTACTCCTCCGAGACCGAAGATGCTGACGCTCCGGCATCCGAGGACATCGCACAGGTGGAGACCACCGGTGGTTCCCTGGCTTCCGACGAGCAGCTCGCTGCTCTCCGCGAGAAGCTCGCTGGCAACTAAGCTCTTTTAGCCAGCAGCTGTAGCCGCCCTTCCGCGCCGGCCCGAGAAATCGGGCCAGGTGCAGAAGGGCGGCTTTGCTGTCTCCTGGGGCGCTGACCTGCTCAATGTGGTCTGACCGCACAGCACTGCTGGTTATCACAACTTTTGTATGGGTCTGTCTGGCCCGGAACGACACCAAACTGTTGTGGGCCAAATGTTCCGTTTATGTGGGTATGGGGGATAGAATGACTTTGTCATACCGGAGGCTTTGACAGCTTCTCCAAAGCGTGGGGGAATTTTCCTCCCAGGGTCTCCGGAACAGTCGAGTCATGTCCGTCACTAGTGGGCGGGCATGGCCCATGAGAAAGGTCCCTTACATGGCGTCCAAGACGACATCGACGTCGCAGCACATCCTGAAGGAGGTGGGCGGTGCCGATAACGTGACCTCGTTGACGCACTGTGCTACTCGGCTGCGTTTCCAACTAAACGACCAAAGCAAGGTCGACGTCGCTGCCCTTGAATCTGATCCCGCTGTCCTTGGTGTGGTGAAACAGGGCACTACCGGCCTCCAAGTTGTGATGGGCGGTGGCGTGGCCGAGTACTACGGCGCCATCGTCAAAGAGCCCGGCATGGGTGATTCGGAGAAGCAGGAGGCTTCGTCCAAGAAGGAGTACGGCGGCGTTCGCTCCAAGTACTCGTTCATCGATTACGCCTTCGAATTCCTCTCTGATACCTTCCGCCCCATTCTGTGGGCACTGCTCGGCGCCTCGCTGATCATCACCCTCCTCGTCCTCGCGGACACCTTCGGTCTCCAGGACTTCCGCGCTCCGATGGATGAGCAGCCGTCGACCTACGTCTTCATGCACGCTATGTGGCGTTCGGTGTTCTACTTCCTGCCGATCATGGTGGGCGCCACCGCTGCTCGCAAGCTGGGAGCCAACGAGTGGGTGGGTGCCGCTATCCCGGCCGCCCTGCTCACCCCGGAGTTCTTGGCTCTCGGTGAAGCCGGCGACACGGTGCAGGTCTTCGGCTTGCCCATGGTCATCAACAGCTACGCCGGTCAGGTGTTCCCGCCGCTCATCGCCGCTATCGGCCTGTTCTGGGTGGAGAAGGGCCTGAAGAAGATCATTCCTTCTTCGATCCAGATGGTGTTCGTGCCGTTCTTCTCGCTGCTCATCATGATCCCGGCTACTGCATTCCTGCTCGGCCCATTCGGCATCGGTGTGGGTAACGGCATCTCCACCTTCCTGGAGTCGGTCAACAACTTCTCGCCGTTCATCCTGGCCATCATCATTCCGCTGCTGTACCCGTTCCTGGTTCCGCTGGGTCTGCACTGGCCGCTGAATGCCATCATGATCCAGAACATCGCTACCCTCGGCTACGACTTCATCCAGGGCCCGATGGGTGCTTGGAACTTCGCCTGCTTCGGTGTCGTCACCGGCGTCATGATCGTCTCCATCCGCGAGCACAACAAGTCCATGCGTCAGGTCTCCCTTGGTGGCATGATGGCCGGCCTGCTCGGTGGTATTTCGGAGCCCTCCCTCTACGGTGTGCTCCTGCGTTTCAAGAAGTCTTACGCTCGACTGCTTCCGGGCTGTTTCGCCGGTGGCGTCGTTATGGGCATCTTCAACATCAAGGCCTACGCCTTCGTCTTCACCTCCCTGCTCACCATCCCGGCCATGGATCCGTGGTGGGGCTACACCATCGGCATTGCCGTGGCGTTCTTCACCTCCATGTTCCTGGTCATCTTCTTCGACTACCGCGGTAAGGATGAAAAGGCTGAGGTTTTGGCCCAGATCGCCGCTGAGCGTGAAGCCGCCAATGAGGCTGAGGAAGAGCGTATCGACGCCGCCGTGGCCGGCACCGCTGCCGCCGCCGGCGTAGCAGGGGGCGTCGCTACCGCGACCGCCGTCAAGCCCGCCCTCATGGCTGGTGCTATCACCGAGATCGGCGCCCCGCTCGAAGGTCGCGTCATGCCTCTCTCCGAGGTTCCCGACGCCGCATTCGCTAGCGGTGCCCTGGGCAACGGCGTGGGCATCGCGCCGAGCGGCGATACCGTCGTCGCCCCGGCTGATGGCCTGATCCTCACCGTCCAGAAGACCGGCCACGCGGTGGGTCTGCGCCTGGACAGCGGCGTGGAGCTGCTCATCCACATCGGCGTGGACACTGTGCAGATGAACGGCGAGGGCTTCGAGGTTCTCGTGGAGAAGCGCCAGCAGGTCACTGCCGGTACCCCGCTCATTCGTTTCGACACGGCCAAGATCGCCGAGGCCGGCTTCTCCGCCGTCACCCCGGTCCTCGTGGTGAACACGAAGAAGTTCGCCTCCGTCGAGGGGCACCCCGCAGAACACGTCAACTTGGGTGACAACGTCATCACCATCAAGGCCAACGACGAGTAAAAGCTAGACTCGGGTCCATGCTTCGCATTGGACTCACCGGAGGGATCGGCAGCGGTAAAACCACCGTTGCCGATCTTTTGCGTTCTCACGGCCTGCCTGTCATTGACGCAGACCTCATTGCCCGCGACGTCGTCAAGCCAGGGGAACCTGCCTTGGCCGAACTGGCGGAGGCGTTTGGCCACGACATCCTCAACGAGGATGGCTCCCTGAACCGTTCACTTTTGGCCACCCGTGCTTTCGTGGATGCCAAACACACGGAGTTGCTCAACTCCATCACCCATCCGCGTATCAAAGCTGAAACGGCTCGGCGTTTCGCCGTCGCAGAGGCAGCAGGGGAGAAGGCGGTGGTCTACGACATGCCGCTGCTGGTGGATAACGGCCTGGATAAGGACATGGATCTCGTCGTGGTTGTAAACGTCGATGCCGAAACCCGTGTTTCCCGGCTGGTGAAGTGGCGCGGCCTCACCGAGGAGGATGCGCGTCGGCGACTGGATGCGCAGATTTCCGATGAACAACGGCTGGCGGCGGCGGACGTGGTCATTGATAACAATGGCCACCTGGAATGCCTCGACCGGCAGATCGCTGACTTGATGGTGCGAATTCGCGGCCTTGAGGTGGAATGATCTAGGTATGGACTACCACCAAGACGTTGCTCCCTTTGCATTCCTCATCGGCACCTGGCGAGGCGAGGGTCGCGGTTTCTACCCGACGATTTCCGATTTCCGCTACCAAGAGACCGTGACATTCTCCGCGCTCCCCGGCAAACCCTTCCTCCGCTATGAGCAACGCACCCAGAACCTCGACAGCGGCGCTCCCATGCACACGGAGCTCGGTTTCCTCCGGCCGCAATCAGACGGTGGCGTCGAGTTGGTGCTCGCCCAACCCACTGGGCAGACGGAACTGCTCCATGGCATAGCCGAGCTTTTCGACGACCGCGCAACCCTTACCTTCGACGAATCCACGGTCAGCAACTCCCGCACCTCCAAACCCGTTGTCTCGACGTCCCGCACGTACACCAGGGTCGGCAACTCATTGACCACGGCTTTTAACATGGCCGCCGCCGGGCAACCGCTGCAGCAACACTTGGCAAGCGTGCTGACAAAGGACGATTAGCCCGGCACCACTGACGTGGTACCGAACAGGTGTACCATGTGGGCCATGGCGTTTGCAGCTGAGCACCCAGTCTTGTCCCACTCCGAGCACCGGCCCGTTGGAGAGATCGAAAGAAGCGACGGTCGCTTCGAAGTCATCTCGGACTACCAACCCGCCGGTGATCAGCCAGCCGCGATCGAGGACTTGGATGCCCGGCTGAATCGAGGCGAGGAGGACATCGTGCTCCTCGGTGCCACCGGCACGGGTAAGTCGGCGACGGCAGCGTGGCTGATCGAAAAACAGCAGCGGCCCACTCTCGTCATGGCGCCGAACAAGACCCTGGCAGCGCAGCTGGCCAATGAGCTCAAGCAATTGTTGCCCAACAACGCCGTCGAGTACTTCGTTTCCTACTACGACTACTACCAACCCGAGGCGTATATCGCGCAGACCGATACCTACATCGAGAAGGACTCCTCAATCAACGACGACGTGGAACGGTTGCGGCACTCGGCCACCTCGGCGTTGCTCTCCCGCCGCGATGTCGTAGTCGTGTCCTCGGTGTCGAGCATCTATGGCCTGGGCACGCCACAGTCCTATTTGGATCGTTCGGTGGTTCTTAACGTGGGGGAGGAGGTCGAACGCGATCGCTTCCTCCGGCTGCTCGTGGATATTCAGTATGAACGCAACGACATCGCCTTTCAACGCGGCACGTTCCGCGCGAAGGGCGACACCGTTGACATCATCCCGGCGTATGAGGAACTGGCGGTTCGGGTGGAGTTCTTCGGCGATGAGATCGACGCGCTGTATTACATTCACCCGCTTACCGGTGATGTCGTGCGCCAGGTCGATGACATCCGCATTTTTCCCGCTACCCACTACGTAGCCGGCCCGGAGCGCATGGAAAAGGCGGTCGTAGCAATCAAGGCAGAGCTGGCGGAGCGGCTGGCCGACCTGGAGAACAAGGGCAAGCTCTTGGAGGCCCAGCGGCTGCGCATGCGCACCGAATACGACCTCGAGATGATCGAGCAGGTCGGCTTTTGCTCCGGCATTGAGAACTATTCGCGGCACATCGATGGGCGCGGTGCAGGCACGGCGCCGGCCACCCTCATTGATTACTTCCCGGAAGACTTCCTCACCATCATCGACGAGTCCCATGTGACCGTCCCGCAAATCGGCGGCATGTTCGAAGGCGACATGTCGCGCAAGCGTAACCTCGTCGAATTCGGGTTCCGGCTACCCTCAGCGATGGATAACCGCCCCCTGACGTGGGAGGAGTTTGAGGAGCGCGTCGGACAAACCGTCTACCTGTCGGCGACGCCGGGTAAGTACGAGATGGCGGCCGCACGAGGTGAATTCGTCGAGCAGGTTATTCGCCCGACGGGATTGGTCGATCCAAAGGTGACGGTGAAGCCGACCCAGGGGCAGATCGACGACCTCATTCACGAGATCCGTCAACGCACCGACAACAACGAGCGCGTCCTGGTCACCACCTTGACCAAGAAGATGGCGGAGGACCTCACCGACTACCTCTTGGAAAACAGCATCAAGGTTCGCTACCTCCACTCGGACATCGATACGCTTCAGCGCGTCGAGCTCCTGCGTCAGTTGCGGCTGGGGGAGTTCGACGTCCTCGTCGGCATCAACCTGCTGCGTGAGGGACTCGACCTGCCGGAGGTGTCCTTGGTGGCCATTCTCGATGCGGATAAGGAAGGATTCCTCCGCTCCGCGACGTCCCTGATCCAGACTATCGGGCGCGCCGCTCGAAACGTCTCCGGTGAGGTCATCATGTACGCCGACAAGATCACCGACTCCATGGCGCAGGCCATCGAGGAGACGGAGCGGCGCCGCGAGAAGCAGATTGCCTACAACACCGAACACGGCATCGATCCTCAGCCCCTGCGGAAGAAGATCGCGGACATCCTCGACCAGGTCTACGAGAACAACCCCGACGCCGCCGGTTCCTTAGGCGGCGAGGCGGCCATGGTGGAGCGCCCCGACACCACCGACATGCCGATGGAACAGCTCCAAAAGCTCATCGATGACCTCACTGCTCAAATGGGGGCAGCTGCGCGCGACCTCAAGTTCGAGCTGGCCGGCCGACTGCGCGATGAGATTGCGGACCTGAAGAAGGAACAGCGCGGCATGAAGGACATCGGAATGTAATCTGGAAAGCATGATTACGTACAACAGCATTGCCGTTGGCACCGACGGGTCGGATTCTTCCTTGTTGGCTGTTCGCGCAGCAGCCAGCTTGGCTCGCGTCTATGACGCCACCCTCGTCATCATCGTCGCGTGGCACTCCGCTTCCGGGTCCCTCCTGAACTCGCCGCACTCGGACGTCTCCGCCATCCCGATCGTCGGAGAGGACGTCGCGGATGAATACTTGAGTGACGCCAAGGCCGTGGCGGAAGAAGAGGGTGCCACCAAGATCGATCTGCGCAAGCGTGCGGGTGCCCCCGCGGCAGTTCTCGTCCAGGAAGTGGAGGACAGTGGTATTGATCTGCTGGTCGTCGGCAACAAGGGTGTCAACACCTTGACCGGCAGGGTATTTGGAAACATCCCGACTGAGGTCGTCCGTCATTCCTCGGTCAACGTTATGATTGTGAATACCGAAGGCGTCGATTCCTAACGCGTATCGTTGCTAACATAGCTCAATCAATCACCCCCGAGGAAAGGTCCTGACAAGTCCCATGAGTGATAACTACCAAAAGATCGTTGTTGGCACGGATGGCTCCAAGTCTTCCCTGCTGGCTGTAGAGCGCGCCGCCCGGATTGCCGCGGCATTTGACGCCACCCTTATCATCGGTTGCGCCTACTACGAGGACAAGGACGCGGCCTCCAAGACGCTGCGTCAGGATTCGGTGACCATCCTGGGCGACGAAACTGCCCAGGCAAACCTAGCTGCTGGCGAGGAGGCTGCTCGCGCGGTCGGCGCCAACAAGACCGAAAAGGCTATCCGCCCGGGCACCCCGGTCGAGGCCCTCATGTCCATCGTTAACGACAACAAGGCTGACCTCCTCGTCGTCGGTAACCGTGGCATCAACTCCCTCACCGGTCGCCTGCTCGGCTCCGTCCCGGCGGACGTTGCCCGTCAGTCGGATTGCGATGTCATGATCGTCCACACCGTCGCTTAGACAACATCCGAAGTTTTCTTTCGGTAAAGGGGCCCCTGGGGCCCCTTTTTCTGGTTCATGCGGGCCTCCGTGGTTCGACGGCACACAACCGGACTGGAGTAGGAGCCAAGAGTGAAGGGGCTCCTCAACTGCTCGAGGCATATCGCGGTCAGTCAATCCGCACCGCCAACTAGGCGGCGCTGACGACTTTCACCGACCTTTGATCGACGTGGCAGTGGTCGCAGCCACCGCCTGTTTCATGTGTGAAAGCAACTGGATTGCTAAATCTCTACGCAATTCACGGTGGAACCTCTGGTTGGAGTAAGACCGAAGGCAGGCGTAACACGAGGTGTCCTCGCCACAGCCGCAGTCGGATACGCGCCGAATCGCCGCATCTAGTACTTCTGGGAATGCTTCCCTGACCTTACGGGTGATGCCAGCGCCGCCCGGGACTGCATCGAAAAGAACCATTGTTGGAATACCGTCGTACGTTGACATGGTTCCGTTGAAGTCGTCGCGGTTGATCTCGAGCACTTCGGACGCAGCTTCGAGGAGTGCGTACATCGCCGGCCGCCAGTCAGCGTAGTCAGATTGGAGAAATGTTGGGACGGAGATCTGGGTGATATCTGTCTGATAAGTGTGTCCCAACGAACGAACCATTAGCCAGCTGCTACACGACTTTTGAGTCCGCGGATTGGTGTGCTCTTTGGGCCTCGCTCCTTCGACGGGTGCTGCGAATCCACATGTTTCGCAATACCAATAGCCGCGTTGATTCGAACCGGTCTCGAGTGCGCCCATTTCCGTCCGAACGGAGGAACGGACGAGCACCAACGTTTTCTCAGTGCTTTCCATATCAGCGTATTCGTCCACAGTAGAGTCCTCACCAAATTTCTGGACGAACTCGATCCGCCCCCACTGACGCCGTGGTGGTGACATCCCAACACTGCGAGGTGTCTTTTTGGCTACGAAACCGTAAGTGGGGATGAGGAACTTTCTCTTAGACGTCACTGGTAGTTCGGCGTTGCAGCGGGAGCATTTGGCACCGTCCTGGAATTCCTCCAAAGAGGTCTGGATATGCCGACAATGTGGGCATTCTGCCCAGCTCCAGCTGTGTAGCTTCTTGCCAGGCAGGTGACGGATCCCGGCAGACTCCCATACCATTCCGCCTGCGACCACTTGCGTTCCGGGGGCGTAATCGCTGATGGCCAAGAGCAGATCCCGTGACAGGTTAATCTTGCTTCCCTCATTGGTGAAGTTCGTCTGCAGGTCGACGGTGTCGACCGGGAAGCTGTACTTGGGTAACAGGTTCTTTTTCGCCAGATACCCGAGAAGATGCTGGTCCGTCAGTGTGCGAATCGTGAACTTGTAGCCGTCCGCATGACGTCCCTGCCCCTGGTTCAACAAGTCCAATCTTATCCCGTTGAGGGTGTGATAGTCGTCGGATACCTCGGTAGCGACATCGGTGAATAATTTCAGATAGTCGGCCGCCCAGCCTCCCGTACCTATTTCCACAGACTGATGAATTGCTGGCGGCATGATCCGGTAGAGGGCCTCAGTGATCTCTCTGGGGACAGGGGACAGAAACTCCCTCAACAGAGGCAGGCCTTCTTTAGCTGGGGAGTCTTTCCTAGCGTGGAGGATTCCTTCGTTGGGAAGGAAGAAATCCGCGATCCGTGACCAGGTATTTCCTCGCTCCGCTTGATTTCGCAGGAATGCAGCAAAGGCAACTGAGTAGGCGTGGCGCTTGGCAATTCGGTCATTATCGATCTTGATGAATGGTGCAGTCATCTCCCCGTCGATCATCGACTGCGGATCTTTGAAAATCGACATGTCGTGTGCTCCACGTTTAGCAAAAGTGAGCACGAAAGCGGCAGATCCCGTCCGGCGGCCGGCGCGGCCCGCTCGCTGGACGTAGTTGGCAGTCCGGGGCGGGACGTTGCGCAACACCACCGACTGGAGGTCACCGACATCCACTCCAAGTTCGAAAGTCGTGGAACAGCTCAGGACGTTGATATCACCGGAGATGAAGCTTTTTTGGACCTCCGCAGCTTCCGTCGGTGTCCACTGAGCGGTGTGTTCCTTCGCAGAGAGTGGAACGATCTCCATTTGCTGAGCGAGATTTCGATAGTGGTTCTCAGATTGATCGGGATCTTCAATGATGTGCAGCTTGCCTGGACACCAACCGTTGGGGCATAGTCCTCTGACATCGAAGGCAGTGACAGCGCGACAGGTGTCGCACTCAAACCAGTCGTGAGCAGTTCCCGGAGAAACCTGCAGGCACGTACTGTCTATGGCATAATTTGGATTTTTGGTATCAGGGACGCGGAGCAGCCCCGCATTCGTTACGTCGTCCCAGATCATCCGGAGGAATTTGTCGACGTTGCGGTCATGTTCACCTGCCTGACCAAGATTCCTGAGCACCTTGGTGATCAAATCTCTGCGATTGTTTGTTCCGCGTTGAGGGATCCAGGAGTACACCTTTTTCTTGGCATCGCGCCCCCCTGCATAGCGGAAGGTCTGCTGCCCAGTGCGTGGTTCAAACCGCTCATTGTCGAAACGTACATAGTCGGGTGGGATGACCGCCCCCTTATGTCTTACGTCTTGGAGGAGCACATTCAGGAAGTTCTCCGCCGCCTGCTTTTGACCCGCGAACAATTGGATGAGCCCGGGAAACAGCTTCAACCGCGACAAAGCCTCGGGATCTATCTCCACACGTGCCAGTCCTAGTCCCTCAGTCGAGAGTCGCCGGGTAGTGGAAGCGAGATCGGCGAATACCCAACTGCCGACTTCTTCCAGAATTGCACGCTCTGTCTGGTGAGCAGACAGAACTTGCAACTGTTTCGCAAGCTGACCAGCGCGGATGATCCATCGTTCGATCGGGGCGCCCTGTTCAAATTCGTCGGCGAGAAGCGTTTCCACCAGGATGCGCCGTTCCAAAAGGCGCCGATACGAGTTTTCGAGGTATGGTGCCGCGTATGCAGCGGCCTGGCGGGAATCCGAAAACGTCAGCAGCTTTCTTCCGGCTCCGACTTTGCGGGCTGCCTCCTCATCAGCAGCTTCCGGAAGCAACTGGAATAGCGAAGTGGTTAACACTGCAGGAGCAGCATTGGCGTCCGTAATGAGACGACGGATCAAATCACGGGCTCGGCCCCCACAGACTGTGCACGTTTCTAGCTTTCCCCCAGGTTTCGGCAGCACGCGAACGGAGATGAGATCGGTGCTCTGGCAGCGACCATTGGGGCACGAAGTGAGGGTGCTGTCCATGAGCCTGCCGCACGCCACGCACATGAGGGAAAGCGGTGGCAGATCCACATCCATCGCTGTGTCTGACTGCTCCAGGTCATCTTCATCCAGTTCGGCGGAGCGCGCTTCATCGGACACCACCACCCAGTGGGCGGAGTCCATTGAACGGGTGCTGTCCGGAGGAACCAAATAGTCATTTTCTGTGAGTGCGTTGATGTGAACCGCACCGCATTTGGTACAAGTACCGAGCTCAAAGGCTGGCCGATCCGACTCTGGGAGGGTGACCTGCCGATCGAGGGAAATCACCGGTTCTCCGTCCTCTTCGAAGCCCAGATAGGCACCCTCCGCTGCACGGACGAACATGTGGTAGCGCGCAGTCAAAACCGGAACTCCGGTCCTGGACAGCACAATGCTGCCCAGCAGCACCAGCATGTGGGCTCGATGCATCGCCTGTTCTACTGGCACATCAGGCCACAACCTACTTCCCACCTCGCTCAGCGATAGACTGTGCTCAGCCAGCATGGCGCGAATCTCGACGAGATGCCGTTCTTCAGACAAAACCTCGTAGGCGTCCCGAGAACATGCTTGCTCTTGGAGTGCCTTCCACAACGTATCGTCGCCGATGGGAGCGTCAAAAAGGACGGCGGGAAATTCCCAGGTAGGTGTTGTGGGGCGGGTGAGAATCTCTGCTCGCACTAGGTCTTGACGAAAATCGTCGTTGGAATCGTATTCGAAAGGTTCTCCGAAAAGGGTAGTTCCAAAGTCCATAATGCGCTTCTCGGTGCCTTCTAGTGAGGCACTGGTGGCGATGCACTGCAGGGGACGGTCGCGACCGACGCGGTCTTTCAGCCGACGCAGGAGCATACCAACTTCGGCGCCTTGGGCACCGGCGTAAACATGAGCTTCGTCGAGAACAATGAATCGCCACTGGTGGGAATGCTCGTCGTCGAAGAACGCATTGTCCTCAGGACGGAGGAGTAGGTACTCGAGCATCGCGTAGTTGGTCAGGAGGATGTGTGGAGGAGTCTCCTGCATGTCGTCTCGGCTGATCAACTCATTGGGCAACGGACTCGAATCGGCGCCGTTGATCTCCTTGTAGATGGCCCGAGCATCGGAGAACGACTGTGGGGTCTCACCGGTGTATCGTCCGAAAGTGATTTCCGGATTGTCGGCCAGTAATTCTCGGAGACGTTTAACCTGGTCATTGGCCAGCGCGTTCATTGGGTAGAGGAGCAGCGCTCGCACACCAGGACCGAGGGAACCTTTTGCCTTCTCTCGGAGCAGATGATCGATGATGGGGATGAGAAAGCTCTCGGTCTTGCCTGATCCCGTACCGGTCGACAGAATCAGGTTCCGTCCGGAGGTGATCTTCTTCAGCGCCCGTTCTTGATGACTGTACAGAGGACGATGAAGTGGGAATCTGGAGTTCAGCGAACGAAATGACTCGTGAAGGATTCCCTGCTCCATGAGTTCCTCGGGTGTTGAGCCGGGCGCATAGGGCGGTGTCAATTGGAGAATCGAGCCCTTACTGAGATTAGGGGCTTCATCCACTGCACGGTAGAATTCCCGTGCAATTCTCCCGCTGTTTGGGCGCAGAATTGACTTGAGGTACCTGCGATAATCCCTGTTTATGCTTTCCGAGGCGGCCACTGGGTCGATATTGCGGGATCCGGCGTCCTGCGCGAAGTCTCGCACGTCGTCTGCGGATTTCTCAGCAAAAGCAGAATGTGGGCTGGAGATATCGACATTGTCGGTTGGAAACAGTTCTTCAAAGGTGGGGAAATCATGAGGGGCCATGAGTCGCACTTTTCTTTTGTAGTCGGTACCGGGCGTTGAGGGCGGCGGCCTCTGCCGCTACGAGATCAAACGCTGCGAGTTCGGAGGCATACCTGGCACAGGAGGCCCAGGTGTGCCGACGTTCGTGCAGTTCTTTGATCGGCCGGACGATGTTCTGGGCAATGGCACGGGACAGGAGGCTGGAGACGAAGGAGATGTAAGGGACAAAAAGCCAGTTGTCCGACGCCGATCGATGATGCTCTTCGGGAATGAGTGCGAGTGAGCGGGCAGTCTTCTTCATCTCCGGGTCGTTCAGATGATCGATGAGGTGTTCCCAGTCTTTGAGAGCTCGGAACGTTTCCTCCAATTTCGAGCTGGAGGTGAAGTCACGGTGATTTTCCATCCAAGTCAGTTGAGCGGCAACACGGGCATCGGGGGAGACGAAGGCCGCACCTACTGCAGAAAAGCCAATACTTGCCCGCAGCCTCTCAATGTTCTGATTTCGTACTAAAGTCAGCTCAGTTGTGCTCAGTACATGGTCCTGAATTACGGGCATACCCAGGCTCTCACCGCTGAGAATTTTCCAAAGTTCGGAGCCACCAACAGAACGGACGTATTGCTCAGATTCTGCGCGTTCAGCTTCTGTCGAGGTGTCTTTTGCGGAACGCTTCTGAAGAATCATCAGGTCGTTCATTTCTTGGATTAGTCCGATCCAAGGTGTGGGATGGATGTCGCCCGCAGTGGTAAAACTGCTGAACTTCTCCACGGCGAGACCGGAACGGATGAATGCTTCGAGCTGCCTGTCCCGTGGGATGGCACTGTTGTCGAGTTCAGCCAGGGCGACGCGAGGTGATGCAGTGAGGTACTTCAATGTAGTGGAGTCGAGCTGGGCCAGCGTCGGGTGAGTGCGATGCCGGCTTTGAGCCAGCACGTTGTGCATTCGGTCGCGGATGTCCCATACAGTCCTCACTTCACTCGGCATCAGCTCGCGATCACGAGTGAACAGCCAGCGGTGTTGATTGGTGGGATCGAAAGCGGGATTCAGGACTGACTTGCCTACCAGCAGGGATCGGGACGAAGGAATGTCAGGCTCCCAAGTTGTGAGGAATTCTTCCTCGCGAGTATCAACGATCAAGGGGCCCGAATTTGCGAGATTGGCAGGGAGCTGACCGCGCGACCCCTTCATGGAGACCTGGACGGGTGCAGCTGTCGGATCGCGTAGTGGCCATACCCAGGTGACGAGAGGACGATCGGTGTGACGACCAAGGTGGAGGTTCAGGACGCCCTCTTTGATGGTGACGCCCGACAACAGGGCTTTTCTGGATACGGAGAAAAGGAAAGCGAAGGCCCGCTGTCGGGGGTCCTGCCTTTCTTCCACTGGAGTCCTGTTCCAGGCGCGGCGCTGATACTTGTCCATTTCGTTGCGGACGTAGTCGTCAAGTGAGAGGACATTCCAGCTTGCGACAACCCGGAAGGTGGAGGTCGTACCGAGCGCGAAAGTGAGGCGGCTGGCCGCGCAGGTCCAAACGTTGCTGCTTCCCCTCCGAGACAATGTGATGACTTTGGGGTTCGAAAAACTGGTGTTGGACGAATAGGGGGCGACGCGGAGCTCGACGTCGAATACTTTCTGCGGGAACTTGAGCTGGATTTCGTCATTGTCAGCCAAATCATCGACGTTGATCGTCATCGGGGTGTCCACCCATTGCGCCGACTCATCTCGAAGCGGTAGGAGGTACTGGAGCCTGGGTGCATCGACGCGGACATTGAGGCAGTAAACATCCGGATTGTAGGTACTGGAGATCAGAAATGAGCGGGTTCGGTGTCTGGTACCAAGGGCCTTCGAACCAATGGGATGCTTGATTCCACTCCCGGGGGAAGAACTGAACTCTACCCAGCCCTTCGAGAGTCCAGGTTTCCTGTCCGCCATGTCAGGCACCCGGAATCGGCCGCGTTGTACGGCCTTTTCGAAAGAAACCTTGGCTCGTAAGCCCTCAGCAATATTGAATGTTCTGCGCATGTGGACCCGGTTTCCACGTCGCACAACGACTTCGTATCGTCCTACCCACGGGTCCTCTTGTTCATCGAAGATATCGAAGGGAGTGTCTCGGTACTCATCCTCCACCTGGTAAAAGCCAAGAGATTCCCGGTGCCCCTCGGGGTTGAAGTGCACGTACTCCAGTGTCCAGTGAGATTGGTCGCTCGGGATGAGAATTTGGGGTGACCGGTGAAACACCGGCTGGTGATCGTGGCCTTTGAGGTATGGAATAGTGACATCCGTGTCAACCCACTGGGCCTCAGTCTTCCGGTCCACGGGGAGGTGGAGCCGGTGACTGTCGTGCTTAACGGTCAGTGACTTCAGACCATCGGATGGCACGTTTCGGACAGACCACCCTTTCCATCCACGGAGAGGACCAAGATCCTCTGATGCGAATGTGGAGCCATCTATGGTGGAGGCATCCAGCACAGTACTTGTTTGTGAGAGGGCAACCGAATTGCGGCGGCCTAGTTGGCTCTGATTGGCACGGAGTACACCGTCCTCTCGGAATAGCAAAACAGGTACCTGTCGACTAATGCTCACGTCGAGCTTGGATGCAGATCCGTGCGGAAGGAGAACAGACAACCGGGAAAACGGTCGGTCAATGAGCAGTGAAGTGGTTCCGAAGGCGCCGATTGAGCGGTCGAGGTTCGAAGTCACACTGATGATTTCGTCGTCGAGATAAACCACCCAGGGGGATAGTTCTTCGCCCTGCGACGCACTTCTGGCGATAGCAGGGAAGTTGATGCGGAGCTCCAACTCCTCCGGATCCAGTGATAGATATGGTTGTTCCCATTCGGGACCGGCAGCTACGGGGGAGGATTCCGCCTCCTGGATGTCTTCTTCCTCGGTGACCAGGCGGATCAGGTGTGTAAAAAGTGGCTCCGGTAGTCCGTTGGTGTCCTGGAACTCTACCTCCGCAGGATCGGTGTCTGGTTCCGTGAAGAATGCACGGATCTCCTCAATGCGGGAGAAGAAGTCGGCAGCCCTACCTGGGATGTGGGTAGCGAGGTTGTGCACCGCTGCAGGAATTCCGAGCTCCTTCGCATGACGGGAGAATTCACTGACGGCGTATCGTCCGCATTCCTCGGCATTTTCAAACAGCACGCCTCTGGTGTGCAGGTCATCGAGGAAGGACAGCACGCTGCTGAGGTAGCGATTTGGGAGAAGCGAGTGCAGTTCGATAGCCCCGACATAATCGCGCCCGGAAAGATCGGCCTTGGTGAAGGCGGCGAGCTTTTTCCGTTGGAGGATTCGGTGGAGATTCTTGCGGATGACGGACTCCAGGCGAGTGCTGTCCTGAAGGTTAATTTGTTGCCGGAAGCCCGCCCAGAAGCTGTCGTTTGTGTTCAACAGCGCAGACCCTGTGAGGCCCGCGATGATCACTAGGGGAAAATTATCGAGAAGTTTCTCAACAGCGTGCGGATACTTGATGGCACCTTGGAGTGCCTTTCCGAGCAGAGCGAGAAGCCACTCATACTCGGCGGTGGTCAATCTCATGTCTGCGGCCAGGAGAGGCTCGGGGAGGATCACCTTTGTGCCCTTTTTGTCGACAGTCGATATCCGCCAAGAGAGCTCACGCTCGGCTGCGTCCATTTGTTCGGTTAGAGTTCCGAAGCCCTCCGACTCTTCGACCAAGTCGCGGACGGTTCTCGCACGGTGTCCTCGTGTCACTTCAACTCGCTTAGGTTCTGTCTCAGAAATTGGATATGTATACCATATCGAGGGACTTCGACATTGGAAGCGAAAGCATGAAACAAATATTCGGTCTAGTGGGGAGCTGGCCACTCTCCGATGACCGTCAACGTCTGGGTCGCCCGGGTGACTGCGACGTAGAGGTCCTGCCAGCCCTGGGGGGACTGCGCGACGATCGCCGCCGGGTCCTCCACAATGACGTGGTCGAACTCCAACCCCTTGATCGAGGCCACGTTGGCGGCTGTAATGATCAGTGTAAGGCCCTCGGTTTCCACCTCCACTTCCGTGCCCGCGGGCAGGAAGAGAACTGGCTGGCCGGATTCCCGAATGGTCAGCGCCGGCATCGCAGTCGGATCGATGATCGCCAGAATCTGGTTGGCTACCTCCATGACCTCGGCGGGGGTGCGGTAGTTGACGGTCAGCTCGTGGTGGCGGAAGCGGCTGCCGACGAATGGTTCCAGTGCCGTCGCCCAGGTATCGACTCCGGCGGGGGAGCCGGTTTGGGCGGTGTCGCCGACCAGCGTCATCCAGCGGGAGGGGATGCGCCGGAAGACCATGCGCCATTCCATCGGGGATAGCTCTTGGGCTTCGTCGACGATGACGTGGCCGTAGGCCCAGCTGTGGTCAGCCCGGGCGCGTTCGGCGGTGGAGAGCGAGTCGCGGGTGTCTTGGCGGCGCGCGAGGGTTTCGGCGTCGATGACGTCGGTGGCGGCGAGGTGCTCGGCGTCGAAAATGTCGCCGAGGTCGTCGTCGTCGACTGACGCGGAGGACTCGAGAATATCGAGCAACTCCTGCGCATCGTCGATGTCCTCCTCGGTTGTCGCCTCCGCGGTTGTCTCCTCGGGCAGGCCGATGAGGACTGAAAGCTCGTCGAGCAGGGCCGCATCAGACGCCGACCACTCCGAACCCGTAGGACGCAGCAGGGCCTGCCGGGTCTCATCGTCGTAAGCGCTGGCCGCAGAGTCGATCACTGCCGGGGACTCCAGCAACTCCCGGAGAACCCGTTCCGGGGTCAGCTCCGGCCAGAAGCGCTCGATGAGCTTATCGACGTCCCCCTCTTCCGCGAGGTCACCATGCAATTGATCGACGTCGGCGGGGGAGAGCAAGTTCTTCCCACCCAGTGGGTCCGCCCCGATCTTCTCGGCCAACTGCTCGGCGAGTTGACCGATGAGGTGCTCGCCGAAGACCACGCGGGCGTCGTTGTGTGGACGACGCGCGCGGCGCGCGCGGGTGCGGGCGGCCTTGACCATCGGGGCGTCGATAAGCAGGGTGAGTGATCCGTGCGACAGCTCAACGGGCTCGTCCGGCAGGCTCTGATAGGCGCGGACTGCCTCGGTAAGGATGGTGACCATTTCCTGCGACCCTTTGACCTCCCTGGTGAGGAGGGACTCTTCCGCGGTGCCGGATACGCCGGGGTAGAGGTCGCCGACGGTGGACAGCACCACGCCAGTTTCGCCAAGTTCGGGGAGGACGTGGGAGATGTAGTCCAAGAAGGTGGAATTGGGGCCGACAATGAGGACACCGGTCTTGGACAGTTGCTCACGGGCGGTGTAGAGCAAATACGCGACGCGGTGCAGGGCAACGGCGGTTTTGCCAGTACCCGGGCCGCCTTCGACCACCATGACGCCGCGGGTCTCATCGCGAATGATGAGGTCCTGTTCGCGCTGGATCGTCTCCACGATTGACTTCATCCGCCCGGTGCGGGCGGCCTTCATGGCCTGGAACAGCGCGGATTCCCCGCCGACGCCATCGCGACCCTGGCCGGCCAACTCACCGGAAAGATACTCGTCATCGATGCCGGTGACTTTGCGGCCCTTGGTGCGGATATGGCGTCGCAGATGCACGCCCTCAGGCTGGGCCGTCGTGGCGAGGTAGAACGGACGCGCCATAGGGACGCGCCAATCCAGCAGGAGAGTGCGGTAGCCCTCCTCGCGGACATCGAGCCCCATGCGACCGATGTAGCGGCGATCCAGCCCCGGCCCCTCTGCGGGATCGGCGATGTCGATGCGACCAAACACCAGGCCCAGCTGGGCGAGGTTGAGGCGGTCAAGCTTGGAATTGAGACCGTGATACTCGGTCTCGCGGCGGATGAGAGCATCCGCGTCAGGGTTAGCAGGGTCGACTTCTAGTTGAACTTCGGCCAGGCGTTGGTTCGCCTGAGACACTTCCGCGTCAAGACGCGCGAACAGGCCATCCGTGTAGGCCTGCTCGCGCGCTAGCTCCCGATTGTCGTGCTCAGTCAAGCGTGGTACCTCCTGGAAGAACGGAGGTACCAGCCTAGCGCAATATTTAGCGCAGGTCGCCGACCTTCTTTTGAGCCTTGTGAATGGCCTTGTTTGCGCGCCCCTGTAGCTTGGAGGCGTTCTTACGAGCCTTCTTGGCAGCGCGCCCGGACTTCTTCTCAGCGAGGGTGTAGGCTTCGTCGGCGCGGTCCTGGGCCTTAGCGGCGGTCTTAACCACGCTCTTGCGCGCAGCCTTGGCATTGTCCTGGGCAGCGGACAGCCAGTCATCCTTGTTTTCGGAAACGTAGTCGCTGACCTTGTGTGCCGCACCGGCGGCGACGGCAGTAGCGGTGGTGGCGGCCGCGGCGGCAGAGTCGAACCACTCGTCCTTGTTATCAGCGACGTAGTCCTGCGCGCGGGTGGCGTACTCGGACACCTTCTCGGAAGCATCCTCGAACCAGTCGCGGGCATTATCACCCAGCTTCTCCGTCTCCGACTTGGTCGGCAGTGCAGCCTGGACCTTCTGGTTCGCGGCCTCCACGGCCTTGTTGGCGCGCCAGCGCACACCCGGCTTGCCCTGGGTATCCATGGAGGTAATCATGAGGCCACCGAGGAGCGCGGCATTGGTGAGGAACCCGGAGCGGCGAGCCTGGCGCTCCTCCTTGTCCTGGGTTTCCCAGAATGCGTGGCGGCCGATCATCGTCGGAACCGCCAGGATGGCCAGCGCAGATGCAGAAACGCGGGGCAGGAAGCCCACGGCCAGAGCGGCACCGGAAGCGACCTTGGCGCCTCCGATGGCGCGGACGACCAACTCCGGATCCTGCGGGACCTGGCGGGCGTACTGACGCGGAAGGATAGCTCGAACGCGATTGATCAGGGACTGCGCGTTCTCCGTGTGCTCCTTGGTGTTGAGGAGGCTGTCAGCGCCATCAGCAATATAGACGGACGCGATCATTGGTCGGGCAATCTTGCGGATCATCTCTGGCTCCTTTTATGCGATGTTTGTACTCAATCCACCTTAGCGAGGAATCGCTACCAACGGCGCTCCCACCAGACATCGAGGTGTGGGCGTTCCGCGCCGAGGGTAGTGGAGGCGCCGTGCCCCGGCTCGATAATCGCGTCATCCGGATAAACATCGAAGATCCGCTTGGTCACGTCATTGAAGAGGCGAACGAAGTCACTCTCCGAGGACGTCTTGCCCAAACCGCCCGGGAACAGGCTGTCTCCCACGAAAACATGAGTCTGACCTTCTACTTCCGCGGAGATGGCAACCCCACCCGGGGTGTGCCCGCGGAGAATGGAAACCGGGAGGCTATGCCCGGCAAATTCGATTGTGTCCCCGTGATTCAATTCGACGTCGACCGGTGCTGGCAGAGCCGGAGTGTCGAGGAAGGATGCGTAGTGGGTCGCGCCGGTTGCCTCGAGGACCTCGACGAGGGCCCGGTGGTGGTCGGCGTGACGGTGAGTTGTCAGCACTGCGGTGATGCGTGCTCCCGCCTCCTTGGCGAGGGCGAGCAGGGCAGGGGCTTCGTCTGCGGCGTCGATAAGCAATGCCTCATCACCGGCAATGAGGAGATAGCAGTTGTTATCCATCTCCGAAACGGACAGTTGTTGAAGGTTCAGCGGATTGTTCATGCCACCCAGAGTAGCGAGGAAGGTGTAGTCGTTGGTATGTTCGAGAGGTGCAAGCGGCCGTGGAAACAAACCCGGCCGCGAATTGTTGATGATGGCAGTTGATGGCATCAGGGCTATTAGGGCGAGAGAAGGGCGAGAAACAAAGTGGCAGACCGCCTCGTGGTGCGCGGAGCACGTGAACACAACCTCAAGGGTGTGGATGTTGACCTCCCCCGCGACAAGATGGTCGCTTTCACCGGCCTATCAGGGTCAGGCAAGTCGTCCTTGGCTTTTGACACCATTTTTGCCGAAGGGCAACGCCGCTACATGGAGTCCCTGAGCTCGTATGCGCGCATGTTCCTGGGCAAGATGGATAAGCCCGATGTCGACTTCATTGAAGGCCTATCGCCGGCGGTGTCGATCGATCAGAAATCGACCAACCGAAACCCGCGCTCGACGGTTGGCACCATCACCGAGATCTATGATTACCTGCGTCTGCTCTTCTCAAGGGCCGGTACCGCGCATTGTCCCGTATGTGACGCCGTGGTGCGTCGGCAGACCCCGCAACAAATCGTCGACCAGGTCCTCGAGATGGAGGAGGGCCTGCGATTCCAGGTCCTGGCCCCGGTTGTTCGCACACGCAAGGGCGAGTTCGTGGACCTCTTCGCCGACCTGGCGTCGCAGGGCTACTCCCGTGTTCGCGTCGACGGCGAGGTCTATCAGCTCTCTGATCCGCCGACACTGAAGAAGCAGATCAAACACGATATCGACGTCGTCGTGGACCGCCTGCAGGTCAAACCAAACCAGCGTCAGCGCCTCACCGATTCGGTGGAAACCGCACTCCAGCTTGCCGACGGGGTTGTGGTCTTAGAATTCGTCTCCCTCCCGGACGATGATCCCCAGCGCTTCGCCCGCTTCTCCGAGAAGCTGGCGTGCCCGAACGGCCACGTCCTTCACGTTGATGAGCTCGAACCGCGCGCCTTTTCCTTCAACTCGCCCTATGGTGCCTGCCCGGCGTGCGATGGCATTGGCACCCGCACTGAGGTGGACATCGACCTCATCATCCCGGACCCAGATGCCCCGGTGATCAATGCCATCCAGCCGTGGAATGCTAGCCCCAACCACACCTACTTTGAAAAACTCATTGAGGGCCTGGGGGTGGAGCTCGGATTCGACTCGGACACCCCCTACTCGGAGTTGACCAGCGTCCAACGTAAGGCCCTCGTGCACGGCTCCAGCGTCGTCGTTCCCGTCAAGTACAAGAACCGTTTTGGTCGGGTCCGCAGCTACTCACGCCCCTTCGAAGGCGTCATGGGCTACCTCAACCGCAAGATCGAACAGGTTGAATCAGAATGGTCCAAGGAGCGCTTCCTCGCATACACCCGCGAGGTCGCCTGCCCCACCTGCCACGGCGAACGCCTCAAGCCGGAAATCCTGGCGGTGCGCCTCGCCTCTGAAGCCCACGGGGAGAAGTCAATCGCCGGTTTGACGAGTCTCTCCATCCTGCATGCCCGGGAGTTCCTCGACTCACTGGTGCTGGGCAAGAAGGAAGAGATGATCGCCGGGGCGGTGCTGAAGGAAATTCAGGCCCGCCTGCAGTTCCTCCTCGACGTCGGCCTGTCCTATCTCACCCTCAGCCGTTCCGCCGGCACACTGTCCGGCGGCGAGGCCCAGCGCATTCGCTTGGCCACCCAGATCGGCTCTGGCCTGGCGGGCGTGCTCTACGTCCTTGACGAACCCTCAATTGGCCTGCATCAACGCGACAACCAGAAGCTCATTGCGACTTTGCAGCGCCTGCGCGACATCGGTAACACCCTTATCGTCGTCGAACACGATGAGGAAACCATCCGCGCCTCTGACTGGGTTGTCGATGTCGGTCCGCGCGCTGGTGAGTTCGGCGGTGAGATTGTCTACCAGGGCGACCCCGCCGGGCTATATGAAAGCGAAGAGTCCCTCACCGGCGCCTACCTCTCCGGACGCAAGGTGCTTGGCGTGCCCGATGAGCGTCGCTCTATCGACCCCGACCGAGAGTTGCGCATCGTCGGTGCCCGCGAAAACAACCTTCAAAACGTTGACGTTTCCATCCCGCTTGGCGTGTTGTGCTGCATCACCGGTGTGTCCGGCTCCGGAAAGTCCACCTTGGTCAACCAGATTCTGGCTAAGACGCTAGCAAACAAGTTGAACAAGGCCCGCCAGGTTCCGGGTCGGGCCAAGCGGGTCGAGGGCACCGAGCATTTGGACAAGCTCGTCCAGGTCGACCAGTCGCCCATCGGCCGCACTCCGCGCTCAAATGCCGCCACCTACACGGGAGTGTTTGACAAGGTCCGAAAGCTTTTCGCCGAAACGACCGAAGCGAAAGTGCGTGGCTACAAAGCGGGACGCTTCTCCTTCAACATCAAGGGCGGGCGCTGCGAAGCCTGCCAGGGTGACGGCACGTTGAAAATCGAGATGAACTTCCTGCCCGATGTCTACGTTCCGTGCGAAGTCTGCGGCGGCGCTCGCTACAACCGCGAAACCCTCGAAGTTACTTACAAGGGCAAGAACATCGCCGAGGTTCTCGATATGCCTATTTCCGAGGCAGCGGACTTCTTCGAGCCCATCGGCTCCATTCACCGCTACCTCAAGACGCTTGTCGACGTCGGCCTGGGATACGTCCGCCTCGGGCAATCCGCCACCACCCTGTCGGGTGGTGAGGCACAGCGAGTCAAGCTTGCAGCCGAGCTACAGAAACGCTCCAACGGCCGTACCGTGTATATCCTCGATGAACCGACGACAGGACTGCACTTCGAGGACATTCGCAAGCTCATGCTCGTCATCCAGGGCCTAGTAGACAAAGGCAACTCTGTCCTCGTCATCGAGCACAACCTCGATGTAATCAAGGCCGCAGACTGGATCATTGACATGGGGCCGGACGGCGGCTCCGGTGGAGGAACCGTCGTCGCCCAAGGCAGCCCTGAGGACGTTGCCAAGGTGCCCGGTTCCTACACCGGGCAGTTCTTGGCGGAGTTGCTCTAGTTGTCGCGTGGCTCCTCCGGCTGAACCGACGGCGTCGACAAGCTGGCGTAAGGGTTGGCCGTTGAACTGGTCGGTGCAGCCACTGGGATGTCGTTGGCCGGACCCTTGACAAGATCCTTGCGGCGCGCCCGCAGTGCAGCCATGGCCAGCAAGGCAACACCGCAGACGAGGAACGCCACGGCGCGCGGGAGACCTTCGAGGTTTCCGAGGTCGAAGAAGACGAGCTTGACCACTCCAGCGATCGCGAGCACCATTCCGGCACCGAGGGAAGCACGCTCGGAAATGCCCCGGGCAGCTAGCAGTATCCAGGCTGCCAGGATCATCCACAGGATCGATGTTCCGGCGTGGCCAACAAGGTAGCCGAGCCACATCCCCGTGGTGTTTCCAACTAGGGTTCCCACCCAAGTGGAAATCGTCACCAGCGCCACCATTGACAGGTGCAGTCCAGCAACGGCGAAGATGACCTGAGCTGGGATGGGGAGGACGGCCAGGGATCTGCGGAGCCGGATAGCCACGACTAGGAAGGCCACGATGAGGAGCGCCTGGATGAGGGCGCTGTTGTCCGTGAGCCACAGGGGAGTCTTGGACAGCACGTTGCGAGACAGATTCCACGTAACAATCAGCGCGGCGCCCAGCCAAAATGCCCAGGGCCAAATTCGGTTTTCATTGCGCATGGCCAGCCAAATGGTAGTGCCGATGGCGGCGATGAAGAACAAGGCCACGACGATCGTCGAGTCGAGTCGGGCACCGGAGCCAAGCGGAGGCGTGAACTCCCAGACAAAGACGAAGGCGACGGCCGTCGCAGCGAGAGCGATGGGGGCCAATTGAATTGCCATTTTGGAGGAGCGAGAGTAGCCAAGCGCCGCCAGCGCGGCGGTTGCCGGAATAAATAGCCAGATGGTCCAGGTACCTTCCGCCAGCTCAACCGAGACGAGCAGCAGTACCAAAGGCGCAATGATGCCGGTGACCATGTTCGTGGAATTGTCTTCGAGCGAGTCGAACATCGAGACACCGGCAAACACCAGTGCCGTGACGATCCCGACCAAGACGGTGAGAATCGTTGCTTCTGACCACACCGTCAAGGTGTAGCCGATTTGCACAATGACGGCGGTCGCGGCTGCGGCGAATCGAACCTCGTTCCAGGAGGTCTTCCAGGTGAGCGCGAGAAGAGTGAGCGGCACGATGACGATGGGCCAGCTGCCTGCGTCTTCGGAAGTGAAGAAGCTCATCACGAGGAAGACGGCGACGATACACATCGCGAAACCGACCATGCGCATCTTCCTAACCCGCGTCAGTGCGAGGTAGGCGATCCATACGGCCAGCACGACGGCGACTGCCAGCCAACGTGGCCACCAACCCAACAGCGAGAACAGTGAGTTAACCACGAGGGCCACCGTGATGAAGGAGGTCACCACCAAAGCACTCACGCCTGGGTTAACGGTGCCCTCCGCCGGACGCCGGCGATCCAACCACAGGCCAGCTCCAAGCAACAACACGGCCAGGAGCACGGACAGCAGGACCCGCCCAAGAGGACCGAGCAGTCCATTCTGAATGGCCAACGCTACCGCCAACCCCACGCCAGCGACCGTGATTAACGAACCCACGACCGCGACTACCCGGATGACCTTGGTCTCCAGCGACACGGGTGGTTTCGCAGGTTTCGCGGGCTTCCTAGGCTTCGCGGGCTTGGGCGGCCGCACCGGCTGATTCGCATAGGGAGAGGCCGACGCTGCAGGAACAGTTCGTGGCGCGGGGGAGAAGGGGCCTGCCTGCGCGGCGGCTGGCGGCTCGGCTATCGTCGCCATGGCGGGAACCGTGGCCTCGGAGGCGGCATGGGTTGGTGCGGAAACTTCTATCCGCTCCACCATTCCTTCCAGTCCCTTGCGAGTTTCTGTCAGGAGCTTTTCCGCTTTTTCCAGTCTGGACAGCGCTATGCGAAGATCCAGAGCAGAACGATGGTCGTTTTCCATGGCTAAAGACTAGGCCGTTAAGATTAGCCCCGCTACCATTAGTGAGCGTGGCGCCCGTCCGATATCAAACTGAGACCGTCCGAGGAGCAGTACATGGCCACTGGGCAATTCCCGTCTTCACCTGAGGATCCGGAGACCGCCGAGTTTGCTCCCCAAGCTGCCACCTCCGCCCCGCAGTATTTCCCGGAGTCTGCACCGGTGGCGCGGAATCGCTCGGGTCTGGCGATGGTCATCCTCGCCGCACTGGTGCTTGGCGCCGTCATCCTGGGGGTCTGGCTCTATTATGCTTTCCTGGCTCGGGACGAGGCTCCTGTTGCCGCGCCGCCGACGACGTCGACAGTGGTGTCCACCGCGGCACCCAGTTCCTCGCGCACCACGACGTCGCAGGCCCCCACGACGGTGACGTCGAGCGCCACCCCGACCTCCACGACATCCACTTCGTCGCCATCGACTGAGCCAGTCCTGTCTTTCACCTTGCCAGCGGGGGCCGAGCAGTGCGCTGCCAACGTCAATTGGCGGATCTTCCGCGCAAGCGATGCCACCAGTTGCGAGTTCGCTAAGAATGTCGCGATCGCCATGGCCGGCAACTCCGGCCAGCCCACGGAGCATCAGGTCAGGGTCACCAGCCCCGTCACGGGGCAGGCGTACCAGGTACGTTGCCTGCCGGAGGCGACCAATTCCTTCGTCTGCCAGGGCGGCGACAATGCGCTCATCGTCCTGGAAGAGCGGGCTATTCGGGACTAAATTGCTTATCGACGTCCGCGCCCCAGCGCGTCGATTTGATTATCACGGTCCCCGGTGGTTAAAGTAGTCCCCACTACCACCCGTAGCGCCTCTCCAGGGGCTCGGGTCACAAGCGGAGATCATCCCACCTCACGCCGCCGGTTCGCCGGTTGGATACAGGTCATTTGTAGAACGCCAGGAGCATTTGGTTCTGGCGTCATACTAGTGAGATCTCCCGCGTGCCATTTACGGCAGGCGGGTTTTTCTTATGGGACCTCCCCGCGAGTGGCACGGTATGGATTTACGAAACCCCTGCTATTTGAGGAGTCACACATCAGCGCTGAAGCTCGAATTAATGAGCGTATCCGAGTTCCCGAGGTCCGCCTTGTCGGCCCGGGCGGAGAACAGGTCGGCATTGTCCGCACGGACGATGCCCGGAAGCTCGCTTTCGATGCCGATCTCGACCTGGTCGAGGTCGCACCGAACGCTAAGCCGCCGGTCGCCAAGATCATGGACTACGGAAAGTTCAAGTACGAGCAGGCCCAAAAGGCCCGCGAGTCTCGCAAGAACCAGCAGCAGACTGTGGTCAAGGAGCAGAAGTTCCGACCGAAGATCGATGACCACGACTACGAGACGAAAAAGGGCAACGTGGTCCGCTTCCTGGAGAAGGGATCCAAAGTCAAGGTGACCATCATGTTCCGTGGCCGTGAGCAATCGCGTCCGGAGCTGGGTTACCGCCTTCTCGAGCGCCTCGCCGAGGACGTCAAGGATTACGGCGTCGTCGAGATGCGACCGAAGCAAGACGGCAGGAACATGACCATGGTTCTGGGCCCCTTGCGCAAGGGTAAGAAGTAGAAGACAACTAATCGGGATTTAAGGACTTAACTCTCATGAAGCAGAAGACCCACAAGGGCACCGCTAAGCGCGTGAAGATCACCGGCTCCGGCAAGCTTCGCCGCGAGCAGGCCGGCCGTCGCCACCTCCTCGAGGGCAAGCCGTCCCGTCGTACCCGTCGTCTGAAGGGTACCGAGGATGTCGCTCCGGCCGACACCAAGCGCATCAAGCGTCTCCTCGGCAAGGCCTAATAGGCCGCCTGTCCACCCCACAAATTCTCAGCACTGTAAGGAAGTATCACCGTGGCACGTGTCAAGCGGTCCGTAAACGCCAAGAAGAAGCGTCGCGCAATTCTCAAGTCCGCCAAGGGCTACCGCGGCCAGCGCTCCCGCCTTTACCGTAAGGCCAAGGAGCAGTGGCTGCACTCCATGACCTACGCTTACAACGATCGTCGTAAGCGTAAGTCTGAGTTCCGCAAGCTGTGGATCCAGCGCATCAACGCTGCTGCCCGCATGAACGACATCACTTACAACCGCCTCATCCACGGCCTCCGCCTGGCCGAGATCGAGGTCGACCGTAAGATCCTCGCCGAGCTGGCCGTCAGCGACTTCGCTGCCTTCTCCGCTCTCTGCGAGGCTGCAAAGGCTGCCCTGCCGGAGGACGTCAACGCTCCCAAGGCTGCCTAAGCGCCCCTTGTCTTCGTCATAAGCCCCTGTTCCTCGCTGGAACAGGGGTTTTGGCGTTCTCACGATCCCTCGGTGGCGCTCCCCAAAAGTGCAATTCGAGTTGACCAATACGAGCTGACGCGTCAATCGAGTGACGAAACCCGGGCACTCGATTGACGGGTGAAGTCATATCGCACTTTGCGCCGTCACCCTCGCCAAAACGTACTAACCATAATCCGTGGTGTCGGCGGGTGCTGTTAACATGCCCTTATTCACTCGTATTCTCCTTTGAATTAAGGACTCGCTTTCATGACACAGCCTTATCAGCACTACGACCAGGACGGTATGCCGATTGATCCGGCCGCCCACAACTACCACGCTTTTGCCCAGCCCCAGTATGCAGTCCCGGTTCAGCAGTACGGCTACCCGGCGTATGCACAGAAGTCGAAGATCGTGGCGGCACTCCTCGCGTTCTTCTTCGGCACCCTTGGTGTGCACAACTTCTACCTGGGTTACACCAACCGGGGAGTCATTCAGCTCGGGCTGACCATCCTTGGCTGGTTCACGGCGATCTTCTTGATCGGCTTCATCTTCATCATGGTGGTGGGAGTCTGGGCCTTCGTCGAGTTCATTCTCATCCTCGTCGGTGGTGGTCAGATGGCCTATGATTCTCACGGCGTTCCGTTGAGCTAGCGTTATTCGCATGCACCTTAACTTCGACGATCCCTTCACTGAGCGCACACCCCGCATTGTTAATGCGGCGAAGCTCCACCGTGCTGCCGCCCGCAAGAAGGCAGAAGCCTTCCTCGTGGAAGGGGAGAACGCCGTGGATGCTGCCGTAGCAACCGGGGCCGCCAAGGACCTTTTTGTCACCGAGCAGGCTGCCACGCGATTCCCCGAGATCGTCGCTACTGCGGGCCATATGGGCGTGTACGTTCACCCCATTACCGAGCGCGCGGCTAAGCACCTCTCCGACACGGTGACCACCACTGGCCTCTTCGCGCTGTGTGAGCCCGTCTTGTGGACCGTAGGCCGGGCGATTCAGGGTCGCCCGAGCCTGGTGTGCGTGCCGGTCGAGACCAACGATCCCGGTAATGCAGGAACCTTGGTCCGCGTGGCCGATGCAATGGGCGCCGATGCGGTCGTCTTTGCCGGTGAGACGGTCGACCCGCAGTCGAGCAAGGCTGCGCGCGCATCGGCAGGTTCCCTCTTTCATCTTCCCGTGGCCCGCAACGTGGGAGTCAAGGATGTATTGGGTCAGCTGCGCAAGGCTGGTCTGCAAATTTTGGCCACGGCTGCTGACGGCGAAGTTGATCTCGATGAGGCCGGAGATTTGCTCGAGAAGCCGACGGCGTGGCTATTCGGTAACGAGGCGCATGGCCTGGGGGAGGAGCTGCTCAACGCTGCGGACCACCGGGTGCGCATTCCTATCCGAGGGCGCGCTGAGTCGCTGAACTTGGCCACCGCCGCTTCCATCTGTCTTTATGAATCCGCCAAGGCACAGGCGCGCAAGGATTAGCTTCCGGTGACCATTTCTCCTGCCCGCCTCATCGTGCTTGCTGTCACCTGGGCCACCATTTGGTCCGGTGCTTTTGTCGCGATGAAGGTAGCCAGCGGTTCTGCTGGAGCGTTCGCAATCGTGGGCATTCGCTGCACGATTGCCGGTGTGCTCATGATAGCGGCGGCCTGGGGCGCACGAAGGGCCATGAACCGAAGTGGGCTGAGGGGAACGATCGTCGTCGGGGTGCTGAACAACCTCGGATACCTCGGACTCATGGCCAGTGCTATGCCATATGTGTCGGCGGGAATGGCCGCGATCATCACCGCACTCACACCGTTGGCGGTGCTCGTCATTTCTGCTTTGCGGGGTCGAGCCCTCATGATCACGCAGTGGATCGGCTGCGTCATCGGTTTTCTCGGCGTCGTCGGTTCGGCGTGGACCCGACTCGACAGTGGCGAGACCCAATGGCGGGGCATCTTCTTTGCGTTGGGAGCGGTGGCGTGTCTGGTGGCGGGCACCGTACTTACCCCGAAACTCGTTCCGCCCGGCAGCCCGTGGTTGTCCACCGGAATCCAAAGTCTGGCCGCGGGCATCCCTGCGCTCGGATTGTCTTTCCTTTTGGAAGAAGCCCCCACCTTCGACACCTCGTTCATCCTGGCCGAGGCCTACCTCATACTCGGGGCCTCCGTCCTGGGAATGACGATGTGGCTGCAACTCATCCGCCAGGCCGGGCCCGATCGCGCTGCCGTGGCCCATTTCCTCCCTCCGCTGATCAGTATCGCCCTGGGCGCTCTCATTCTTCGGGAGTCGGCCTCGCCGATTGCTTTGGCTATGTGCATTCCCGTGGCCATCGGAGTGGCACTCGCGACCCGGCGCCCGCGCAAGCCCCGTCAGCTGTAAATCCGGTCGGGCAGGTATGCTGTACGAGTCTCAAAATGAAGCGTCCAATGCAAGGAAAGGTTCGGGTAGCGTCACGTGTCTGACACACCGGGAATTGAACTGACCGAGGCGGGTCTCAACGCCGCCGCTGACCAGGCTGTCGCTGCTTTTGATGCTGCTTCGGATCTCGAGTCATTGGCCGCCGCCCGCCGTGATCATCTCGGCGATGACGCCCCGATTCCTCAGGCACGCCGCGCGCTCGGAAGTTTGCCGAAGGATCAGCGCAAGGACGCTGGTCGACTGGTGAATATGGCACGTGGCCGCGTCGAAAAGCACTTTGCCGACGTGGCTGAGCGGCTCGAAGCGCAGCACCGTGCGGAGCAGCTGGTGGCAGAGACCGTCGATGTGACGGTTCTTACCACCCGCCAGCAGGTGGGTGCCCTGCACCCGATCACGTCCTTGATGGAGTCGATCTCCGACATCTTCCTCGCCATGGGCTGGGAAATTGCCGACGGGCCCGAGGTCGAGGCCGAGTACTTCAACTTCGACGCGTTGAATTTCCTTCCAGATCACCCGGCCCGCACGCTGCAGGACACCTTCCATGTCTCCGTGGAGGGCTCCAAGCAGGTGCTGCGCACCCACACTTCGCCGGTTCAGGTCCGCACGCTGCTCGATCGCGATGTGCCGGTGTACATCGCGTGCCCCGGCCGCGTGTTCCGCACCGACGAGCTCGACGCGACGCACACGCCCGTCTTCCACCAGGTCGAGGGCTTGGCAGTGGATAAAGGGCTGACCATGGCTCACCTGCGCGGAACCCTGGACCACCTGGCCAAGACGCTGTTCGGGCCGGAGACTCGCACCCGCATGCGCACGAACTTCTTCCCCTTCACCGAACCCTCTGCCGAGGTGGACGTCTGGTTCCCCAATAAAAAGGGCGGCGCCGGCTGGATCGAGTGGGGCGGATGCGGCATGGTCAACCCGAATGTCCTGAGGGCCGTGGGTATCGATCCGGAGGTCTACACCGGATTTGCGTTCGGCATGGGGCTTGAGCGCACCCTGCAGTTCCGCAATGGCCTGTCTGATATGCGCGACATGGTGGAGGGCGACGTCCGCTTCACCCTGCCGTTCGGCATTGCCAAGTAGTCACCCCGGTTCGAGAAGAAAAAGAGGGAAATTCATATGCTTATCGCTCAGAACTGGGTGACCGGACTCCTCCGTCATGCCAACCCGGACTTCGCGGTGTCCAACGAGGAGCTGGACTCCGGCTTCGTCCGCGTCGGCTTCGAGACCGAGGGTTTCGCTCCCATCCCAGAGACGACTGGCCCGCTGGTCATCGGCGTGGTGAAGAACATTGAAGAGCTGACGCAGTTCAAAAAGCCCATCCGCTACTGCCTCGTCGATGTCGGCGACGCCAACGGCACGGGTGAGCTCCAGGGCATCGTCTGCGGTGCTCGCAACTTCGTCGAAGGCGACACCGTCGTCGTCGCGCTGCCCGGCTCCGAACTGCCCGGTGGATTCAAGATCGCTGCCCGCGAGACCTATGACCACATTTCCAACGGCATGATCTGCTCGGCCGCCGAGCTCGGTTTCACCGACAAGCAGAATCCCGGCATCATCACCCTTGATCCGTCCTATGGCGAGCCCGGTCAAGATGCCCGCGAAGCCCTCGGATTGAATGACACGGTCTTCGACGTCAACATCACCCCGGATCGCGGTTACGCGCTGTCCGCCCGTGGTCTTACTCGTGAGATCGCCTCGGCCTTCGATCTCACTTACACCGACGTCGCCCTGGAACCCGCTGTCGGCGGCTTCGAGCTTTCCGACGTCCCGGCTCCCGCCGGTCAGCTCATCGACATCGATGTCAATCCGGAGACCAAGACCATCCGCTTCGGCCTGCGCAAGGTCACCGGCATCGACCCGCAGGCGGTGTCGCCGTTCTGGCTGCAGCGCGAGCTCATGCTCTCCGGCCAGCGCCCAGTCAACGTCGCCACCGACGTCACCAACTACGTCATGTTGCTCCTCGGGCAGCCGATGCACGCCTTCGATGCCGCCGAGATCTCTGGCGGCCTGGTGGTGCGCAATGCGACGGCGGGGGAGAAGTTCGAGACCCTCGATCACGTCACGCGCACCCTCGATTCGGGCGATGTCGTCATCTGCGATGAAACCGGCATCCAGTCCCTGGCTGGCGTTATGGGCGGCACGCGTTCGGAGATTTCGGAACAGACCACCGATGTCTACTTCGAGGCCGCGACGTGGGACCCCATCACCGTCGCGCGCACCTCTCGCCGGCACAAGTTGTCGTCAGAAGCTTCTCGACGCTTCGAGCGGGGCGTCGACCCAGCCATCGTCGAGGTAGCCCTCGACATGGCGTGCGCCCTCCTCGTCGACATTGCCGGTGGCACCGTCGATGAGGGCCGCACTCTCATCGGTGAGGTTCCCGCACGTTCGGCCATCACCATGCGCGTGACCCACCCGTCCGAGCTTATCGGCGTGGACTACGACCGCGACACCGTTATCCGCCGCCTCGAAGAAGTTGGTTGCGCCGTTGAGGTCTCCGAATGCGGTGGCAAGCTCACCGTCACCCCGCCGACCTGGCGAACTGACTTCGCCTTGCCGGAGGATCTCATCGAAGAGATCATGCGGCTAGAGGGTCTGGAAGACATCCCGCTCGTCCTGCCGACTCCGGCCGGTGGCCGCGGTCTGACGCCTGCCCAGATCCGCCGTCGGGCCGTTGGCCACGCACTGGCCTACAACGGGTACGCCGAAATCTTGCCCAGCCCCTTCATTCCCAACGACACGTTCGATACCTGGGGCCTGCCTGCCGACGACGAGCGCCGCCAGGCAGTCTCAGTGCGAAACCCCCTGGAGGCCGACCGCGGAATCCTGGGCACCACGTTGCTGCCCTCGATGCTCGATTCCTTGGCTCGCAACGTCGCCCGCGGCCTCGGCGACGTAGCGCTCTTCGGCATCCAGCAGGTTTCCTTCGCTCGCGACGATGTGTCCCCGATGCCTTCGGTGAAGGAGCGTCCTTTCGACGAGGTGCTGCAAGAGTTGCGGGAATCTCTCCCGTACCAGCCGCTGCATGCCGCCACCGTCGGCACCGGCGACATCGAATTCGAGGGTCCCTGGGGCAAGGGACGCACATATTCCTACGCTGATGCAATCGAATCAGCCCGCGTCGTTGCCCGTGCCGCAGGAGTGGAACTCGACGTGGTCTCGGCCGACTCGCTGCCCTGGCACCCGGGGCGTTGTGCCGCCTTGGTAGTCGATGGCACCGTCGTCGGCCACGCCGGCGAGCTGCACCCCCAGGTCATCGAGGCTCTGGGCTTGCCGGCCCGCACTTGCGCCATGGAAATCGACGTCACCGCCCTGCCGCTGGAAGAGACCTTCCCGGCCCCAGTGTTGTCCTCCTTCCCGGCACTCCACCAGGACATCGCCCTCGTCGTCGATGAGTCAGTCCCCGCGGAGGATGTGCGCCGAGTGGTTGCGGAAGGCGCCGGAGACTTGCTGGAAAGCGTCGAGCTTTTCGACGTCTACCGTTCCCAGCACCTCGGCGAGGGCAAGAAGTCCCTGGCCTTCGCTCTGCTCTTCCGCGCCCAGGATCGTACCCTTACCGACGAGGAGGCCAATGAGCGTCGGCTCGCTGCAGCCGAACTGGCGAAGGAGCGCTTCGGCGCCGACATGCGCGCCTAACCTTTGCTCCTTAATGCGGGAGGCTATGGCCGGAGACACCCCACTACGGTGGGCGGCTCCGTCGCCGTTGCCTTCCGCATTCAGTTTGTTGAAGGCGAGGAGGTCGCCGTTTTACTCTTCGTCGTCTTCTGGGCCGACAACCAGGTCGTGAGCCCAATTTGTTCCTGACGTACGCTCCAAAGTCACCGGCCGATTATGGACATCCGGGGGCTTGCGGACAATTTCACTGCCACCTTGGCCCAGGGTGTTATTGCTCTTTGTCATGCCCCACTTTGAACGTCGACTCAGGTAGGGAAGATGATCTGCACCTAGCCAGGGCGCGAAAAATTGACTCAGTCATGTTGGCTCGGAGTCGATGCTGGTATTGAATCTCTGCGCTGAGGCCCCGGTGTGGTGCCCTTCTTGATAAAGGACTTTTGGATTCGATGTCGAACCAGGCACCTGCGCAGCCCCGTTGATGCCCCTGCAAGTAGGAGGGGTGGCCCTAGGTAGAACAGAAAGCCCAAGAACATCACCGGACCCGGGGGTAGCGCAATGAGAACCCCAGTGATTGCTGCGCCTAGGAGCACATAGACGAAGTCCCACAATTTGGAGTCGATCTGCGTGACTCCGAGCGGAAGACCGAAAAATATGGCGAGGGCTCCAAGCGCGATGAGGAAGTTGGCAGGTTCTGGGCTGGAGTCGTCGGGGACTAATTGGCCTTTCAGCAGGATTACGAAGCCCACCGCTATCGCTCCAATTTCGGCCCAGGGGACCGCGGCTACTCCGGAGAGGTAGAGGATCTGATCCATTGACAGACGTGCACTTCTCACAATGAACGCCTGCCTCTCTGGGCCTGGACCTCGATACTGGACGAGGGACTAATTCAATATGCAAAAGTAATCTTAGCGGATACAGTGGTTACGATGTCGTTCGGCGAATGGTAGCCACACCGCTGAGAGCAAGTCCCGATGACACACGAGCTGACTTGCGAAGACGGTCTCAACTTAGCGACGGGATGAGTCAACCTGGGGTAGTGAAAGACCAGATTTTACCCTGGGAAGGCGATCGTGGCGGTCCAACACCGAAAAGCCCTCAATTGTCCCCGGAAAAGTAGCCGGGAACCCAGTGGCGCCACAAAAAGTCGAAGTCATACTCGGGCAGTTCCGAAATGAGAGCTTTCTCAATCCAGAGGCCTTCGTCAGTCCACTCTTCAATATTGAAACCAGGACGCCATCTGAGTTGTCCATCAGGTCGATCCTCTCGTCCAAGGAAATTCTCATGCCATAGTCGGGTCCAGCGGTACAGGCGGTCACCCAACTCTTCAGATAACTCCATTTCATCTGGATAGGTTACGACGCGAGGTCCACTTCGTGGAAAGGGGACAATATCAGCCCATAGTGAGGTGGGGTGGCCGTATTCAGGCCTGAGGCACAGCAGGGGGTTGGTCATCAGTGGAGCCTTCCTTTATTAGTGCACCCGTCGCGACCTTTTCCAGTCGCCGCTTTTGAGTGGGCCACGGCCGATGTGGTGACCTGTTATGTCCCTTGTTTAATCGAGGGTGAAAACCTGCACTTCCCCAAAGAATCTATCAAGACCAAAGAAGTGGCCCGACGAGCTCAAAGCCCTCGCCATCATCTGACTGTCGAGGCTGTTCAGGGACTCGATGCTCGGCAGGGTGTCCTGTTCGGTGTCGCTGATCGTGCAGACGCCCTTGATGAGGGCGTCATGTGGGGGTCTCGTTCGAATTCGGCAACATAGGCGTCGATCTTGTCCGGGATGACGGTCTTGTCAGCTTGGGCGGTGGTTGTTGTGGGGATCGCGGCTGTGATCGTCACGAAGACCGTTGATGTGGTGGTTTTCCGCGTAGCCTTAAGGCGGTGCTCTTTGTCGGGGTCGGTGACATATGTGGCCATAACCATGCCATCAGCCGCTGGTGGAAGAAATGGATGCAACGGGGAAGCGTCAAAAATCGCATGCTGAATAGTTTGCATGAGGATGCATAAAGTGCTACATTGTTCGACATGGCATACAAGGTTGCAGTCGCAGGCGCTACTGGCTACGCGGGTGGGGAGATCCTCCGCCTGCTGCTCAGTCACCCCGCTTATGTCTCGGGTGAGCTAGAGATTGGGGCATTGACCGCCGGATCGTCGGCAGGTCAGGCGGTGGCGGAATTGATGCCCCAGCTGTCGCCGCTAGCCGACCGGATTATTGAGGACACTACTCCGGAGGTCTTGGCAGGCCACGATGTGGTGTTCCTTGCCCTTCCGCACGGCCATTCGGGTCCGATCGGTCAGGCGCTTGCTTCTGCTAACCCAGACACTGTCGTCATTGACTGTGCCGCGGACTTCCGGTTGCAGGATGCAGGGGAGTGGGAGCATTACTACGGTTCGGAGCATGCGGGCACGTGGCCGTATGGCATTCCGGAGTTGCCCGGTCACCGGGAAGAGCTGCAGGGCGCTACTCGGGTAGCGGTTCCGGGTTGTTTTCCCACCGGGGCGACGCTGGCCGCGCTGCCGGCAGTCGCGGGTGGGTTGATTACGCCGGACCTCGCCGTCGTTTCTGTCACGGGGGTTTCGGGGGCAGGCAAGAAGGCCTCTGTTGGTTTGCTCGGCTCGGAGGTCATGGGCAACCTCAAGGCTTACAACACGGCCGGGAAGCACCGGCACACTCCGGAGATCATTCAAAACCTTGCTGAGGTCACTGATGCCGAGGTCACCGTTAGTTTTACGCCGGTATTGGCTCCACTGCCGCGGGGGATACTCACCACGATTACGGCACCACTTGTCGAGGGTGTTACCCAGCAGATCGCCACGGAGACTTATCGGGCTTTCTACGCTGACGAGCCCTTTGTTCATCTGTTGCCGGAGGGGCAGCAGCCGCAAACCCAAAATGTCATGGGTAGCAACTACTGTCACGTGCAGGTCGAAGTTGATGAGCGATCGGGACGTTTGCTGATGACTTCGGCGTTGGACAACCTCACCAAGGGTACTGGCGGTGCGGCTGTGCAATGCATGAATCTTGCCCTCGGCCTCGAGGAGACGGCGGGACTTCTCGCCGTTGCCGTCGCCCCTTAGACTTCCCGCACACTTTCAGGAGAAAATCATGAGCTCCATCGGAATCACTGCGCCTGCTGGTTTCAGTGCTGCAGCATTGATCGCGGGCATTAAGCCCTCTGGTAATCCCGACATGGCCTTGGTGGTCAATGAGGGGCCGGAGTTTCATGCCGCAGCGGTGTTCACTCGTAACCGAGTGGTGGCGTCGCCGGTGAAGCTCTCGCGTGTGGCGATTGCTGATGGGCAGATCAAGGCGGTGCTGTATAACTCGGGCAACGCCAACGCCTGCAATGGCGTGCAGGGCGACGAGGATGCCGCGGAGTTGCAGCAGCAGGTGGCAGACCTGCTGGACATTGCCCCGACGGATGTCGGGGTGTGCAGCACCGGGCTCATCGGTGAGGTGCTGCCGATGGGAAGGATGCGCGCGGGCGTCGATAAGCTGTCGACCGTTTTGGGGGACAACGGTGAGGCGGCAGCTGAAGCCATCATGACCACCGATCTGGTGAAGAAGGAGACCGTGGTCAACGCTGAGGGCTGGACGCTCGGTGGCATGGGGAAGGGCGTCGGAATGATGTCGCCCTCACTAGCCACGATGTTGGTTTGCTTGACCACCGATGCCAGCGCCACGCCGGCGATGCTCGATGAGGCAGTGCGCGCGGCCAGCCACGTCACCTTCGACACCCTGGATATTGACGGTTCTACCTCGACCAATGACACGGTCTTTCTCCTCGCCTCTGGTGCTTCGGGAATCACCCCGAGCCAGGAAGAGCTCAACGCAGCGGTCCTGCAGGCCAGCGAGGACATCGCCCGGCAGATGCAGGCCGACGCCGAAGGCGTAACCAAGCGGGTGACCGTCACGGTGGAGGGAACGTCGACCGATGAGCAAGCCGTGAATGCTGCCCGGACTCTGGCACGCGACAACCTGTTCAAATGCGCCATGTTTGGATCGGACCCGAACTGGGGGCGCGTTCTCGCGGCCGTCGGGATGGCAGAGGCAGACATGGACCCCGACCATATTTCGGTGTACTTCAATGGGGAGGCAGTGTGCGTGAACACCACCGGCACCCCGGGCGCGCGCGACGTCGACCTCTCCGGCGCCGACATTGACGTGCTGGTCAACCTTGGCATCGACGGCCCCGGCCGTGCGACCGTCCGCACCACGGATCTCTCCCACGACTACGTGGAGATCAACTCCGCTTACTCCAGCTAGGAAACGCCTCACATGGATACACTAAGCAATCTCAGCAACGAAGCCCGGGCGCATGTCCTGGCCGAGGCTTTGCCCTGGCTGCAGCATTACCGCGACAAGATCGTCGTGGTCAAGTACGGCGGCAACGCCATGGTGGATGAGGACCTCAAGGCTGCTTTCGCCGCCGACATGGTGTTGCTTCGCACCGTTGGGGCAAAACCCGTAGTGGTGCATGGCGGTGGCCCGCAAATCTCTTCCATGCTTAAACGACTTGGCCTGGACGGTGAGTTTACCGGCGGATTCCGCGTAACAACCCCGGAGGTCATGGAGGTCGTGCGGATGGTGCTGTTCGGTCAGGTCGGCCGCGACCTGGTCGGCCTCATCAACTCGCACGGCCCCTACGCCGTCGGCACGTCCGGCGAGGATGCAGGCCTGTTCAGGGCGACAAAGCGCTACGTGGACGTCGGGGGAGTGCCCACCGACATCGGGCTCGTGGGTGATATCACCAACGTCAACCCTGAGGCGCTCATGGACATTATCGATGCCGGCCGCATCCCGGTCGTCTCCACCATCGCCCCAGGCGACGATGGGGAGGTCTACAACATCAACGCCGACAC